>CAYVNA010000008.1:0-25333 GCA_964452735.1 uncultured Candidatus Saccharibacteria bacterium
CCCGCAACCCTCTGTTTGGAAAACAGATATTCTAACCAATTGAACTACTCCTGCATTCCTATCAATATACTAAGATTCAACCTTTTCCTCAACTACTTCTTCTTCATTAACTTCCTCTGGAGCTACCTCCTCAACCTCATCTGTTAAGTATATTTCTTTTGTTTCTCCTGCTTTAAGTGCTTTCTTTCCAACCCTGTCTCTGAGATAGTACAGTTTGGAACTAGATACTGATCCTCTCTTCACAACTTCGATCTTGCTAAGCATTGGTGAGTCAACAGGAACAATCTTCTCTACACCAATACCATATGATATTTTTCTAACAACAATATTTCTATTAATTCCAGAACCTTTAAGAGAGATAACTACTCCTTCGAAAATCTGTATTCTCTCCTTATTTGCTTCCTTAATCTTGAGGTGAAGTTTAACTGTATCACCTACTCTAACCTCTGGCCTTTTCTTAGAAAAACCCTCTTCTATCTTCTTTATTATATTGATATCCATAATGGTACTTAAAATATATTACTAATTGCAGTTGCAATTATAGAATAAATTTCAAAAATATGCCACAATATACACAACAACTGCCTATGAGAATAAAACAAAGAGTTCTGTTAATAATCTTAGATGGACTTGGTGCAGCCCCGAAATCGGAGGGGAATGCAGTTGTCATGGCAGATCCAAGTAATCTATCTTCCTTCTGGAGTATATTCCCAAGAACATATCTTCTGGCCTCTGGGGAGTCTGTAGGGCTTCCAAAGAATGTCAAAGGGAATAGTGAAGTCGGACACCTTAATATTGGAGCAGGAAATACAGTACTCCAAAGTCTTCCTAGAATTAACAGTGCCATACAGAAAGGATTGATATACAAGAATGAGACTTTGCAAAAAGCATTTATACATTCTCAAAAATATAATAGTAATATACATCTTGTAGGGTTACTAAGTGATGGAAGTGTACATTCCCATATTGATCATTTCAAAGCAATAATTGATTATTTTTCTAAGGTTAATTTTCAAAACGAAATATATATTCACGCAATAACAGACGGAAGAGATACTCCCCCAAATGTATCACTTAATTATCTTCTAGATATTGATAAGTTCTGTCTAGAAAGAGGAACAGGAAAAATAGGGACATTCGTGGGTCGATACTACGCTATGGATCGGAATAAAAAGTGGGATAGAACACAGAGAGCCTATTATTTACTTGAAAAGAATTTTGGAGAGAAGTTCCCAACATATCAAAAGGCGATAGAGGAATACTATAACAGAGGTATAACAGATGAATTTCTAGAACCAACTGTTGTTAATCCGAGCATTGTTCAAAAGAATGATGTTGTAATATTCGTAAATTTTAGACCAGACAGATCTCTTCAGTTAGCAGAAGCATTTGCTAGCGAGGATTTCTCAGGATTTAGTAGAGAACTAATACCGAATCTTTTTGTTGCTAGTATGATTGAATACAGGAAGAACTTTCCAAAGAATGTAATATTCCCTAAACAGTACATCAACCTACCTCTAGGGAAAGTTCTAGATTCAATGGGTATGAGACAATTAAGAATAGCTGAAACAGAAAAGTTCCCTCATGTAACATATTTCTTCAATGGAGGAATACCTTCGCCATATTCAAAGGAGGACAGAATTATCATACCTTCCCCCAAAGTAGCTACATATGATTTGAAGCCAGAGATGAGTGCTGTTGAAATGACGAATGTTCTTTTAGACAGGATAAAGACTCAGATGTATGACTTCATCCTTGTTAATTTCGCAAATATGGATATGGTTGGCCATACAGGCAATCTAGAAGCTGGGATAAAAGCTGTCAAAACTGTAGACTACTGTATCAATGAGCTACTAAGGACATTCACAAGCTATGGAGGTGCAGTAATCATAACTTCTGATCATGGGAATATTGAAGAGATGGTAAATCTAGAAACAGGGATAATGGACACTGAACATTCTCTAAATCCTGTTCCACTAATCGTTGCAGGAACAACGATAACTCCAAAGACCCTTCCATATGGATCTCTGAAAGATATAGCACCAACAATTCTAGATATAATGGGAATACCAAAACCAACTGAAATTACAGGAAGCTCACTTATCAGAACTCTTTGACATATTCTTAAAGCCTCTCCACAAATACAACATAACAACAATAAGACCCAAAGCTAAGATAATCCTTTCATATCTCTCCATATAGTACGAAACTATGTTCCAGTGCTCCCCAAGTTTGTATCCTGCGAAGGCTAACAAGGTTGACCATATGGTAGTACCAATAAATGTGAAAAGGGAGAAAAGATAGAAATTCATTTTGGATGCACCAGCTGGAAAGGATATTATTGTTCTAATTATTGGGATTAACCTCCCTAAGAATACAATTCCATATCCATATTTTTCAAATGCCTTATATCCAAAATCTACATCCTGCTTTGTTATAAATAGATATTTCCCATACTTATTCAGAAACTTGAGAACAAACTCCTCACCCCATACTCCAATAAAGTAAAAGGGCAATGTACCTAAATACGCAGCAATAGATGCCACTAATACAACAACATAAATATTAAGGGTACCCTGAGATGCAACAAAACCAGAAAAGGGTAGAATTATTTCACTAGGTATTGGAGCAAAGAAGCTCTCTATAAACATGGATAGAGCAACACCAGGATATCCTAGGACCTCAATAATACTAACTAACCATTCAATCATGCTATTTATCATAATTTCTTAAATACAATTGAAATAATCATAGAATATACCATCTCACTATTCAGAATCCAAATGAAGGACAACACTATTACCAATCGATATCTTATTGTTCCTGCAGAATCCAGAATTTACCTCTAAAACATACTTGAAGTTGCTGGAAGCATAAATATATGGGCAGAAGCCGGTCTCACATGGTTCCCTCTCCTCTGAGATATCAACAATAAATCCATCAGAAGATATAAAAATAATGTCTAATGGAATGTACATATCCTTCATCCAGAAAGGTACAGAAACTTCAGCATCATAGACAAACAACATCCCACTATAATCACCTAAATACCTTCGGTTAGAAAGCCCTAGAGCCTTCTCTGTTTCGGTTTTTGAGATCTCTACATCTACCCGAACTTCCTCCTGACTTGGGATGAATATTTCAACATAACCACTGTTTGCCTTTTCCTCAACTGCGATAACATTTTCCTCATCACTTGTCTCCTCTACCTTTTCTTCATTGGAGAAATAGATATCCAGAAAACCAAATTTCCCTTGAACATATACCAAAGCAAAGACAATGAATACAATATATAGAAGAAGTTTAAGTTGGTTATTCATATAATAATATATCATTGAGTTGATTTTTTTACACATTTGTTATATATTTCTCACTTGTAACTTCATTGCCTCACAATCTATTATGCAAAACTTTAAAAAGTATCTAAATCCTTTACACGAGGATCTGGACACAGTTGCTGCATTTAACGATTTGGCTGATATTTCTGAGCTGGAGAAAGAGGAATATCCGAATCTCATTACTGTAACAAAGAGGAAAGCTACTGAAATATCCAAACTTCTTCCAAGGCTTAACAAACTAGAGGAAGAGCTTGAACATCAAATATATTTAATACAAACAGAAAGTGATATTGATTCTAGAAGCGAAGCAAAAGCAGTATATAACCAATTATTGAGAAAGATAGAGGAACTGGTAGATAGGATAAATACAGAGTTAATCGCACTAGATTCCCCATACTTTGGGAAAATACTCTTTAGACCGTATGATTCAAAAACTTCCAAAATCCTAACCCTATACATTGGGAAATTCGCAATGGTAGATGAACAGACACATGTACCACTAATAACGGATTGGAGGTCCCCTATCTCCAATCTCTACTACGAAAATAGTGGACCTTGCAAGAATGTTTCTTTCGAAGCTCCAATAGGAGATAGGTTTGGAGATTTAGAGCAAAAAAGGCAGTTTCAAATATCTAGAGCACGTATAAGGGGAATATATGATGCAAAATCTGGAAATGTCGCTGCTGACGAATTTCTGCTCTCTCAGCTCAATGAAAGATTGGGAAAGAAACTTCAGGACATTGTCTCTACTATCCAAATTCAACAAAATGAAATTATCCGAGGGAAGATATCTCAACCGACGCTAATACAGGGAGTCGCAGGAAGTGGTAAAACAACGATACTGTTACATAGGTTAGCTTACCTATTTTACGCTCACAAGAAAACTATCTCTCCGTCAAATAGTCTAATAATTGCTCCGAACCAAATGTTCATAGACTATGTATCTGATGTTTTACCAAACCTTGGAGTAGAGAAAGTGGATACAGAAACGTATCTTTTCTGGGGGAAGAAGGTTTTGGATTGGGATGATACATTCACAATTTCACCAGAGAAAGAGGATCTTGCTATAAAAGAATTTAAGGGATCCCTTAAATTTCTAGATATATTGGATGAATACTTTGATATCTTTGAAGAGGATCTCATTCAGAATATCCCCTACTCTAGAAAGGATGTTATAAAAAGGAGGTATTACGAATTGAAAGAGGAGTTCCCCAATATCGATATGAGGGAGAGGTTAGGATTAGCAACTGACTATGCTTTCGCACAGAAACAGTTTAGGCAGGGATATACGGGTTTCTATGATAATACTAACGATTCTGATATCCTTTTTAAGAAGAATATCTATAACTATTTCAGAAAGAACTGTAATGTATATTCATTGTATAAGAGGTTATTCAAGACAGATCTTGTTACAAAAGATACCTCTAAATACTCCCTTAAGGCCCTAAATTCAGAAGGAAGGGTTAAGCACTATAGAATGGAGGATCTTGCACCAATGGTGTATCTGTTCTTTAAGATAGAAGGTATCAAGATGTATGAAAAAGACTACATCATGGTAGATGAGGCTCAAGATATTAGTTTTATACAACTTGCTACACTTCTTAGAGTAGCAAAGAATGGGAATATCAATATAGCAGGAGATTTAGCACAATCCATTATCCCTCCCTTCTATATTAAAGATTGGCAAGATGTTATTAGTTTAATAAGGGATATAACAAGGAAAGATACCATATATCATCAACTTCAGAAGTGCTACAGAACAACAATTGAGATAGTGGATTTTGCAAACAATGTTTTTAAAGAGAGGTTTCCTAAATCATATAAGCTTCCAGAGGGGGTTCTAAGGCATGGAGATGAGGTTAAGGTTCTTGAGTATGATACAGATATTTCCAATTTCAACAAAGAGGATATGAAAGAGCTTATACACCTATTCAAAGAACAGTTTGAGAAGAGTGCTGTAACATGTGCTTTACTTTGTAGGGATAGATCTCATGCTACTAGTATCTACTCTAAGATAAAGGAGTATGAGGATTTGATTGGGAGGCAGGTAATCAGTTTTGAAGAGAATGACTATCATAGTGGTCTCTTGGTTCTACCTGTAGAGAGTGCTAAGGGATTGGAGTTTGATAGTGTTGTTTTTGCGGATTTTAATAGTACATATTACAAAGATAATGAGTTAGATATTAAGCTTTTGTATGTTGGTATAACGAGAGCTCTTCATCGATTATTTATCATTACAAGAAAGAAAGACCCTCTTCTTAAGTGCTTCAAGTAAAGGACAATTTTACCCTTGACTTCTCCTCTCAAATGTATATAGTATTAATTATAAGCAGAGGACTATAGCATTTAGAATATATTGGTCGCCTATGTCTATGTGCTGTCAATGGCGAAACCGATCTGGGTTAGTTCTTTAACTCCGGATTGGTAACTTTCAATCCCCAATATATAAATTCATTATATATTTTTCATGAAGAAACTCTTACTGAGTTCCATTGTTCTCGGCTTAACGTCTGTCTTAACGATAGGTGCAACTACAGCCTACTTTAGTGATATTGAGGTTAGTGCAGGAAATACTTTCACTGCAGGTACTTTGGATTTGAAGATTGATGGTGGTGATGTTAATGTTTCTCGTAGTTTTGGTGGTTTAAGGCCTGTTAATAGTCAGCCTAATTTCGGATATGTGTTTAAGAATGCGGGTACAGTTAATGGGAATCTTCGAATTTCAGAGATTTCAATTGTTGACTATGAGAATGGTTGTTTAGAACCAGAGACTACATCAGGGGATATTTCATGTGGGGATTTGGATGGTGAGCTTTCAAGGGCTTTGAATATTCGTATTTGGGTAGATACAAACTGGGATGGATATATTACCGGTAGTGAATCTGCTGTATATAATGGTCCTGTGTATGGTTTGAATGGGTCTTCTTTGAATCTTAACGAGGTTATGACTGAGAATGAGGAGGTTAGGGTTGGTATGATAATTGACTGGTGGAATAATTATCATATTTTGGATAATTTAGCTCAGGGGGATAGTTTTGTTATTGATTTTACATTTTCCTTAGAACAGGTTACTGATTAAGCTATTAATATATCTAAATTTATTTTTATTTAATATATATGAAAAGATTACTATTTAGTATTCTTTCATTGGGAGTAGTCTCTGCTGTAGCTATAGGAGCTACTAGAGCTTACTTTACTGATACAGAAAGTGTACAGGGGAATAGTATAGGAACAGCAAGAGTTGAGGTAGCTCTTTCTGCTCAAGGAACTACAGTTATTCCTATAACTGTACCTAACATCCTCCCAGGATGGACATCCCCAGTATATACAATACGATCAACTAACACAGGGACTGTTCCTCTAAAATATGCTTGGTCTGCAGAATTTGTATCAGACAGTGGAATGCTGTTCAATGCTTTGGATGTAAGAATGGAAGATGATTACCTCTGTATGGGTACAAACATATGGCAAAAATATCCTGTACCAGTAGATCCTGTAGCAGGACCATTTACTGTAGCACCTGACGGAGATCCTCTATCTGGCTTAACAATGATTCCTACAAGCTTTATCAATCTACCTGTTGGTCAAGCTGGTTGTACTAGATTCACATTTACATTACCTACAACCGCAGGAAATGCATTGCAAGGCAAGACAACAAACTTCAACTTGGTTATAACAGCAACCCAAATAGACAATCCTGGATTTAGTCAGTAACCTTGTATCCTCACATACTCTCTCCATGGAGAGTATGATGAAGATATAAAAATATGGAAATATTAAAAATAATAATAAAAATCATATACAACATCCTCTTTGCAATACTCTTGCTATCTGCATCCTTCATACTCCTAACCACATACGACATAATACCCGGATACAACTTCTACGTAGTAATGTCTGGATCCATGGAACCAACAATACACACAGGCAGTATCGTAGGAACAAAAGAAGAAAAAGAATACAACATAGAAGATGTAATAACTGCAAAAATGAAAAATAACCAAACAGAAACATACACACATAGGGTAATAGAAAAACAAACACAAAAAGAAGAAACAATATTCAAAACCAAAGGAGACGCAAACGAAAGCGAAGATCCAGACACAATAACACAAGACCAAATACTAGGAAAAGTATTCTTCACAATACCACTCATAGGATACCCAATACACTTCGCAAAACAACCAACAGGCTTCCTTGTAATGATAATACTCCCCAGTGTAATAATAGCTGCATCTGAAATAAATGTAATAAAGGAAGAAGTTACTAAATTTCTTAAAGAAAGAAAAGTAAAATCAGAAGAAGATGACGATGAAACTGAAGATTAGGACAATACTCGCAATAATATGGACAATATTCCTCCTCCCCTCCATGGCATATGCAATATTCATAGACAAACACTATTCAAACAAAAATGAATTCCAAGCAACAACACTAGAAACACACATAGAAACTGACAGAGGAACTACAACCATCAAAGAAAAAATCAATCCTGAGGGAAAAATAACATTTGTAGTATTAATACAAAACATAGGAGAAATAGACACACTAAACAGTATGCACATTGCAAAAATAGATAATGAAAAATTCGCATCCCTAATCCATACACAAGTATTCCTAGATTACTCCAATTTAATATACGAAGGACCACTAAACGAGTTCAAACTGGATGAATATGCAAAACACCCAACAAACTATGGAAACAAACTACAATTCATTTTAACAATATCCAAAGACAACTATAATGACACCCCAGAAAAAACTCTAAACCTCGTAATACAAAACCACGCATGGGACATGGAACTAAAACCATCAGAAGGATTCTTTGATAATGAATATCTAAACATAACCATTGAAAAAGAATGATAAAACAAATAATTTCTAAAATCATAACATCTCTCCTCCTCCTAATCTCCTTTAGCTCTCTCACATATGCTGCAGATTTAGAAATCATATGCTACGAAAATGAAAAACCACTGATAAATAAAAATACAACCCCCCTATTCAACACCTCAACCATGCTCCCTGGAGAAATAATAGAAAGAGAAATATATATAATAAATAAAGACCCCAATAACCCATGTAGGATATACCTAGAGGGTAAGGGAGAACAAACAAAACTAGGAGACCAAATACGTTTCGTAATCAAAAGTAATATCTTAGATACAACACTCTCAAAATTCCTAAATGAAAAAAGAATCCTAATTGCAGAACTAAAACCCGAAACAGAAAATACTCAAACCATATACCTAGAACTTGATAGAAAGATTGGTAACTCATTCAAAAATCAAACCCTGACATTTGATATCCTCATACATACAGAATGGGGAAAGGATGGTTTAGGAGGAGTTGAAACAGGAACAGTATCCGGGACCACAGACATAAAGAAGAAAACATTTCTAACAACAATAGCAGAAGCCCTTGGCATAGGGGGAGGAGATGATATTTCTCTCGATAGCAATACTGAGGAGGAAGAAACCTCAAACATAGTAGATGATGGAAAGAATGTATTAGGAGAGAAAGATACAGATACTTGCAAAGAAAGAACCCTCTGGTGGTTACCAATAGTAATACAGTTTCTTTTGACCATGGCCATTGTGTTAGTTGATAAATCAATCCTTGAATACAAATCTGTTAAGCTACTAATCTCCATACTCCTTGCTCTTCTCTCATACTTCATAGTTGAAAAGATAGGGTGTGGATGTAACGCAATATGGGTTTGTACAAACCATTGGATACTAAACACCTTTATAGGATTGTTACCAATCCTCTCATATCTGGATAGAAAGGATAGCCAATCTTCACCATATGGGGTACAATAGACGATGCTTAAAAAGAAAATTGCTCGAATAATATCAGAGATATCAAATGGTTTCCTCACAATGATACTAACTCCCATGGTTGCAATATATGCGTCACCATTGGAAACAAAAGAAAAGGTCATACTTTCATCCATCTACCTACTCCTCCCCATCATTCCCTATTTTGCAATAAAGAAATATTTTGGAATATCTGATTACGAATTCACAAAAAGGGAAGAGAGACCTCCATACTTCATCACAATATCCATATTACTCGGTCTTGCATATATATATGTAAAAACATTTGGCGTAGATACACTCTCTTCAGTCTCCCTAGCAATATTCATGTCCTCTACAGTACTCACACTAGTCACTTTCCTTTGGAAAATGAGTGGACACATGACCTACTCTACACTTCTCTTTGCAACCTTAATCTTCCTCTTCCCATCACCCTACCTATTCCTTCTTTTCCTCTTCTCCCCATGTATTGCATGGTCTCGTATAGTCCTGGAGAAACATACTTTGTCTCAAGTTACATTAGGCACATTGGTAACCTTAACCATCTCCATTCTCATTTATTGGGGTTTTTGGTAGAATACAAACATAATGAATATCACACTTACCCAATTAAGAGAAAAACTTCTGAAGAAGGAAATTTCTAGTGAGGAAATTACAAAATACTATCTAGATAGAATTGAGAAGTTGAATAACAAACTAAATGCATATATCTCCGTTTTTGGAGAGGAAGCAATAGCTAAGTCTAGAGAGCTTGATAATAATTTTGGAAGGATAGAGAAAGGCCTACTAGGTGGAATACCTATATCTGTTAAAGATATCTATTCAACAAAAGACCTCCCCACAACAGCTGCTTCACATATCTTGAATGATTACGTTCCTGTATACAACGCTACTGTCATTGAGAAAGTTTTGGAAGAAGATACTATCATCCTTGGGAAAACAAATTTAGATCAGTTCTGTCATGGTTCTGGAACTGTAACATCATACTATGGACCTGCTAGAAACCCTTGGGACATATCTAGGCTTCCAGGTGGCTCAAGTGGTGGATCAGCCTCCGCTATCGCAGCAGATCTTTGCACTGCATCTCTAGGGACAGAAACTGCGGGTTCCATCAGACTACCATCATCATGGTGTGGTTTGGTTGGATTAAAACCAACATATGGGAGAGTATCAAGATACGGAGTCTTTGCAATGGGTTCTTCATTGGATTGTCCAGGACCAATAACAAAGAGTGTAGAAGATGCAGCATATATACTTAGCATAATTGCAGGACATGACAGTAATGACTTCACAACGTCAAAGTCTGATGTTGAAAAATATCATGAGAATATTTCCTTAGGAAATATAAAAGGTATGAAAGTTGCCCTACCGAAGGAATACCTTGAGCTAGAATTAGAAGAAGGTGTTAGAAAGAACTTCTTAAGAAGTATAGACATCTTGAAGAAAGAAGGTGTAAAAGTAGAGGAAGTAAATATACTAGACCCTCAATATGGTATTGCTGTATATACCATAACCTGTCGAAGTGAAGTCTCTTCAAATTTAGCAAGGTATGATGGCACAAGATTTGGTTTAGAGGGGAAGAGAAATACAAATATCAAAGAGCTCTTTGAATCGACGAGAGGAGAAGGATTTGGAGAAGAGAATAAAAGGAGAATAATGACAGGGACATTCTCTCTCTCTGCTGGATATGCTGATGAGTATTTCAAGAAATCAGAACAGGTTAGACAGCTCATTAAAGAAGATTTAGATAATGTACTTTCCAAATATGATGCTATCGTTGCCCCTACAACACCCTCCATTGCTCTCAAAGACAAGGATGCTGATAATCCTCTCTTTGGAGAAATAGCGGATGTATTGGCAGAAGGAAGCTCTGAAGCTGGACTTCCTGGGATATCCATTCCTTCAGGATTAAGTGATGGTATGCCAACAGGTATACAATTCATAGGGAGATATTTTGATGAGAATACAATCCTTAATCTAGCCCATTCTGTTGAGTCTCAAATTGGTAGGTTGATACTAGACACTGATACGATATAATAGGTTAATGAGAACTCTCAGAAATCTGTCCATAATTGGTATCTTCCTTGGCATACTACTTGTACTATCAAGTTCAACCATTCTAATATTCCAAAGAAAAGCAAATACTATAACCTTCGTACGAGACGAGAGTAGTCAGAAGGTTCAAGCAATAGAGAAGAATATTGATAATACAGAAAAAGAAATACTTCCAATATCAGATATCAAAGAATCAGGATGGATACCTAATTGGGCCTTTGAACTAGGCTACGAGAGTGTAGAGAATAATGTAGATATACTACATACCGTTAATCCTGTGATATATACACTTGATAGTAATGGTAATGTCATTCTCAGAAGTATCTCGAATCAACAAATAGATTCTATTAGAAATCTCTGTAACAAAAATGGGATAAGAATCATCCCAACAATATCTGTGTCTGATTACAATTCAACTAATATTTCTCTCTCTACATATACAATCAGAAGAAAGAATATTGAGAAGATTCTTGAGGATATAAATAAGTTCAACTTTGGAGGAATAGATATTGACTATGAACGAATAAGTTCTTCTGATAAGGAAAACTATTTAGCATTTCTCAGAGAGTTAAAGGTTGAACTGGGGAAGATGCGCAAAACTCTCTCTGTTTCTGTCTTTCCTCAATGGCATAATGGTACATATCATACAGAACAGATAGAAAGCATCTCTGTACAAGATTATGCAGAAATCGGAAGGATTGCTGATGAAGTTAGAATCATGGCATACGACTATACACTTCAAACTTCAAGGACTCCAGGTCCTGTATCTCCGATCTCTTGGGTTAGAGATATTTTAGATTATGCCGTTAGGATGATTCCTCGAGAAAAGGTTTGGTTAGGGGTTCCACTATATAGCTATGAGTGGATAAATGGAAAAACTGTAGCGCTAACCTATACCAGTGTTTATAATTTACTTAGTAATAGCAATATCTCACCTTTATTGGATAGCGAGATAGGAGAAAGCTATGCGGAGTTTGCATGTAATGATGGAGAGAAGTGTTATCTATACTTCCAAAACAAAGAGAGTATACAAAAGAAAAGAGAAATTGCAAAAGAGTATAGGATAGCAGGGGTATCATACTGGAGGTTGGGAGGAGAGATGGAATTGTTGAAGTAATAAAGATATGAGGCGCCCGAGACTCGAACTCGGCACCTACTGCTTAAAAGGCAGTTGCTCTAACCGGATGAGCTAGCGCCCCTCATATTCAAGAACTCGCAATTATAACTCGGTCCTCAACCTTTTTACAATACCTATTTATATATTCATCCAATCTACATTCGCTATCCAATACCTTGTAATCTCCCCTATATTCTCATCATAATTCTTGATATTCTTCGCATCTAGCCAGAAGTATTCCTCTATCTCTCTCTTGTCTGCATGAATACCAGTACCACTAGAAAACACTAAATACATCTTGGAATACTCTGTCTGCTCATCATACTTAAAAATATGGGTACCAACATAGAGATACTCCTTAGGGATGAAACCTAGCTCCTCATTTACACCACGAATTAGACCATCTTCAAAAGACTCACCTGAAACCATATGCTCTCCCATAAATACATGCTTTCCTGGATCATGTGTCTTTTCCAAACCTCTAACAGTCATCAATACAGTATTATTATCCCTATTGAACAAGGTAAAGTGAACAGTAGGGTGAATTAAGGAAGAATTAGAATGACATTCAGCTCTTGTTCTAGATCCAATAACATTACCATTAACATCTACAATATCAAAAATCTCTTTCTTCTCCATGTATACCTCTAAATTAATTTATATATTCACTAATTGGCCTGAAGCTCCTTCGATGGATATCACAAATCCCATACTTCATTATTGCCTCCATATGTGCCTTAGTACCGTATCCTACATGAGAATCAAAACCATATAAGGGATACTTCTCAGCATATTTATACATTATCCTGTCCCTCTCTACCTTTGCCAAAACAGAAGCTGCAGCTATTGAGTAGTGAAGCGTATCCCCCTTATTTATTTTCTTCATTTTGTAATTAGGAATAGTAAGGATATTCTCTCCATCGGCAATAATATAGTCGGCTTTCTCGTTGAGTCTCTTTTCCAAAACCTCCAACGCAATATCCATTGCCTTAAGCACCGCCTTTTGAATACCCAAATGGTCTATATCCCTAGAACTAACAACACCTATTCCAAATGATAGCGATTTTTCCATAATCAAATCAAATGCCATCTCCCTCCTCTTCTTAGTCATCTTCTTACTATCTGCAACAATATCCACTATCTGCGAATTATCCCCAATCACAACAGCACCAGCAACAACTGGTCCCGCTAATGGACCCCTTCCTGCTTCATCTAAACCCACCACGATTCTGTATCCCTCATTCCAAAGAGATTCTTCTAATTTAGTATCTGGATATATCATACCAAGATATGTTAGCATATATATTATGAAAAAACTCACAATCCTAGCTATAATCTTTTTCTTCATCTCCTTCTCACCTCTTCCGATACTTGCACAGTCAGACACTTCGGAGAATCAAGAGGTTGTACAAGAGGAAAACACACTGGAGGAAACAGAAGAAAAAGTAACTACTCTTTCGGAAAAGGTTTCTTCCGAAGAGAATTCCAAAGTTTCTTTCTTCACAATCCTTGCAACCTTCTTAATCCCATGTATATTCATAATCATAGCGTATTTGATTTTCAAGTTCTTTAAATTTTAAGCTTAAAGTATTAATATATATTTAGATATTTAAATTAATAAATTTCATAATATGGCAAAAAACGCAGGATCATTCATTAAAGGTATTCTTCTTGGAGCACTAGCTGGAGCATTTGCTGGAGTATTGTTAGCACCTAAGTCTGGAGAAGAGACAAGGAAGGATATTAAGAAGTTTGCAGGCGAAATGAAGGAAAAGTTAGCAGATATATATAACGAGGCTAGAAAAGAAGTAAAGAGAAGAGCAAAACAGCTTGAGAAAGCAGGAGAGAAGATTGATGAAGGGAAGTACAAGGTGTTAGTGGCAGAGGTAGTGGAGGAGTTTAAGAAAGATGCTGTTGTTACATCTTCTGTTGCACAAAAGCTCTCTGAACAACTTAAAGCAGATTGGAGTATTGTGAAGGAGGAGTTAGATAAATAATAGGGGGAAATATCTTAAGGGGACTAGAAATAGTCCCTTTTTGTTAGTAGAATAGGAATATATATGCGAGAGTAGTTCAGTTGGTAGAATGTCTCCTTCCCAAGGAGAAGATCGCGGGTTCGAATCCCGTCTCTCGCTTATTATAGAATACCTTCTAAATTACAGTCATGACTGCATCTAGCAAAACATTCAAGAAAAATCTTTCTTTAAAAGAGATCCACTTCTTCAGATTGCTTCAAAATAACTCAAATTTCGATATGATTCTCTTTCCAGAAAAAGTTGAACATCATACTGCCTATTTCCCATATATCAACCCTGGAAATTTACTCGGGAAAGACAAAAGATATTGGATATTAGCAATTCAAGCTATTGCTAAGTTCCATCATTATATAAAAACAGAAAAGATTACTTTCCTCATACAAGATACCCCGTATCTTAAGTCTCTGGAAAATACACTAAACTACGCAGCTGAACTAAATATCGAATTACCGATGATGCAGTTAGAGCAACTTCGTAAGGATTACATATTAGTTGAGAAAAATCTTCAAGTTATCCATGGCGATTTCCTAGCACAAAATATAATGGTTATGGATGAAAAGATAAAGATTATTGATTGGGAAGACATGGAGCTTGGTTTCCCGGAACATGATGTAGGAAGATTATTAGGAGATTTGAATTGCATAGAACCTCGATGGAATAAAAAATACTATCCACTAGAATGGCATAACTCTCTTGCTGAAGAATATCTAAAACACAGATTACTACTGGACTCAACATATGACATTGACACAGGTAGAAAGATGATTCATTTAGGAGAGATGTGGAACTACTTAGGGCCAATAGAAATGAGCTTGATGAGAAAAGACCTAAAATCAGAATGGTTTTTAGCAAATTTGAAGGCTTTTGAAAACAGCTAAACTATTCTTCCTTCCTGAAAAAGCCTACAGATCCTCTCCCTATCGTTAAACGGTGGTAAGTGTATACTAGGATCCTTCAAATGATCATTATGTACAATCCTAACATGGAGAGGTTGATTTGGTGTTGGAAGATATATAACAGAATAGTTACATTCCATTATCCTATTAATAGTTGTAAGGTACAAATGATCCTGCCTTCTACAATCCCTATCAAACAACGCACCACATACTTCCCCTTTGTTTTTTGAGAAACCTATGGTTGCAGATATCCCTGGAGACTTAACATCACATAATTCCACCCTATCCTTCCCTCTAGGATCAAAACTAAAAGGCTGAAGTAAACTATTCCTAACAAGAAGTATTGGAATAGAATAAGTACAAGGACAATCCTCTGATGGATTGAAGAATTCTGACAAAAAAGAGTCTGGTGGAAGATAATCGTCCAATTCCACAGTTGAAGAAACTTCCCGACCACAAGCTAGGTAATCCTTCAGAACATTATAGGTACCTCGATATGCATACCAATATAAAGCCCTAGGTTCTCCATCCTCAATATAATTTCTTGGATCCCTTGTCTCATATAAATCACCATTCTCCATAAGGAGACATTATACAGGAAAAGATTCTCTAGGCCTACACTTGTTCTACTCCCTATTCTCTGTTACAATACCGTTACATTCGCTGATGTAGCTCAGTTGGTAGAGCATTCCCTTCGTAAGGGACAGGTCGATGGTTCGACTCCATCCATCAGCTTTTACACAACATCAATATGAGAACACCTAAATACACATTAACAAACCTCCTCCTTAACTACATAGTAAAGTATGAAATATGTATAAATGACCTAAAACATATTAGACTACCAGAACAATACAGAAACGATCTAGAAGAAAAATATGGTGCGGAAGATATGTATAAGCTAGGAGAGTTAGTTGGGAACTCAATAGGATATAACCAAGCATTGATGATACAGAGAGGACAAGACACTCCATCACAAAAGAAAACCCTTCTCCTTTTCACTAATTTTAGAAATGCCCAAGACTTCACTAGATCATATGACCATCGGAATTCACTTAAACCATCAATAGAGCTAGCTTCACATATTAACAAGCTCTTGATGAAGGGATTGGTTGATGAATGGGATCTTTCTAAGATAAGAACATTCTCGGAAAAACCAAATGAGATGTATGACAACTGGTATAAAATGAGAGACTTCTACCCAAAAATAGATATACATTTTCACTTCAACGAGATATTTGATTGGATACAGAATGGAAAAGACAATAATCACAGATTAATAAAACTCGGAATCCTCCTATACGAATCCATAGATAAGGCACCATTTCTCTGTGGCAACCAGCTTACCTCAATACTAATGTTAGAAATATTAGCAAAGAAATATGGATACAATCCTGACAATATAATTCCCTTTTTCAAAAGTTTCGAATACATAGATCAAGATATAATGGCTGCATTCAAAATGTCCAAAAGCAAGATTGATCTAACAACATTTCTAGAGGCATATATGTATACAATATCAAAAACAGTACTGGAGGTTACCAACGAATTTAAGAATGTATATGATTCAAAAGTAAAGAAGAATGGTACATTAGAACTACATCTAAATCCTAGACAAATACAACTCTTTGACTACCTATCCCTAAACCAAAAAATTACAAGAAATAAATATACAAAAATGATGGGTGTTTCCTTCATGACATCATACAGGGACCTACAAGACATGGTAGAGAAGAAATATATAAAGGCAAAAGGCAAAGGTAGAGGTACATACTATATCCTAACAAAAGAAATGACTCCCACAGATGAGTATTTGATATAGAGGAATAAAATTGATAGTATTACACATGATGAATACTGAAAAATATGATGTCATAATTGGTTTAGAGATACATATACAGACCAAAACAAAATCTAAAATGTTTTGTAAATGCCCTACAGGATATTTCCATAAGGAACCAAACTCCCATGTCTGTCCTGTTTGTTTAGGCCTCCCAGGAGCTCTTCCAGTCCCCAACAAAAGAGCATTGGAACTTTGTATACTGATGGGAATTGCAACTAACTGTGATATTGAAAAAGAAATTCTTTTTGACAGAAAACACTACTTCTATCCAGACCTTCCAAAAGGATATCAGATTAGTCAGTACAAAAGACCCATATGCTCAGATGGATATGTTGAATTAACAGAGGGGAAAACTGTAGAGATAGAGAGAATACATCAGGAAGAGGATGTTGCAAAATCTACACATCATGCAGAATTGAACACAGGAAAGGAGTACTCTTTGATCGACTACAACAAGTCAGGAGTTCCATTGATAGAGATTGTAACAAAACCTTGTATAAGGTCATCCAAAGATGCTAAAGATTTCGCTACAAAGATAAGGCAAATAGCTAGATACCTGAACATTTCTGATGCAGATATGGAGAAAGGACAAATGCGATGTGAACCTAATATCTCGGTACAGGAGAAAGGTAAATGGAAATACGAAGATGGAAAGATACTTCCAGTTGGGAGTAATTCTTTAAATCCAAAAGTGGAAGTCAAGAATATAGGGTCAATAACTGCAGTAGAGAAATCCATAGAATACGAAGTGAGAAGACTAATAGAAGAGATAGAGAATGGAAAGGAGATCAAACAGCAAACAAGAGGTTGGAATGCTAATAAAGGTATTACCGAATTTCAAAGGTCTAAGGAAACGGCTGATGACTACAGATATATGCCAGAGCCTGATATCCCCATAATAGAAATCTCGGAGGACGATATTGCAAGAATATCTGGAGAGTTAGTTGAACTTCCAAACGAGAAGATCAAAAGATATACAGAAGATTGGGGGATATCACAATATGCAGCAGAGGTTATTTCTTCTTCTAGAGAGAATGCTGAGTATTTTGAAGAACTCCAGAATCATCTAAAAGACAAATTAGACGAAAAGGAATCTGCCATAGAGGCTTCTAACTGGGTAATGGGAACTGTGTACTCAATGGGTGATGTCAAAATCGATATAGAAGATCTAGCTCTCTTGATTCTGTCTTTCAAGGAGGGTCTCTTTACAAAAAACAAGGCGGAGGAAATACTTAAAGATTGTATAAGCAATAATAAAGATTTGGCAGAAGCAATAGAGATATCAAGGAAATCGAAGGAGGAGAACAGTGGAGGCATTGAAGGAATAGTTGATGGTGTAATAAAAGAGAATCAAAAAGCTGTAGATGACTATATGAATGGTAAAGATGCAAGTATAGGCTTCCTTGTAGGGAAAGTTATGCAAATAACCAAGGGTACTGCAAACCCAAATGAAGTACAAAATATATTAATAAAGAAATTAAAAAGATGAAAATAGATGTAAAACATATAGCTGAGTTATCTAGAATATCTCTTTCTGAGGAGGAATTTAAGAAATTCATACCACAGATGGAAACTATACTAGACTCTGTTTCTGTATTAGGAGAAGTTGATACATGCAATGTACAACCAATGAAGAACCATGTATCCCTTAAAGACGCAAGAGAAGACATGCCAGAAAAAGGATTAGAGCAGGATGAAGTGATCAGAAATGCTCCACATAAAGAGGATGGTTTTGTAAAGGTATACGGGAAAGTGTTCGGATCTATAGAAGAGTCTTAATTTTCTCTACACATTCATTAGGAGGCGTTGTGCTTGTATTTAGCGATAAGGAGATATCTTTTGCATTATTTTCAACAAAAAGATTATGTTCCCTACTCCATCTATCCATCTCTTTTAGATAGTCTTCAAATCCTTCTGGGTTCCTTCTTTTAATTCTCTCTTGAAGTACCTCCAATGGAGCATTTAGTTCTATTAGGACGATATCGCATGATAGTTTCTTTAATTCTTTTAACAACTCTTCGTATGACCTATCTACACTAAAATCTAGTATGACATTGCCATTAGGAGAGTTGCTGAGGATATTCTTTAAGAACCAGTAGCTATATCCTCTTTTTAATTCTGTAACCTGATCTTGAGGTAGGGAAGGATCTAATTGAGATATGTAATTTCTAATTTTGTCTGCATTAAATCTCACAGATTTTAGATACTCTTCCAAGATATCAGATATGGTACTTTTCCCAGCTCCAGGTATGGAAGAAAAAAGAATAACTATCTTTCTCTTATTCACAACATCTAGATATTTAATCTCCTCCCTATGCTTCTCATATATTCTTTCGAAAAAGGTTTCTCTTTCCATATCCCATTATACATATAACTTTCAAATTTCCCATATGTGCTGTAAAATATACGCTACCGATGCCGAAGTGGTGAAATTGGCAGACACGCATGCCTTAGGAGCATGTAGGGGTATACCCTATGGAGGTTCGAGTCCTCTCTTCGGCATATATTTAAAAATAACAATTATGATTAAGAAAATAATCAGACCTTTTCAAGATATCCTTATTGAAAAAAGACTTTGTGTAGGTTGTACATACCCATTAGATAAAGCAAAAAGATTGGGACACATATCTGACAATAGAGTCGTTGTTGAGTGTAAGTGTAAAAGAAGGTATGTATTACAAAAAGAAACAAACGAATACCAGAGAGCAACCATGGCAGAGGAACAACAACTTCTAAGAGATATTAGTAAAAGGAATAACCTTTAGCTTCACAAAAATCTCTAATTATAGTAGAATCTTTCTGTTATGCCGCTATCGTCTAGTGGTCTAGGACAGCAGGTTTTCATCCTGTAAACCGGGGTTCGATTCCCCGTAGCGGTATTCTTGCATATACTTTCCCCACTCTTGCACTATACTACAATAGTCTGCAGAGGTTAAAGAGGGAAATAGAAAACCCAATTGTTCTTCTAAGAACTCCATACAGATATTATTACCGTGATTTGTAATAATATTTAAACAATAGAAAAGTTTTGGGTCAGATTCTTTTGAAATATTCCTAGCTTCATCTTCCCCTATCTTACTTGCCTGCTTTAATAGAGAAAGTAATTCTATATCATCTTGAACCTTACACTCAAGCTCTGTCTCCATATTGTTATTATATCACATTGCATAATCAGAGCATTTCCATTAGTATATTTAGTTAGAACATATTAAATTATCTGCTAATAAAAATGTACGAAAGTAATACACAAAAAGACCTTACTAATACTGAAAAGATATCTTCCGTATTTGCTCCTATTGGACAATTCATACTCTCATTCCTAGAAACAGTCGTTGTAGCACTAGTTATATCCATAGTCCTATACATCTTCATAATGACCCCACATGAGGTCATTGGTAGCTCCATGCACCCTACGTACAAAAATGGAGAGTATTTAATGGCAAATAAGATAACATACCGCATAAAAGAGCCTGAAAGAGGTGATGTAATAATATTTAGATATTCAGACACACAAGATTTCATAAAGAGAGTTATCGGTCTTCCAGGAGATACTATAATGCTGAAGGATGGGAAGATATATATCAATGGGAATGAATTAGATGAATCAGCTTATTTAAGTGATACCATTTACACCAATGGTGGAGATTATATAAAAGAGGGAGAATCAAAGGTTATTCCGGAGGGAGAGTATTTTGTATGTGGAGATAATAGACCTCACAGCTCAGATTCTAGAACATTTGGACCAATTGAGAAGGTAGATATAAAGGGAAAAGCTTGGATAGTGTATTTCCCATTTACAGAATTTAGGATTGTAAGGCACGAAAGTTATAAATAGTATTAATCCGTGAAACGTGATAGAGTAGAAATATGAAGGTATTTGTAATTGCAAATCAAAAAGGTGGTGTTGGAAAGACAACAACTACAATGAACTTAAGTGCTTCATTGGCACTAATGAAGAAGAAAGTTCTCATGATAGATATGGATCCTCAGTCTAACCTTTCTTCGGGGATTGGCTTCACACAGCAGTTTGACAAACAAAGCTGGGATTCAAATGATATAGCTCCATACAAAAACATATACGACGTTCTAGTTCATGGAGAATCAATATCATCTGTATTTGTATCAACTTCTACACCAAATCTCTTTTTAGTACCTTCCCATCTTTCACTTGCTGGTGCAGAAATAGAGATGGTAAATATGCTTTCTAGAGAGACATTACTGAAGAAAGCTATTCAGAACATACAAGAGGACTTTGATTATGTAATAATCGATTGTCCTCCTTCCTTAGGACTTCTCACAATAAACGCACTAAGCTCTGCAGACTATATTCTGATCCCCATTCAATGTGAGTACTTTGCATTGGAAGGATTAGGTCAACTAATCGAAACTACCAAATTAATAAAAGGTATAAACCCTAAATTAACTGTAGGTGGAGTAATATTAACAATGTATGACAGCAGAACAAAGCTATCCGAGAATGTGGTAAATGATGTTCAGGACTTCTTTAAGGATACTGCATTCGAAAGTATAGTCCCAAGAAATGTAAGACTTTCAGAAGCACCATCATATGGTAAAACAATATTCCAATATGATTCCAAATCAACAGGTGCTCTAGCATACAAGAAACTAGGAAAAGAGTTTGTTAAACGTTTTGATAAATAAAATATAATATTAATAAAATGAATAATACAACAAGATTAGGAAAAGGCCTTGCAGCATTGATAGATTCAAAGGAGATTGATAACTCTAGTAGTGCATACAATGCAAATTTCGATATTAACAATATTGCACCAAATCCATACCAGCCAAGAATGCATATTGAGCCAGAGGAGTTAATAGAGATAGCGGATTCAATAAGGGAACATGGTGTCGTACAGCCATTAATCATAACTAAGGATAAGGATTCAGAGAAGTTCTTCCTCATAGCTGGAGAAAGAAGACTGAGGGCATCTCAGCTTGCAGGACTGAAGAGTGTCCCTGTTGTAATAAAGGATAGTTCACCCCAAGAGATGTTGGAATTGGCATTGATAGAAAATATTCAAAGAAAAGATCTTAATCCATTAGAAGAGGCATATGCATTTAAACAAATGATTGACGAATTTGGAGTATCTCAAGATGATATAGCAAAGAAGGTGGGACTTAATAGGGTGACTATAACAAATAAGATAAGACTACTTTCCATACCGGAGAAGGTTAAGGAGGATATTCTAAATGAAAAACTCAGTGAGGGACATGCGAGAGCACTATTGGGTATTAGAGATGAGACTTCCTTGGTAGCTGCTGCTGATTTAGTTGTGAAGAGAGGAATGAGCGTAAGGGAGACAGAGTCATTAGTGAGAAAGATAAATTACGGGAAAGGATCTGCTACAAAGGCTTGGCAGAAGACAGATAAAGAGGCTGAAGATTACTCTAATGTTTTAAGTAAAAAACTTGGATATACTGCGAACATTATAAAGATGTCAAAGGGAGGAAAAGTTGTAATTAGATATAACACACACTCAGAGTTAGAGGATCTCATGAAGAAACTTATCTAGAAGCCTTTTACTTCTTGTCTAAGTTTTTCATATGTTATAACTGCAGCAGAAGCACTCACATTTAAAGAACCAATACCTTCTCTCATAGGGATTGATATTTTCCCATCAACTCTCTCGGAGATACCTGTAGAAATACCAACATCTTCTGCTCCTAGAACAAAAGCTACTGGACCTCTAAGATCCGTATCATAGTAACTATCACCATCCATATCTATTGCAAAAACTTTTATATCATTATCTCTAAGCGTCTTTAAAGCATTAAACAGATTCATCTCAACTAAAGGTATTCTCTCCGCAGCCCCCATTGATATCCTTATGGTCTCATCAGATATTAAACTCTTCTCTTGAGGATTAACAATTATTCCATTAACACCACTGCCAAAAGCAGTTCTCATTATTGCAGCAACATTCTGAGAATATTTAAGATTATCAAGAACTAAGAAAAATGGTTGTTTATTCTCACCATAGATACTTGAAAGAAGCTCGCTAAGAGACCAATCATTATCAGAATACATATAGGCAACAATACTCTCAGAAGAAGAGGATCTTAACTTTCTATTCAATGATCTCCTAGAAACCTTAAATATGGGGATCTTCTTCTTTCCTGCTAGATCAACAATCTCTTTGCTCTTTTCATCTTTGAAAGCGTTTGAAGCAACAAAAATCCTTTCGAAATCTCTTCCTTCTCTCAACAATTCTAAAAGAGCGTTCTTGCTCTCAATCTGTATGAATTTGGATTTAGGCATATTACTTAGATTCTACCACATCGATATAATATCTACCTCTCTTGAAACCACTCATTCTTCTAAACTGTACTACACCATCTGTTTTTGCATGTATAGTGTAATTCTTAGACATGTATGTATTGTTCCCAGGATGATAAACAGAACCATTCTGCCTAATAATAATATTACCGGCTTTTACATTCTCGCCAGCAAATTTCTTTACACCTAATCTTTTTCCTGCAACATTTCCAAAATTGGATGATGTTGCGGCTGCTGCAACATGTGACATTGCATCAAAACATCAATTTATCTAAATACTACTAAGTTCTATGTAGCATGAAAATATTCCTAGTGATGATACTATTTTTACGACTCCACTTCAAGTCCCTACCAGAAGAATATTTTGAATTCAATAATTCCCACCTATTACTTATGATGTCCCTTATACCAAAGGACTCCCATCCTCTATCTGTTTTGTATGATGGTATTATCAGGACCATATTAAAATCTCTCATTCCTAGTTCCTCGTCTATTACATTAAAAAGTTCTTTATACAAATGTTTTACATCCTCTAAAAGAGCTTTTGCTCTTACCGTATTTAACACTCTTTTCTGAGGAGGTCCCATATATGGCTCACATACTATTCCAGAGATATTTGTATTACGAAGTTTCTTAAGAACATCTTTTGATGGGTTGGATACATCCATTCTAAATAGCTCATACAGAATATTTCCTGTATAGCCCTTGCTAGAAAGCCACTTTATGTTTTCATCCGATTGGAATATTGCATTAGAATCTATGTCAGAACCAAGAAAATTGTATCCTAATACGGCACTCTCCATCAATATTGTTCCTGAGCCACAGAAAGGGTCCCAGATGATACCTTCTTTGACACCACAAAGATTAATCATTATTCTTGCAAGTTTAGGAGGTAATACACCCATATCAAAGTTTGCATATGGCCTATCAAGATCTCTCTCTACATAGCCTTTAAGATCTTGTATTGCCAGAGTACATGCATATACTTCTTCTTCTTTGTTTCTCAGAATACAAAGTTCAAAACCCTTACTAAGGATATCATTCTTTAGAATCTGTGCAGCATTAAGAGAAATATCTCTTCTCATTGGTGAAATGAATCTCCCAGATATACCATATTCTTTCAATCCCTTTTTAATCTCATTCCCAAGTTTCTTAAGGAATTCTGTATCGCCATCCCTGATAGAATCAAGGATACTAATTCCAAATACTACTTTTGATTCACGTTCTTTGTATATGTCTAGAAACGTATCCAAATCATCAATTATATATCCCAACCTAATACTACCACCAAGCCTGTTGAATATCTTTAGAAGTATGTCTTCTGTAATGGTTGAACTTTTTATGAGAAATATTTCTTCATTGAAAGAATGAAGAACATCCCTACTAATACCATACATTTCAAATACTCGAAGTAACTCAACATGGGAGATATCCTTAAAGCTTCCTACTTGGAAAAAATATTGTTTGGGCATTTTATATTTTCTTAACAACAACTTTTGTTATACTGGGTCTAGAACCAAAACTCTTCCTATATCTAGACTTAGATTTATACACTAAACCATCTATCTTCTTTCCTTTTCCTTGTGAAGTGATCTCTAGAGATACAGTGGCACCATCTACATATGGATTTCCTATCTTTATATCCTCACCATCAACTAAAAGCAAAACCTCTTTAACCTCAACCTTATCACCCTTATTACCTTCTATCTTATTTATCTCATACTCTTTTCCTTCATACACCTTTAGTTGTACTCCAGATATCTTGATAACTGCAAATTTTGAATTGTTATTTTCGTTGTTCATACAAGGATAGATTCTAGTTTAATATCGTCAAAAAGTCAAATATCATTACTCCTCAAAGATATCTACTATGCCATTTCTGTTCATATTTAACTGGTTGTTTGTAGATGAGTATATATTGTGGAGTAGCC
>CAYVNA010000008.1:25343-41227 GCA_964452735.1 uncultured Candidatus Saccharibacteria bacterium
CCCTAAACAAATATACGTCATTATCGTTATACTGCCACCTGCACTCATGAGAGGGAGAGGTATACCAGTTGCAGGAATCGCTCCTGTATTTGTCCCTATATTTATGAAAACTTCCAAAAGTATCTTTATACCGATTCCCAATGCGATGAGTGAGAACACAGGATCATCAATACTAGTTATTGCTATACTGAAAGCCCTGACAATTATCACACCATACAGAAGGATTAGGAAAAGGCTTCCAATTAATCCGAACTCTTCAGCAAAGGAAGCAAATATGAAGTCTGTTTGATGTTCAGGGAGAAAGTTTCTTTTGCTCTGTGTCCCATTACCAAAACCTTTTCCAAAAATCCTCCCCGATCCTATTGCTATACGAGATTGGTTAACATTGAAGCCGATATCATTTTCTGTAGAAGAAGGATTAAAGAAGGCAACTATTCTATCTTTCTGATAGTCTTTTAGTGCATTTCTCCAAATTACTGTAGAGAGAGAACCTAGGAGAAATGCCATACATGTTGCTACTATTACTAGAGTTTTCCATGACTCATTTGAATGGAAGGAAAATATGGCAAGTATTATTCCTGGAAGTATTAATAGGTACCATAGATTGTTATCTGTTATGGATGAGAAAAGAAAGGCGCTAGATATTGTGGCTATTATTAGTAATAGTATTGTATTTCTTAGAGGATTTGTAAGGCCGAGGAAAGATATGAGGAAACATATTACCAAAGTTAGTATTCCCATACTTCCATCTGGTTCTAGGTATATTAAGAAGAAGTAAGGGAGAGAGAGTATCAAAGAAGCGAAGAAGAGGATCCATTCATTTATTTTCTGTTTCTGGGACATAACAACGGCAGAGGTTAGTATTATTGCAACTTTAGCAATCTCAGAGGGTTGTATTTGTATACCCGCAATGATAAGCCACCTTTTTACATTGTTTATGGTAGGAGCAAAAAAGAGTGTAAGTGCAAGAAGTAGTAGTGTTGAAAGATATATAACTAGAAGTATTTGCCAGTATTTTAGATAGCTTAGATCTAAGTATGAGATTACTACAAAGAGGATAAAACCAAGGATAAGAAATAGTGCTTGTTTATAAACGATATCGATATCACCGAAACCTCCATCTGGAAGAATTGTTGTAGATATTAGTGTCATTACCCCTATAACAGAAAGAAGAATAACTGGTAGTATTAACCATATATTTATGCTTATTCTAGAATTGCTATTTCTGTTTAAGAATTTCATAAAAACTCTTTACTCTCTTTTCCTCATGAATGCAGGAACATCCAATGGGTCTTCTCCTGTATCGTCAGAGATGTTCTTATGAGAGAAGGATGTCGTATCATCATCACTCTCCTCATCTTCGAAAGAAGGAAGTTCTTCTGATGGTATAGCTTGGGATACAGGTTCTTCATCTTCATATATATTTGTTTCTTTTTTTTCTGTATCGAAGCCAAATGTTCTTACACCACCTGAAGATAGTATTGGACCTTTTTGTTGTTTTGTATACACTTGTTTATTTTCATCAAATCCTGTCGCTACTATGGTAATGGTTAACTCATCTCCTGCATTAGGATCTATCTGTGCTCCGAATTTGATATTTGCTGCAGGATCAACTGCTTCCTTGATTAACTCTGATACCAAGCTTATCTCTGGGAGAGTCAAATCCGAACCTACAACATTGTACAGTACCCCAGTAGCTCCCTCTATGGACATATCCAATAATGGACTTGTTGTTGCTGCTCTTGCAGCTTCTTCTGCTCTATTCTCTCCAGTTGCCCTGCCAATTCCCATTAGTGCGGTACCGGCATTTTGCATTACAGATTTTGCATCATTGAAATCAGCATTTATGTATCCTGTTTGACTAATTAGACTAGAGATACTGTTGACACCCTCTGCAAGAACAGAATCTACTTTTTTCATTGCATCTATGAAGGAAAGCCTTTCACTAGCATCAACTATTTCTAATAGCCTTTGATTAGGTACAACTATCAAGGTATCAACCTTATCTCTTAGTGCATTGATTCCTTCCTCAGCAATTTCTTTTCTCTTATTCCCTTCAAAGTCAAAGGGCTTCGTTACCACAGCAACAGTCAATGCTCCCATATTTCGAGCTACACCTGCAATTATTGGTGCAGCACCTGTACCTGTACCACCACCCATTCCAGCAGTAATGAAAACCATATTAGCTCCCTCAAGAAACTCCTGTATCTGATCTAGGCTTTCTTCGGCTGATTGTGCACCTAGCTCGAAATTCCCGCCAACTCCTAAACCCTGAGTTAAACTCTCCCCTAGTTGCAAAGTTATGGGAGCTTGGGACATTTTCAAAGCCTGAGCATCAGTATTGAAAGCCATGAACTCCACCCCAGCAATATCATAGTCAGTTATCATTGTATTCACAGCATTACAACCTCCACCACCTACTCCAACAACTTTAATTTTTGCAACTGGATCTACATTTGTTGTGACTAACATAACAGCTCTACCTCAAATTAATTATTCTAGGGCAGCAAAGACTTAAACCAATCAGCAACCTTACTGAAGAAACCTGATACATTTGCCTTTCCTTTATCCATACCAGAGGATATCTCTACCTCATCATCTAAAGCATGCTTGATTAAACCTTGAACAGCGGCATACGAAGGATCTGATATCTCTTCTGTCATTCCTGTCAAACCAGATGGATATCCAATTCTTGCAGCAACTCCAAAAACACACTGGGTGAGTTTTGTAAGGTTTCTTAGAAGACTAGATCCACCTGTTAAAACAATACCTGCAGGCATGGATATTTCATACCCAGCCTTAGTAACATGATCCTTAGCCATTTCAAATATCTCTTCGCATCTTGCTTCAATAATCTTCTGTAACATATCCTTAGAAACTTTTTTATCAATTCCTATAACAGAGAGGTCTATTTCTTCAACCTTGGTTTTTTTTGTTTTTGGCTCATCTATCTTCCTCAAAAGGGCAGGTGTAGAATCAACACTCTTCATACGTGGATCACTACACTTATTCTCAAAGACATCATTCATATTAATCTTAATCTTTTCTGCTTCTTCTAAAGAAACTTGGAGACCGATTGCAATATCACTCGTGATATTATTTCCTCCCAATGGAATACAACCACTATATATAATGGAACCTTCTTGGAAGATACAAATGCTTGTTGTTCCCGAACCGATATCTAACATAGTTACCCCGAGTTCTTTTTCTGTATCAGTTAATACTGCTAATGAGGATGCCCAACCTGTGAAAATAACGTCATAGACATTGGAACCTATTTGATCAACACATTTCTTAATATTCTGCCAATATGAATTTGGTGCAGTTATGATATGGGTTTCTACCTCTAACCTACCTCCACTCATCCCTATTGGATATTTTATCCCTCCCTGATTATCTACTACAAATTCCCTAGGGATTATATGTATGGGGTTAAGATTATCAGGCAAAGATAAAGTACGTGCATTCTCTATTGCTCGATATGTATCATCAACTGTTATCTCTGCACCTGCAACAGCAACTACACCCTTGTTGTTAAGGCTAGTGACCTGCTCACCGTTTATAGAAACATATACATCGGATACTGTTACACCTGCCATTCTTTCTGCTGCTGTAACACTCTCAGATATTGCACTCGTAGCATCATCTATATTTACAACTACACCTTTCTTTATACCCTTACTAGGGTAAGAACATACACCTATCACGGTAGGATGTTGGTTATCCTCTACAGAGGTTATAACTGTTGTAATTTTCGAAGAACCTACATCTATTGCTGTTATTATTTTGCGTGCCATATTGATTTAGAGGCAGTAATTTTACTTAAAAATTATTATATACAAAAAATATAATTAGACAAGTTGTATTTAATAATATAATCAAATTTAAACATTTTAGCAAGAACCTTCCTATTTGGTCATAACAGGTCTCTCAAACCTAAGGTCTATATTTGTGAAATCAATGCTGTCTCCTTTGAGTTTCTTTACAACAACTATCAGTCTCTTTAGCTGGACATCAAGATCATTTATCATAGAGAATCTGAATAAGTGATTAGCATCATCCTTAATCTCAAGGATATCTTCTGCAAGATTTATTTCTGTAATCTTAAAATTCAAGCCACGAGCTATGGTTACTACCTTTGAGATATCTTCCATTATCAGTAATTTGTCCTTGTCATTCTCTAGATTTGATATGTCTATTTCCATTGACATCAAGAATGGTAGTTGGTTATTAACAGAATATTCCAAACAACAACTTTGTACATCCTCCTCACATACTTCCTTTAGCTTTGTACCATTCGAGGAGACTATATTGCACTTCCCTCCCTTTAGGTATGTAGCGTATTCTTCTTTATATATTTCTAAAAAGACAACAATCCTATTAGGCATTACTTTCTCTATTTTGATATCTTTAATAAAAGGTATATCCATATACATACTTCTCTCTGCTTCTTGAGGAGAGAAGTAGAAGAAATTTCTCCCAAAGATATTCTCCTCTATGTATTTCTCTACTGTATCCCTATTCCCACTTTCTAGCTCTTCTCCATTTGAAGAGTAAATTTCATATCTCTGCATATTCCATAGTCCAAGTAGTATAGAGAGAGAGAAGATTAAGAGTATGGATATTAATAATATATTTTTCTTTATTATTACTATTGGTTTGAATCTAGAGAGCTTTTCTTTAAGGAAAAGTATCTTTTTATTATCTTTGATGTGCATATATAGATATTAGCATTATTCTAAGTTTGTGTGAAAGAATATCAATAAAGAGAAAATAACCCCAGAAGTAGCGATCTATGACTTTACTAATTCCACAATACCATTACCCAGGAGTTCGTATTCGGATGGTTTTTCATTATTCTCAATATACACCCCAGATAAACTGTCTATACCGATACCGTAGGTTACATTACTCTTCCTCATGCTCTCTTGCAACAATGATTCTCCATGTCTAGCTATGTAGTGAGGTTCTATTATTGTATCTTTCAAGATCCCAAAACCAGGTTTAATTTCATACTCATCTGCTTTGGGGTTATATGTTCTTCGATATTCACATGACATCATTGCTCCTGCAGATTCCCCTATGTATATACTACAGTTCTTAACAAGATTAAATAAAATTTCATCATTTATAACCTTGTCATACAAATTGTCGTGCTCTGGACCTCCCCCCACAAAGATTATTGGGTCAGAAGCATTTTTAATATCTTCCATGCTCCTAGCATCTAGAAGATCCAGGGATGAGAGATCAAGATCCCTATGTATCCAGCCCTCACCCCAAACACCCTCTTCTCCTTTGGGAATCTTTGTTCTGGCAAAGGGAATATACAATAGCTGAGAATTCCTAGATTTATTAATTGCTGATTGTATTAAAGACTTCAAGATGGGACCTTGACCCAATTCTACTTCCGCTCCACCGAAAAGATAAAGTTGCATATAGGAATGTGTTTTCAATTTGAAACTGGAGCGAGAGACGGGGGTCGAACCCGCGACCTACACATTGGCAATGTGTCGTTCTAGCCAACTGAACTACTCTCGCATATGCCAAGACCCAGGCTCGAACTGGGGACCCTCTGTTCTTCAGACAGATGCTCTACCAACTGAGCTATCTTGGCTTAACCCATCAAATAATATCAAAAATGATATTTCTATTCAACAACCATCTTTAATAACTCCTCTTGAAAACTCTCTACAGTATTATAGTTCTTTAGAGAATTCCGAACATTTTCATTATCCCAATCCATATTGTCAAACTTCTTGAAAGATTTCCCAAACTCAATAATATTCCAACTAGAAAAGAACTCCCCACTACAACCCTCCTCTATTGTTTCCAAACTTCCACCACCTTTAAAAGCCAGAACAGGAGTTCCACAAGATATTGCTTCTACACAAAATATACCATAATCCTCTATACCTGGAATTATGAAACCTTTTGAATGCGAAAGAATATTCCATTTCTCAGAATCAGACACCCATCCTAGAAACTCAATATTTCGATATCCTCGGTATTTCTTCTCTAGACTAGCTCGCATAGAGCCATCACCTATTAATTTTAATCTAAAACCGATTTTAGATGCACATTCTAAAAGAAAATCTCCCCTTTTATTTGGCTCAAATGGTGCACCAGAGACATAGTAGTCAGACCTTTTTTCCACTACCTTTCCTGTATATACCTTTGATGGAGGATATACTACTGCGTCTACTTTCCTCCCCCAATACTTTTCAATACGATCTTTAACAAAATTCGAATTACAAATTACAATATCCGCTCTCCTACTTGAGACGACATCCCAAACCCTATTGAAACTAACAAATATATTCTTAAGAACATTCTTGAGGGATCCAAATTTGACAACATCTGTATAGATATGGGAGAGATCCCAGGCGTATCTCATTGGTGAATTAATATATGCTATGTGCTTGGAGCCTAGAGAAGCAATGGCACCGTGTGCAACCGAAGCGCTATTTGAAATAACCAAATCATACTTAGAGAGATTTAGACTCTCTATCGCAACGGGCCAGAGGTGAAATGTATACCTATACATTTTTCCTACTAAAGGAATCCTGTTTAAGAAGGAATAATAGATATTGTGTTTTTTAATAGATTTAGAAAGATTATTCTTGTTTCCAAATAGAGCATAAATGTCAGACTCAGGAAATAGATCGGATATCGCTTCTAAAACCATATTGCTTCCTCCCATTTTCCAGAGAGATTCATTCACTATTGCGACACGAAGATGTTGGAAGTTTTGATTAGTCATCATATACAATCACAGTACCCTTTCTATTACGAAAACCAGAAGGTCTCGTAAAGACCATAAAACCACCAAAGAGTAGAAGAACTAAACCTGTTGCTAAAACATACTTGTCCATACTTATACCAGTATTGATAATGGACGGATCTAAAATATCATCTCCGATGGCAAAGGTAGCAGAGGAAGGTTTTGTCAAAAGTATATTCTGAGGAGGACTACCCTCTTTGTACATAGCAGTTTCAAAGGATGCAGTATCTCCCCCATATTGCCAATCAAGAACAGCATCCCCTTTCTTCAATACAGAAAATGTAAGCCTTGCAAACACATCTGGTTTCTCACCTGTAGCGTAGAGGGTACTAGATCCAGATTGCGTAAAACCTGTTAACATGACAACACCATTCTCATTATCTATAGTTGATTCATCATTCGGATATTGTGCAAACAAAGTATTATTTCTTTCTGCCTTTTTTAGTTGGAGCATAGAAGGATCAAAAAGGAGAGTAAACCTTCCAGAGGTTATTTTCTCCCCAGCAGTATCAATTAGAACATCTACTATGAAGCCATTATCCTTATTGACCACAGTACCACCTGATGGATAAATAGAAAAACTTGGTTCAGAAGCATATACACTACCCCCTCTTAAAAAAAAACTAGTGAGGAGTATAATCGTTGTAAATAAAGAAGCAGTTCTTTTTATATTCACTTTCTTTAAGAAAATTTTATTAATTCAGAATAACAAATTATATGGATAGTTTAAAGATACTAACTCTGTCCTGCATACAAGGTATAACAGAACTACTGCCAGTTTCGAGTTCTGCACATATCATACTATTCGGAGAGGTATTAAATATTCAAGCAAATACAGCGTTATTGACCATGCTACATTTCGGTTCGACAATGGCAATTATGTTTTTTTTAAAGGATATTATTTTTGATAATTTACTATCTAAGAATAATAGAGTTTTTCTGGTAAAAGTTTTGATAGCTACTATACCTGCTGCGATAGTTGGAGTCCTATTTGAAGACTATATAGAAAATATACTCAGAGGAGTCCTTCCCATATCAATTTCTTTAGTTCTCTGGGGTATCGTAATGATTATTTTGGATAGGAGCAAGAGGATTCGAAATAAAAATATTAAAAACATTCCCTTCTGGAAGATATTTTTAATAGGGTCTTCCCAAATATTTGCACTGATACCTGGTACTTCAAGATCTGGTATTACCTCAATTACAGGAATACTCTTAGGTATAGAGAAATTCACAGCATTTAAACTTGGACTATTAATGGGTATACCTATACTTTTAGGTAGTTCGTTTTGGATTTTTGTAAAAAGTTTAGTTAACAATAATGCTTACACTATTGGATATTTACATAATCCAATTAATGTAGCGATAATAATTCTAATACCTTTTATTACAAGTCTACTCTCATTAAGAATTCTTAAGAAGTTTTCGAAGAAGAACTGGTTAACATTCTTTGGAATATATAGGATAGCCTTAGGAGTATTTCTTCTCCTCCTACAGTATGGGTCTTAGGTCAACACCTGTCATATTTGCTGGTATTTCCATTCCTAATAATCCTATGGTTGTTGGAGCAACATCTGCGAGTAGACCTGTTGGTCTAGCTTTTGGACCAGTTCCTACTCGTTGAATTGGCACTCCAACTTTTCTTTCTATTTCGCTTGGATTAGTAAGGATTGAGAGAGGTACTGGGTTATTAGTATGTGCTATATCAACTTCTTTTGTTATCCTGTTTATCATAGTTTCGCAATTCCCATGATCTGCGGTTATGATAACAGCACCACCCATTGCAAGTGTAGCTTTAGATATCTCCGCTACACAAGAATCAACAATTTCGTTGGCTTTTACAGTAGCTTTATAGTTTCCTGTATGACCTAACATATCAGGATTTGCGAAGTTGAGGAGAACAAAATTGTATGGAGTATTCCTTATCTCAGATATCCTTTTTATAGTTTCATCTCTAATTATATATGCACTCATTTCAGGAACAACAGAATAGTCCTCAACACGAGGAGAAGGGATATTGAAAAAAACCTCTCCCTTGTGTGCTTGCTCTATACCACCATTAAAAAAGTATGTTACATGCATAAACTTCTCTGTTTCTGAGATATGTATTTGTTTCTTTCCATTCTCAGACAAATATTCTGAGAGAGATTTCTTGATTGGAAGTGGTGGAAAGATTACATTCGCTGGAAGACCCTCTTCATATCCCGTCATAGTTGCAAAATATACGTCTCGGGGATAGTTTCTCCTACTGAAATGATTAAAATCCTGCAATACAAATGCCTTCGTTAACTGCCTTGCCCTATCCTCTCGGAAATTCCAGAAGAGTACAGCATCTCCTGTCTCCACCTTTCCAATGGGTAGGCCTTCACTATCTACACAAATTCTAGGTTTGAAAAACTGGTCATCCTCTCCCGATTGATACGCTTTCTGTATCGCCTCTACAGGATCTATGAAGGTCTCTTCCGACAATCCAACCATGGCGTCATATGCTAGTTTAGTTCTTTCCCACCTATTATCTCGGTCCATACCATAGAAACGACCTTGCATAGAAGCTATTCTCCCAATACCAAGTTCCTTAAGCTTCATCTTCAACTTACTAATATATAGGTAACCTTCCTTGGGACCCGTATCACGACCATCAAGCATAATATGGATATATGGATCAATACCATTAGCCTTGCACAGATCCAATATGGAAAAAAGATGGGCAATGTGACCATGGACTCCTGCAGGACTGAGAACTCCTGTCAGATGAAGAGATGATCTCCTTTTCCTCAAAACCGATATCATCTCCCTTATAACAGGATTAGAGCCTAATTCATGACCACTGATAGCATCATTTATCCTTGGGAGAGTTTGATACACAACCTGCCCAGCACCTAAATTAAGATGACCAACCTCAGAATTTCCAGCCTCTTCATTAGGAAGTCCAACGTGTGTTCCAGATGCATGTACAAGTGTAGATCTCCCATATGTCCATGCAGTATCTAGAAATGGTGTATTTGCACCTAGAACAGCATTTCCCTCGGTATCAGGATATACTCCAAACCCATCGAGAATTATCAATGTAACAAAGTCTCTAACATCCAAAACATTCTTAAATTGCTCCCCGTTGGAACTACCCTTTTTGAAAAAATCCATCATAGTATAGTAATTAACAACTAACAACCATATAATATACTGTATGGTAGATTTAAGCAAAAAAGATGTCGAAGACCTCCAAAATGATGTTGAGGAAACAATAAAAGGTCTCAATTTAGAAGAAAAAAGGCTGGAATTGATAAAACTAGAAAACGATGTTCTTCAAGAGAATTTCTGGTCAAATTCTTCAAAGGCTCAAGATACAATGTCCCATATAGCATATATAAAGGATGAGATAGAGACCATTGAAAAGATAAAAAATGATACAAATTCTCTGTATGATCTTTTCATCTCGCTAGAGAAAGAGACTCAGCAAAATGAACTAATTGGAGAGTATAATGCAATTCGTGAATCACTTGAGAAATTTTCCTTAAGAAAATTCCTCGCAGGTAGATACGACTCAGAGGGTGCAGTTCTAACAATAAATGCAGGGCAAGGTGGAACAGAGGCAAACGATTGGGCAGAAATGTTGTTTAGAATGTATACAATGTACTTGGAGAAGAATAATTGGAGATACAAGATTACAAATATCCTAAAAGGTAGTGAAGTTGGTATATCAACTGTAACCTTAGAGATAATGGAGCCATATGCATTCGGTACATTAAAGAAAGAGCATGGTGCACATAGACTGGTAAGGATATCCCCCTTCAATGCTCAAGGTCTTCGTCAAACAACGTTTGCTGGTGTGGAAATTCTCCCATTGCTAAGAGACAATGAGAAAAGTATAGACATACCATCTAAAGACATACTCTTTAAAGCAGTACGATCAGGGGGTCCAGGAGGACAGAATGTAAATAAAACGTCATCTGCAGTTCAGATAACACATATACCAACGGGTATAACAGTTCATTCTTCCGAGCAAAAGAGTCAGGCACAAAACAAAGAGAATGCCATGAGGATATTAAAATCAAAACTTCTAAGAATTAAGGAGGATGAAAAAATAAAAGAGATATCGGATATAAAGGGGAACTACAAAATAGCTGGATGGGGGAATCAGATAAGGAACTATGTTCTCCATCCATATAAATTAGTGAAAGATTTAAGAACAAATATAGAGACTAGTGATATAGATTCTGTTCTAGATGGACACATTGACGAATTCCTTGAAGCTGAGATAAGATTGAAGTAATATATATAGGTATATAAACTTTTTAAAACTGCCAATGCTTCTCTTTGATAAAGTAAGCAAGAAATACAACGGCGATATTACCGCATTAGAGGATATCTATTTCAATATTGATAAAGGAGAATTCTCTTTCTTAGTTGGACCATCTGGTGCTGGAAAGACTACACTTTTAAGGCTATTGATTAGAGAGGAACTCCCTACCTCTGGTAGTATATTTTTTGAAGATATAGAGATCCCGAAGCTTCCAAGGAAACTACTTCCGACATATCGTCAAAGACTTGGTATAGTGTTTCAGGATATTAAATTACTTCCTAGTAAAACATTAGAGGAAAATATTGCATTTGCATTAGAGATACTAGGTAAGGAAGACAAAGAGATTAAAGATACCACTGACTATCTTTTAGAACTTGTTAAACTTCAGGATCGAAGATCTTTGTTTCCTCAGCAATTATCTGGAGGTGAGCAACAGAGAGGTGCCATAGCAAGAGCATTGGCAAATAATCCAGATCTACTAGTCGCAGATGAACCAACGGGTAATCTTGATCCTGATAATGCAATACAGATTTTAGAGATTCTTAAGAATATAAATAAGAATGGAACAACAGTATTTGTAATTAGTCATGATAAAGAGCTTGTTAATCAGATGAAGACTAGGGTCATTCGAATGGTTAATGGAAGGATAGTTTCGGATACAAAGGGGAATTATGACTCCGTTGGGAAGCCTCCCAAGCCAGAAGTTAGCAAGATTGAGGAAAAAGAGGAAAAGGTAGAAAAAGCAGAGAAAGAAATAGAGGAAATAGATGTCGAGGATTCTTTAAAGTCTCTGGATAAAGAGCTATTGGAGAAATTATCTAAGGCTAAGATTAACAAGATAGATTTGGTTTTGAATTTAACAGATAGTGATCTTGATAACCTGGGTTTTTCAAAGGATGAAAGATCTAAGCTTGAATCTTTTGTTAAGGATTATTTAAATAAGTCAAAATAATAACATGAATATATCAGATAAGATTTTCTCTACAGCAAAAAAAAATGTAAAAAGAAATAGATGGCTTTCTCTTTCCACAATATTTGTTTCAACTGTAGTATTAGCAATATCCTCTTTCTTCATAAGCATTGCCATATTAGGACAAAGAGCTGTTCAATACTATGAACAGAAAGCTCAAGTGATAATCTTTTTTAAGAAGGATACTGAGGAATCTGAGATACTGATGCTTAGGGACAAGTTATTTAATCCTGAATTAATAGAAGGCATAGACTATATTTCAAAGGAGGATGCATTAATCATATATAAAAAGGATTTTGCAGATAATCCTGATCTGATCTCTACAGTTACTGCAGATTCTCTCCCCCCTAGCTTAGAGATACGTGCAAAGTCAATAGATTCCTTGATGGTCATTATAGAAGATATAAACAAAGAGAAAGAGACAAATGCATATATTGATGAAATTCTCTATTTTAAAGATGTTGTTGAAAATCTAAAAACACTATCAAGAATAATAGGTATAGGCTCTGTGCTTCTAATCTCTGCGCTCCTAATCATCACATTTTCATTGATTAGGATAACCATAGGTTTCAATATAAATGCTCATCAAGATGAGATCCAAATTATGCACTTAGTCGGGAGTACAGATACTTTCATAAAGCTCCCCTTTATCCTAGAGGGCTGTTTCTATGGCTTAGCAGGGGGAATACTTGCAGCATCGTTGATAATAATTCCTTGGTATTCTGTAATCTACTATACACAGAACACAGATTTTGCTTTCTGGACAAATCAATTACTATCTGATTTTAATTTAGGTTTCCTTCAAGGTTTCGACTTAGCATTCATACTAATCTACTTCCTGATACATATTCTTGCTGGAGGTTTGTTGGGAATGGCAAGTAGTTTTAGTGCTGTTAAGAGATATTTAGAATAAAGATGAAAAAACTGCTTCTAAGCACAATCTTCGTGATATTTAGTTCAATCTCTTTTCTCTTCTTGGCTTCATACAAAGACATTCCCGTATATGCTCAGGCTTCTTGTCCTTCATATATGAATCCTGACTCCATTGAATGTCTAGACTATCTCCGTAATCAATTAGGGATATTGCAGAATCAGCAAGGGACTATCCAGAAGCAGTTAAAGAATGAAGAGTATCAGCAACTTTCTCTTCAAGAGAAAATTACATATATCAATGCCCAGGTTGAACAGACTGAGAAAGTTATAAAGTCATTGGAAATAGAGATAGCTGCTAATGATGTAGAAATAAAGCTTTTAGAAAAGAGTATACAAGAGAAAGAGGATAATGTTTCTCTTTTGAAACAGGAGATTACGGTTTTGGAGAAAGCAGTAACTCAGCGAGTAACAGAGTCATATAAATATTCTTTTGTTGGAGCATTGGAGTTGTTCTTGGATGTTAAGAATCTTTCTTCAATTCTAAGAAAAACAAAATATCTTGCTGTAACTAGATCTCAGGACAGGAAGTATTTAGAAGAGTATAGTGTTAAAGTTGGAGAGATTAAGTCTGAAGAATTAATCTTGACAGAGAAGAAGGATGATCTTAAAGAAAAAAGGGATAGCATAGAGGAGGAGAGGATTGAATTAGCAGAGAATAGGAAGAGTTTGTCAGCACAGAAGACAGAGAGAGAGAAGTTACTTGCGGAATCAAAGGCCAAAGAAGCGGAATTGATGGCTGCATATCAACAGAATATTAAGAAGCTTTCAGATTTGGATAGTGCAATAATTGCATACATTAATAAACATGGAGAACAGATGGTAGATTATGGGTATGTTAGAGCTGGTGAATGGATTGGGAAGATGGGTAATACTGGCTGTTCAAATGGATCACATTTACATTTTGGACTTAATAGTGGAAAGAGTTATGCAGGATGGGGTTACTTCTACAGTGATGTTAATCTGTTTAGTACTGGATACCTAAGACAAGGAGGGAATTCATTCCTCTATTGGGGTCCTCCACATAACTGGTGGTCACCTTTCGTATTAGCTGGTTCTATGAGGTTACCAATTGGAGGGAAATATATTCTAATGACACAGACAGAGCATCAGGGGAATGCTATCGACCTAGTATCATACAATGAGAATGCATGGGGATATAAATATGATGGAGCTCCAATATATGCGATTATGGAAGGGAATCTCAAGAAAGGTGTAGAGGGTGTATGCGGAGGGAAGTATGCACAGATAACCCATCCAAATGGAATGGTTTCCATTTATCTTCACATTCAATAGATTAACCCCCTTCCCTCTATTCAAATATTTTGCTAAACTATTCCCAATAAATTATACATATCTGTTTCCTATGCCTAAGAGTAAAAAAGTTTCCCCTACTAAAACTGCACCTGTGAAAGAGGATAAGAGGAGTGTCCTTAATATGTCTTTCTTAGAGAAGATTAAGGATATTAAGTTACCAAAGAATCTAGAACAGTACACACCTGCTTTTAGAATAGCTGGCCTGGTAATTATAATTATAGCTTCATTTGCATTAATAGATTTAGCTGTACAGTATCTTAACAATGACTATAGCGTAGCTGTAGTGAATGGTGTGAGGATTTCTAAGAATAAGTGGCATGATAGACTGGAGAAATCATATGGTAGCTCAATAGCAACTCAGCTAATAGAAGACCAAATCATTAGGTCTGAGGCTAAGGAAGCTAAGATATCTGTAACTGAAGATGAGATTCAAAAAGAGGTAGATAGAATAATCGAAAGTATTGGTGGTGAGGAGATGTTTAATTCTGCATTGGAAGCAAATAATATAACTTTGAATGAGTTAAAAGATCAAATAGAAACTGACCTATTAGCAACAAAAATCCTTTCCCCTACATTAGAATATACAGAAGATAATGTTAAGGATTTCTTTAATCAATATAGCGATGTTATTTTCCCTAATGAGACTGCAGAGTTAGAAGAGGGTGCTAAGTTGGATTTCGAGAAATACAAAGAGGAGACTGAAGAGGTATATGTACAACAGCAGGTACAGACTAATCTTAGTTCATGGTTAACTGATAGGAAGGCAGAATACAAGATCCAAGATAATTCAACAGGAAAGCCTAAGTATGGATTCTTAACAATTACTACAAATATTGTTGGTAATCTCTTAGAGAAGATGGAAAGTAAGGGAGAATAGATAAATACCATAGAATAGGAAAAAAGGAGGTCTAAGACCTCCTTTTTCGTTCTAATCTAACTCAACTATGTCGTATGTGGAATCTTTTCTTCTATACAACATAGCTATCTTACCTGTAGACTTATTCTTAAATAAATACTGATCATAACCAGAGAGTTCCATTCTCTCTATAGCTTCTCCTTCTTCCAAGGGTATAGTATCCTTTATCTTTTTCCTCGTAACTACCTTAGGAATATAGTCAGAATAGTCATCAAGATTTTCATCTATATCCTTTTCTAAAACTTCCAATTCCGCTTCTGCTTCCACTATCTTCCATGGTTTTTGGCCTTCCCAGTTTTCCTTCCTATCAATATACCTAGTCAATCTCCTTCCCAATATATCCGTAGCTAGATCTATGTTTGCATACATATCAGGGCCACTTTGCTCTACTCTAACTGGTGAGTTTGGTAGACTAACATTAATGTCTATTCTGAAGTCTCCTTCTACTCCCCTACTGTGTTTGTTTTCTTTAAGGAATACTTCTATACTTGTTGCCTCTTGGAGAAGGTTTTCCTTTTTACCTATTTTATCTAACACATATTTCTTTATAGCTTGGGTTGGATCCATTCCTATGAATGATATTTTTATTTTTTCTTCTATCATGTTTGTACTAGTGAAGAATTTATATAATTAATAATACTATTAATTATTGCAGAATTTAAGATGGATA
>CAYVNA010000009.1:0-39146 GCA_964452735.1 uncultured Candidatus Saccharibacteria bacterium
GTGCTATTGTATACAGATGGAAGAAAAGAAATTTAAACCAAAAGATAGAGATCAGGGATTTCCCATTAATTCTCCAAAGATAGAGAGAAGGTTTTTTGAGATAATTCCAGGGTTTCTGACATGGACTCTCTTACTTCTCCCAGTTATCTTTGCATTGTTAAAATGGGACACCCCATTTGTCATATATATCGCCTATCTTGTTGCATATTGGTCATTTAGAACACTGAAGTTTCTCATAGGGATATATGTTGGGCTTAGACGATCCAAAAGAGATTTGGGAATAGATTGGGTTAAGGAAATAGAGAAGTTGGAGAGTGAGAGATTCAAGGATATTCGATATATCTACCTATGTCCCGTTTATTCTGAGAGCTTTGATCTTTTAGATAAGTCTTTTGAGGCATGGGCGAATAGTGATATAGGGAGTGAGAAGATAGATGTTGTTATGGCGATTGAGGGAAGAAAGGAAGATATACAGTTGGAAAATTTTAAAAAGCTAAAGGAGAAATATAAAAATAGATTTGGGAGCATGCGATATTATATTCATCCTTTTGGTATCCCTGGAGAAATAGCAGGTGTTAAGGGTGCAAATATTAACTGGGCAGCAAGGCATCTGGTTGAAGATCTAGAAAAGGAAGGTAAGGATATCGCTAACTATTTATTAATTTCCTGTGACTCAGATCTAAGGCCACATCCTAAGTATCTCTCCGCAGTAACATACAAGTATCTAACTGTTTCTGAACCAGATAATAGGTACTATGCATCTGCACTTCATACCTTTAATAATAATATATGGAGTGTACCTTCTATAATAAGGACGCAGTCTAGTATGTTATCGTTAGTTCTTTTGCAGAACTGGGTAGTGGACAAATTTAAGAAGATACCTTTTGTCGGAGAGGAAGTATATGTACGAGATTCCTTCTCCTCTTATGTTGTTAATTTGAAAACGTTGAATGATATAGAGTTCTGGGATCCAGAGATAGCAAATGATGATACTGCATTCTATTGGAATGCAATGGTGAGAACAAAAGGTACGTTTAAGAGTGAAGAAGTCTATATCCCAACATATAATGATGCGGTTGAGAACGAAACATATTTGAAATCCCACGTTTCCTTCTATAAGCAGCAATATAGGTGGGGATGGGGTATTGTCAATGTCCCAATAACTATGTCCGCTATGATGGAGTATCCAGAGGATTTTCCATTTTACAGAAAGATATTTATGTTGAGAATGATTTTTGAGTATCAGATTTGGTACCTTACAGTTGTCTTTGTTCTTACCTTTGGGCTAGGTATAATGGGTTGGTTGAATCCAGGGTATCAGTATACAGTATTTTCATACAATCTCCCCCGTATATTGAGTTATGTATTTTCTGTTATAACCTTCTCTAATATCCCAATAGTTATGTTTAGAAGACAGATATCTCCTGTGCCGAAGGACTGGAAATGGTGGAGACATATAATTGATTTCTTGGAAACATTCCTAATTACTGTTAATATGCTGACGTTTGGTTTCATACCATATATACAAGCACAAACAGAGATGATGTTAGGGTTGTCTAGGTTTAAAAGAAACTTCTATGTCACGGAGAAGGTCAAGATAAAGTAGGGGAATTTCAGAAAGATTTAATCTTGATATTTTAATATGTCTTTATATATAAATTAAGGACATATGAATATGCTGTTAGGTATATTTATCCTAATTCTTTTCTTCCTTTCACCGGTATATGGGGATGGTTTTGATGATGGAGGGGATTCATCCCTTAACGAATTCTATCAAACAGTTGGAATTGGCATATATGAATACTCCAATGATGTATATTACGACAGTACAGAAATATATGGAGAAGATTTCTCTACTTTGGTAGGTAACTCACTTCCCTCTCTCACAGGTTTGAACTATTTGCATCGTGCTCCATACATAGCTGATCGAGTGTATGTTCCCCCTGGGACAAGTATTGCTCTTGTATATTTCTACTACAATAATACGGGTCATGATGTTGAGATATCGGAGATTCTTGTTCCTTTCTCACGAAACCATATAGATATGGGGAACTGGCTAAATATTTCAACTCCTCAATTTTCAGCCCCCGAATATACAGTAGTTAATGTAAATTTTGATAATAGAAATTTAAGAAAAGAAGGCTACATGGGGAGGTATGGTGGGCCAGGTGTTGTGCCTGCAGGAGATTCTGGGTATATGGTTCTTGACATTATGGTTGTAGATAATCCTCTGGAGATAATAAGTATAGATACGGAGGTAGAGGGGAATGAGTTTGAAATGACGGTAGGCTTGCGAAATAGGTCATTGGAGAAGTTGGATGATTTAGTTTTCAAGCATGAAGATTTTGAAAAGGTTTTAGATCTAGAAGCTTCGGAGGAAACTTCTTTGGCATACTCACTTCCTAAGAAAGAGAATATGGGGCATTTTGAAATATATAATCCAAATATTAAGCAAGAGAGTGTGCTTTGGGGAAATCGTTACTATAATTGGATTGATACAGATGCAGTTACCGTTATTGGTTATCGCAATGATGGAGGTTGGTTCAATGGAGCATATGTGCAACCGGAGCTTGAGAGTATGGTAATTGAGAGAATACCATATACTATGTACTCAGAAGACTTGATGTATGAAAATGTTGTGAATGATGTTAATATTGTCTATGAGGAAGAGGTAAAGGGTGAAAGTAATTACCAACTTAATCTCTTGCCATTTACAGCTAAGATTTATAGATAGTTATATGAAGGCCGGTATACTAATACCTGAATATGTAAAGACTGTAGGGAGAATCCTAAACAAGGAAGGTTACGATTGTTATTTAGTTGGGGGTGCTGTTCGTGATGTTATTTTAGGAAAAGCCCCTCATGACTATGATTTAGCAACTAATGCTCTCCCTGATGAAATGTTAAATATGTTTCCTAAATCTGTATCTACCGGGGCTAAGTTTGGAACGGTGATAGCTTTGGTTCAGGATGCGAATGGGGAGACACATGAGGTTCAAGTTACTACCTTCAGAAGTGAATCTGACTATGTTGATGGAAGATGGCCTAGTAATGTTACTTTCATAAATGATATTGATAGAGATTTGGGTAGGAGAGATTTCACATTCAATGCGATGGCCATAGATCTCTCTTTAATAAATCTAGATGGAGGAGAAGAGTTAGTTGATGTTGATGTGTATGATCCATTTAATGGAGTTAGTGATATTGAGGAGAAGGTTGTAAGGGCTGTAGGTACTGCAAATGATCGTTTCCAGGAGGATGGTCTAAGAGCGTTTAAAGCTTGTCGTGTTGCTTCTCAATTTGGTTTTAGAATAGATGATGAAACGTTTGAAGCTATGAGAATGAATATCGCCATAGCTTCGCAGGTCTCGATGGAGAGAATTAGAGATGAATTTATGAAGTTACTTCTTAACTCACCAAAGCCATCGGTGGGAATAGATCTAATGAGAGAATCTGGATTGCTCTCCATCTTCATGCCAGAACTTCTAGAAGGTTATGGTGTTGAACAAAAACTGTATCATGCACATGACGTATACTGGCATTCCCTAAAGACATGTGATGTTGCTCATGATAGTGTAAAGTTAGCAGCACTCTTGCATGATATCGCGAAGCCCCGTACTGATATGGGTAATGGCCATTTCTATGGTCATGACAAAATGGGAGCAGATATCGCGGAGCAGATAATGAAAAGAATGAAATTTCCACAATCAGAAATAAAGAGAGTAAAGACACTCATAGAGAATCATATGTTCTACTACCCCCATATCCAAGAAGGAATGAGTGATGAGGAAAAAGCAAATATTGAGATGCATCAATGGTCAGATTCTGCTGTTAGACGTTTCATCCAAAGAGTAGGAGAGGAGAATATAGATGATCTTTTTAAGCTCCGAATGGCAGATGCCCAATCCAATCCCTCGACAGCTTTTAAGCCTGAAGAAATTACTATTCTGCAACAGAGAATTTCCGAAATTAGGCAACAAGATATGGCTCTCAAGATAACCGATTTAAAAATCAATGGAGATGATCTTGTAGCCATAGGGATTGAGAGAGGACCTCAGATGGGCTTAATATTAAGGCAGCTTCTAGATATCGTATTGGAAGATCCAAGCTTTAATGTAAGAGAATCTTTAATAGAGAAAGCCAAAGAGCTATCTATGACCTAGGGGTTGTTTTTCTATGTATTCTTCCTCTATCATATATATTAGATTAATTCAGATTACTGCCTAAATGAAGATACAATTTCTAGGTGCGGCTAAAACAGTTACAGGTTCTTGTTTCTATGTAGAGACAGATAGTATGAAGTTTCTAGTAGACTGTGGTGCTTTCCAAGGCCCAGATGAGTTAGAAAAAAGGAATTATGAACCATTCCCATTTGATCCCTCCCATTTGGATTTTGTTTTCCTAACTCATGCTCATTTTGACCATTGTGGAAGGATTCCACTTCTTGTGAAGCAAGGCTTTAGGGGGAGAATAGTGTGCACTCAACCAACAAGGGACTTGGCAAAAATAATCCTTCTCGATTCTGCCAATCTTCAACAAGAAGAATTTGAAAGATGGGAAGCAAGACCTAAGGGTTCTAGAGAAGATGAGTCTGGAGAGTTGAAGAAACCATTATTCACAGAGCAGGATGTTGAAGAGAGTATGAAATTCTTTGAGGTATATCCATATGGCAATTCGGTGAATATAACGAACAAGTGTGAGTTTAGAATGAGGGATGCAGGGCATATTCTAGGTTCTTCCATTTTTGAATTCTGGTTGGAGAATGAAGCAGGGAGGATGCGAAAGGTAGTATTCTCTGGGGATTTGGGACAACCAGGAGCAAGGATTGTAAGGGATCCAGACATGATAAGGGAGGCAGACTATGTAATATGTGAGTCTACATATGGGAATAGATTACATAAAGATAGAAATGAAACAGTATTAGAACTTCTTTCCGCATTACAGAGTGCTCAGAAACAGGGGGGGAATGTCTTGATACCATCATTTGCAATAGAAAGGACTCAGGAGATCCTGTATGAGATTAACTTGTTTGTTGAGAATCATCTCATCTCTAATCTTCCAGTATATTTAGATAGCCCAATGGCGTATAAAGCAACTGAAATATTCAGACAGTATCCAGATTTCTATGATGAAGATGCTAAGCGACTATTAAAGAAAGGTGACGATCCTTTTGATTTTGCAGAACTTCATAAAATAGAATCTGCGGAGGAATCAAAGAGACTTGCAGGGAAGAAAGGTATTGTCATAATTGCGGGTAGTGGAATGTGTACAGGAGGGAGAATTCTTCATCACCTAAAAAACAATATAGAAGATCCTTCCACCCATATAGTTATTGTCGGATACCAAGTAGAGGGTACTCTAGGAAGACGTATTGTTGATGGAGAGAAGGTTGTTAAGATCATGGGGGAGGAGTACCAAAATAATGCGAAGCTATATACATTGGGAGGTTTCTCTGGACATGGAGACCAAAGGGATCTAAGGTACTGGGTTCGAGGATTTGGGCATACTCCGAGAAGGATATTCCTAGTTCACGGAGACATTCAGATCATAGACGATTTTGCAAAAAACCTCTCAGAGGAGATGAAAACGAATATATATATTCCCGATCAGGGAGATGTAGTTAATTTGGAATAAGATTGCATGGAGAAATACCCGGAGATAGAGAAAATACATAAAGATATAAAAGATTTGAACATTCAGGGAGCTACCAATGTTTGTATTGCTACCTTTGAGGGTATGAAAAGGTATATAGAATTAAGTGATGAAAAAGATAAATCTTTGTTTTACAAAGAGTTCTTTGAGGTAGGTGAGACCCTTTCCCTTGCTAGGGAAAATGAACCCTTAGCAAGAAACGGTGTTAAATATGTTAGGTATTTTTTTGAAAAGGAGCATTCTGATTTACCAGAGCTTGAAAGCATGAAACGTGAACTAAGATCCTTTTCTGAAGAGTACTTAGAAATTCTGGAAAGTTCTAAGAAGCTTCTTATCGAAAAGTCTGTAAGGTTTCTGACTAATTTTGATAAGGTATTTACACACTGTCATTCTTCAACAGTTGTATCTCTACTAGTTGCTATGTCTAAAGGGGATAGTGATTTTGAAGTTGTTTGTACAGAAACACGTCCTTTATTTCAGGGAAGAACAACAGCGAAGAATCTTCTTAATGCAGGAATTAAAACAACAATGATAGCGGATAGTGCTGGTGAATCGTTCATTATTAATAGGGGAAGTGTCCCAATAGATGCAGTTTTTATAGGTTGTGATCAGATTACAGCTAAGGGACATACTATAAATAAGATAGGTAGCTGGGGAATGGGAGTAGCGTCTCATTATGCCGGTAAACCCTTCTATGTTGTAACTCCTTTATTAAAGGTTGATCCCAATACCTTTCATAATGATGTTAAGATAGAAGTAAGAGAGGACTCAGAGCTGTGGAAAGATGCTCCGAGGGACTTGCATATGTACAATCCAGCTTTTGAGATAGTGGATAGTCAGCTCATAACGGGATATATTTGTGAATTCGGTATAGTCAAACCTTCCGATGTCGACAAGGTCGTAAGTGAGGCATATCCTTGGTTATTGTAATATAAAATTAGTTATAAAAATATGTCGTTCTACTTAAGGAGTAAAAATCTAGATCTAGGAGAAGATAGTGATTTCAATATTGTACTTAACAGGAGTGATGCCGAAAGATTGGGAGTAAGGGAGGGAGAGATCGCTGTGATAGGTATGGGTGAGGTTGAATTATACGCGAATGTCATTGAAACAGATTCGAAGGTAATGGAAGGTGAGATAGGGTTGTTTGAGGAAATATGGAAACAGTATGATATTGAGAATGGGTACTCGGTTTTTGTAGATATTCCAGAACCGAGCAGGTCTCTTGAAGCAATAAGTAGAAAACTCTTGGGAAAGGATCTCTCGAAGGAGGATCTAGAATCAATTATGAATGACATTGGGTCAAGAAAATTGAGAGAGACCGAGATTGCATTCTTCATATCTACATTCTTCAACCCAGGTTTTAATGATGAAGAAATATACTGGATGACCAAGGGTATGGCAGAGTCTGGCGATATCCTCTCATTCAAGGGCATTAGAGGTAATGGGGAGCTAGTGGCAGACAAACATTCTATTGGAGGTGTAGCTGGGAAGGCCATCACCCCAACATTAGTCCCTATATTGGTATCAGGAGGCCTCATAGTTCCAAATACATCAACAAGGGCAATAACATCTCCAGCAGGGACATCAGATATCTTAGAAGTAGTTATGCCTGTAGCTATATCCAAGGACAAAGTTATGGACGTTGTGAAGCAAACAGGAGGTTGTATGTTCTGGGGTGGTTCCCTTTCATTATCTCCTGCGGATGATGTAATTATTAATGTTGAAAGATCTCTTCGTATTCAGGAATTTCAGAAAGTTTTAGTAAGTATAGTTGCAAAGAAGGTCTCTATGGGAGTTACAAATATACTAATTGATTTGCCATATGGAAAGGGTTCGAAGGTAGAGAGAGCAGATGATGTTGTCATGTTGGATAGGGAATTTAAGAAACTTTTCAAAAAGTTTGGCATAGAATGTGAAACGATTCGTAGGGTCATAAAAGGACCTGACGGAAGAAGTGTTGGTCCAAACCTAGAGATAAAAGAGGCCCTTAGGATCTTAGAGAGAGATGAGGATAGGTGTATCGAACTTGAGGATGTTGTTGTTGACATGGCTTCAAGATTGTTTGAAAGCACGAGAATAGTAGAGAAGGGGAAGGGGAAGAAATTTGCTCAGGAGATACTTGAATCTGGGAAAGCATTGGAGAAATTCTGGGAAATAGCTTTCGCCCAGGGTGCAGTCAAGAAAATCAAATCTGGAGATATTGAGCATGCAAGTCTGGAGCATGAAGTAGCATCTCCTGTTTCGGGAGTTGTTAAAAGTATAGATAATGTTGAGCTTGTTAATATTGCAAGAGGTTTGGGCAATCCTAAGATAAAGGAAGCGGGTATATATATCCATAAGATGCCAGGAGAGAGTGTTAAGAAAGGTGATAAATTAATAACCCTTTATGCAACAACAGAAAGTAGATTAAACAATGGAAAATCTATATTAAATATAGACAAGCTATATTCTTTTAGATAGCTTCTTCTTCAAAGAAATCTTCTTAACTATACTGATGACTAGAACTATTACCAGTATGGATACTAATATCGGTAATGCAATAATCAATGCTTTACCAAATATTGTTGTTTTAAGTATCGTTGTCATCATTGTTATGATACTTGGAGAGGTCCCAAAGATTTCTTTCTTTGAGACTAAATCTGCATAGGAACTGAGGGATTCGGTATCCATATCGCTAACTCCATATATTTCTATCTTGTATCCCTCAGAAGTTATATCCTCGATATTGTTAGATGAATATATTCTAATATTGGACAAAGATTCATCACTAAAGGTCTCCCAAAGTATTCTATCTACCATCTGCCCAATCTTCATGTTTGTACTCTCAAATGTTGGGTCTACGGAAATCCACCCATTATCGGGAATCCATATCTGTACCCATTGATGACGAACATGATCATCCTGGGCTGTCTCTGTCAGATTCGCATATCCAATTGCCGCTCTCGCCGGTATCCCTTGCGCTCTTAATAATGTAATCATAACATCTGCATACTCCATACAAACAGAAGCTCCACCTTGTAAGGCTTTAGAAGCTCCAATCCTTTCATTCTCTGAAGTAGCCTTGTTCTTATCATACTCTAAGTTGTCATTTACATACTGATAATCTCCTCTGATTACTTCAGACAGAAGGATCTTTCCATCTAGGAGTTTGTTTGATTCCTGTACAATATATTCATCATCGATTGGCCAGTATTTATTCTTCTTTAAATAACTCTCAATATATTTACTTCCCTTAACATTAGAGATGTAATCATTGAAGTTAATATTAAGATATTCTTTATAATCTTCCAAGGATGATTGATTCACTTGGATGTATCCACTTACCAATATCTTGCTCTCTTGGTTCGCGGGAACCTCAAAGACTGCTAAAACATTTCCTTCCTTATCTCTATATATATCCTTTGGTTTTGGTTCCACCTTATCAAAGAAAACCTTTTGGCTTGTTTCATCAAATTCTCTAGGAAGGGATATCTCAAAAATATTTGTTGCTAAGGAACCTAAAACGCCATTGTATTTCTCTGGGATCAAAGAGTCTGTCTTAGGTGTTGTGTACTCTAATTTGAATCGATATATTACCTTAGTCCCGAACTCGACAGAGGGAGAACTTCCAATACGATCAGTTTGTTTAAACGTGTAGTATATCTTCTCTCCACTCTCTATAACATTGTACTCTGGGAAAGCTTTTGCCAACTTAGGCATATTTTTGTCAGTTATTATCGAGAGATTGTAGTTGAATAGGGTAGTGGTTCCATTGGAATCATCTACTCGGCTAAATACAGTATCTTTTGGTAATGCAGCCCCAACGATATTTATATACTCTCCAATTTTCAGGACATAATCGTGAGTGTTATATGATATATATACTTTGTATGGAGATGTTGATGTCGTTGTTTTATAATTGGGAACTGTTACAAAAATCCCTTCCCCAGAATCCTTCTCTTCTATGGAGAACGATACCTTGTTTCCTTTTTCGTCTGAGACTAGAAGAGAGTCTAGTTTAAATTTCCTTTCTTCCGCGATTTTCTCTTCCTCTAGGTTGGATGCATCTGGGAGATGGAATACCTTCTCTCCTGATGCAGGGAAATAGTAACTAGAATTCTTTACAGTTCTTATGTACTCAGTTCGTACCTTAACAAAGCTATCACCTGTTGCATACTCTATCTCTGTGTTTGTATCAACAACGAAATCTCCATCAGAAGCTTGTATGATATTGCTAAAAAAGGGAAGGAGAAGAAGAGCAAGGATGGAGCTACGGAGCAGTTTCATAGGTAATGAATCGTAAGATTAATATATATTTATATATCATATATTGACTCATTATTATATAATCCACTTATGTCTATAAAACAATCACATTCATTCTCTCTTGGCATTGTGGGATTACCAAATGTCGGAAAGTCAACAATATTTAATTCCCTGACTAAGATGTCAGTACCTGCGGAGAATTTCCCTTTCTGTACGATAGATAAAAATGTTGGAATAGTGGAAGTCCCTGATGAAAGACTGTATAGGATGGCAGATTATTTCAAAGCAGAGAAGATTGTTCCTTCTGCTATGACATTTGTTGATATTGCGGGTTTAGTAAAAGGTGCTTCTAGAGGAGAGGGGCTGGGGAACCAGTTTCTTTCACACATTCGTGAGGTTGATGTAATAATGTATGTATTGAGAGGTTTTGAAAGTGAGAAAATTTCCCATGTGTATGATCGTATAGATCCTGTAGAAGATTTTGGTATTGTACAGTCAGAATTAATCCTTAAGGACATAGAAAGTGTTGAGAAGAGGATTGGTTCTGTTGAGAAGCTCAGTAGGATAGGGGACCAGGTTGCTTTAAAAGAGTACGAGATACTCAAGAAGGTGCTTCATGATCTTAATAATGATATTGCAGTTATCGATATGGACTTTAGTAATGAAGAAAGGGAGATAATACAAGATCTCTGGTTGTTAACTAACAAGAGAAGGTTGTTTGTTCTAAATACTAGATTGGGAATTGGTGAAGAGAATATCCAGAAATGGAAGGAGAGTATAGAGAAGATTACTGGTGATATTGTTATACCCCTAGATGTTAAACTTATGGGAGAGGTAGATGGGATGGACGAGGAGGAGGTTTTGGAGATGTTGGGGGAGAAGCCTCTAGGTGTCAATGATTTGATAAGGGGGGCTTTCAAGTGTCTAAGCTTGATTACTTTCTATACAGGTTCTCAGAAGGAGTGTAATGCTTGGAGTATAGTTGAAGGTAGTACCGTGAAAGAGGCAGCAGGTGTGATACATACAGATTTGGAAAAAGGCTTCGTTACGGCAGATGTTGTTAATGTGGAGGAACTCCTAGATGCAGGTGGATGGAGTAGTGCTAAGGAGAAGGGGCTGGTTAGGAACCATGGAAAGGAGTACATCGTTAAGGATGGTGACTATGTAGTAATTCTTTCTAATAAATAGCTTTTGAAATTAATCTCAAATAATGATAGTATTGGCTATTAGGGTTTGGTGAATATGCAAAACTATTGTTGTATAAAGTAACGATTTCTGCTAAAATCCATTCTCGTTAGAACCTAATTTGTTTAGTTTAGCTTTGATGTCTGTGAAAAAAGAAAAGCATTTGAAGAATTATGAAATGATAATAGCTCTTAAGCCTTTGTTACCTGACGATTTAAGAAAGGAAATTCATAAAGAGATTGTTGAATTAGTTAAGAAGGATGGAGGAGAGCTATTGGATGTTGATGTATGGGGCAAGAGATATTTAGCATACAAAATAAGCGGTCACAGTGAGGGTTATTATATAGTGTACGATTTGAAGCTTTCTCCTAGTGCTGTCGCAGAGATAAAGAGGCAGATGCAGTTGAAGGTTGAAATACTTCGATTCATGATAGTGGAGATGGAGGATGTCAGTGGTATAGGGAAGAGTATTAAGAAGAAAGAATTGGATATTTAATAGAAATTTAATATATGGTTTGTATAGTTAGAGGTAAGTTAAATTATTATAATTTATAAAAATGGCTGCAAGATCTTTAAATAAGGTTATGCTCATAGGAAATCTAACAAGAGATCCTGAGATGAGATATACAAACTCTGGTACTCCAGTAGTTACCTTCGGAATGGCTACAAACAAGTCTTGGAAGGATGCAGATGGGGAGACGAAAGAATTGGCAGAGTTCCATAATCTAGTTGCATGGAATAAGATGGCTGAGATATGTCAGCAGTTACTCTCAAAGGGTATGAAGGTATATGTTGAGGGATCTTTAAATACTAGATCATGGGAAGCAGAGGACGGTAGTACAAAGTACAAGACCGAAATCCGAGTTGAAGATATGATTCTTTTAGATAGTAAGGGGAAGCAAGGTGCTGGTCTTTCAGAAGGAGAGGGAAAGGCAGAGGTGAAGGAGGAGAAGGTTGCAGATGTTGTAGATGAAACGGTTCAGGAGGATGAATCTCCTGTTGATGATCCTTTGGAAGAGGATCTTCCTTTTTAGTTTAGATTAGAGTTACTTAAATGGCAGAAGAAGAAAAGAAAGTTCAAGAAAATATCTCAAATCCTACATTGGAGGATGTATTTGATGATAAAAAGATAACAGAAGAGGAGGAGTTTGTTGATCATAAGAAGACAAATAGAAGGAGAAAGAAGATAATACAGAATCTGAAATGTCCTTTATGTGAGGCTGGTGTTAAGAGTGTTTCATATAAGGATATCTATCAATTAAAGAAATTTACTTCTGTTAGAGGGAAAATAATCTCTACCGAGAAGTCAGGTGTTTGTCACAAGCATCAGAGAGAATTAACTAGAGCTATCAAAAGAGCAAGGTTCATGGCTCTTCTTCCATACTCTGCGAATGAGTAATATGTAAATAGAATCTAATTAAGGGGATCTTAGGATCCCCTTTTTTGTTGAAAAGGAAGTTCTTTTTAAGTAATATATAGAGATATGTCTAAACTGTCCCTTTTAGAAAAAAATGCATATTTAAGCATTGTTATAAAAGACAATGGTATATGGTCTCACCTAGCATATACTGATCACAATGCTGGTAGGGAGTATATTCTATCCGACTATTCCGATATCTCCTCTCTTCGAACTCGTTTAGATGATGATACTTTCTCTAAAATATTTTGGTTAGAGTATTTTGAGAATTTAGAAAAAGCTATCAACTGGAATATTGTAGATAGGAATTCTCTGGCAGTATTTACCTTCAGGAAATTTCAGACTGAAGGAGATGGATTGTCTGGTATCAGAATTCAGGTAGATGATAACCAAAAATTCCTTACTAAGATATTTGCTTCAATCAGGGATTTCTCGAGGGATATATCGATAAGGATAATAGATGACCTGTATATTCAAACATTGCTAGATTCCTTAGTAAGAAAGAGTGAATATGATGACATCATATATATCGATATGGACCTGATGGATTTCTCTGTTTTTAGGATAAAGAAAGTTTCTTCAAAAGCTAATGCAGAATTGAAAACAGAATTTACGAAATCTAAATTGAGCTGGGGAGACGAGAAACAACTAATTGAATGTATACAGGATAGTAGATTTAATGCTTTTCTAGCTACTGATTTGGATAACAGAGAAGTCCTGAACTACTGGAGCAATTTTGTCCTGAATAGAGTTTGTTCATCCGACGATGCGAATTTGAAAGATATCCTTCGTGCATATAGCACTGTACAGAATCACTCCGTATATAGGGATAATAAGGAGAAGATAGAGGGTTTCGGTATTCTTCCTGTTAATAGTGCGGTAATAATATCCGGGTATATTCCCAGGATCTTAGGAAAGTCATCTGCACTTTTAACTGTAATAGATGGACTTGAACTTAGTGGTAACTTTGATTGTTACTGGGACCTAGATCAGAAATTGATCTCATATGGTATGAGCTATATCCATGGGATAGAGTCTATGGATATAATTCTGACAAGAAAAGAAGTTCTGTCTCTGGCGACTAAAGTATATATACCACTTGTTAAGCAAAATCTCCCATATGGAAAGATGCTTGTTGCTGGAAAAATCCAAGGTCTAGGTTTGGAAGATGCGGAATTCTTTATCCAGTTCCCAGAATACGGATATGTGGAGATCCCTAAACACGCAGAGAAGCTAATCGTTGAAGGTGAATGCAAGAATGGTGCTAGCATATTACCTGATAGGGCCAAATATTTCTCGTTCATATCTTCTCCTGGAAGCTGTATGTATGAATCAATGCTATTTGATTGCAGGCCTAGGCCAGTTGTATATGGCCCAGACACCTATTCAAACAAACTAAAATTACAAACTTGGATAAAGTGATTGTCAGAAGAAACATCTTTGAAAAATATGAAAATGTGAAGATCAATATACCATATCTAGTTGGTGATAGGGTTCTAGTCAAGAAGGGAGAAAGGGTGAGTAATGATCAAGATATTGTTGTGAAGAAAGGAAGTAGCATCAAGCACTCTTTCTACCTCCCAGATAAACTTGGTACAGATATCTCCAAAATCCAAGAGTGTATAACTTGCATAGATGGGGAGCTGGTTAATGTAGGGGATACCTTGGCCGAGAGAGTAGTTGCCAACGGTCTAACAGTGAAGAGGCTTGTGGCTCCTTCTCAAGGGGTTGTCGATTTAGAAAGAATTAACCAAGGATTTTTAGATCTCCTTGGAGAAGAGAACGATGTAGTTGTTAGGAGTAACTTTAATGCAACTGTGATAGATGTCAGCCCAGTAGATGGGCTAGTTGTATCAACAGATACTTTAGCCCTGGATATTCTAGCGATATCGAATGTAGCAGGTAATAAAGAAAGTAGGGTATTTGGAGAATTTGTAGTTTTGGGAGATGGAAATGATCTTCTCTTGGAGGCGGACTTGGATAGTTACAGGGATAAGATAGTTTTTGTTGGTAAATATCTTCACAGTAATCTTTTGCAAGATCTCTTTGAGAAGGGAGCTTCGTTTGTATTAACATGCTCCATGGATTATTCACATTTTAGAAATCAGGGACTTCCTCTTGGTGTCTTGGAGGGTTTTGGAGAAATATCTTCTGGGAAGAAATTCCTAAGTACAATATCTTCCATGAATGGGAAGTTCGCATTGATTGATTATACTGAGATGCAAATCTTCTTTTTGTCTAAAGAGGTAGGGAGGGGACAGAAAAGTGAACTCTTTGTGAAATCTGCAGTAGGTAGTGTTGTTATTTCTAGATCATTATGCAACTATGGTATGTATGGAAAGGTTATAGATATTGAGAAGGAATCTACATATTTGGTGGTAGAGTGGGAGAGTGGACAGAGGAGTATGGTAAATATTGGTAATGTAGAATTTGTAACGATATAGAGTATAATATTTTTCTAGAACTATATTATTTTTTATAAAGTCTAAAGTGATTTCTAACAGAAAGAGTTTTAATAATGTACTTGGATTGGGAATCCTTCTAGTATGTGTTTTTACATTGGGCATATTTGTCGGGAGGAACTACAATGTCAGTAGTTCTTCTTTCAGTCTCAGTAGTACTAAACAGTTAGATATGACAATGTTTTGGAAGGTCTTTGACATTGCTAAGAGTGACTATGTTGATGAGGATAGTATGGACGAAGAAGGATTGGTATATGGTGCTATCAAGGGTATGCTAGACTCTCTTGGTGATCCTGCGACAGTTTTCTTGACCCCGGAAGAAACTGAGGAGTTTAACTCTGCTACAGAGGGAAAGTATTTCGAGGGAATCGGAGCCGAATTAGGCTATTATGATGGTCGGGTTGTTGTTGTTACCCCTTTGGAAGGTTCTCCTGCTAAGGAGGCAGGTATCAGGCCTGGAGACTATATAGTTAAGGTTGATGACTATGAGGTAACCTTGAAGGATACAGTATATGATATTGTTGCGAAGATTCGTGGAGATTCTGGAACTGAAGTAGTCATTACAGTTCTTCATAGGGGAGATACAGAGCTTTCTGATATCAAGATTGTGAGGAGAGAAATAACTGTACCTAGTATGACATTGGAGTATGTGGGAAAGGATAGCGAAGTAGCCTTACTCAAAGTTTCTAGATTTACAGAATCTACATATTCTGACTGGACAAAGATCTGGGATGAGAAGGTTAATGAGATAGTATCGAAAGGTAAGAAGAAAGTAATACTAGACTTAAGGGGTAATCCTGGTGGCTATTTCGATTCTGCAATATATGCTGCTGATGATTTCTTGGACAAGGGTTTTGTCATATCGAAACATAGGGATGCAAGAGGTAATATAAAGGACTACAACTCTTCCAGGGGTGGGAAGCTTCTTGATGTTGAGCTTGTAGTACTTGTAAATACAGGTAGTGCATCTGCTTCCGAGATACTCTCTGGTGCGCTTCAGAGTGCATCAAGAGCTAAGATAGTAGGGGAAGATACATTTGGTAAGGGTACGGCACAGAAGATATATGATTTATCCGATGGCTCGACACTTCATCTAACTGTAATGAAGTGGTTGTTACCTGATGGTAGGCAGATAGATAAGGACAATGCTGTTAAACCAGATTATGAAGTATCTCTAACGGAGGAAGACTTTAAGCAGGGTTTGGATCCTCAGCTGAATAAAGCTTTAGAAATAATTTCTAAATAAATTTTTAAGTTAATAATATGGAAGATGCAAAGGATATTGTAAAGAAGAATAACTCTGGAAATAAGTATGTATTTGCGATAGTAGGGGTTCTTCTAGTGATGTTCCTAACGGGAAGCTTGATCCTTTTCTCTGGTTATCTGGCTATAAGGTATTCTTCTTCTATCCAAAACTATATCTCCCAGTTTCTTCCGGATTCTGATAAGAGTGAATCCTCAAATAGAATTGTTGTAACAGATAGTGAAAATAGAGTTATAGAGATAGTCGAAGCTTCTAGACCTTCTGTAGTGAGTATTGCTGTATCAAAATTAACCCTGTCACAAGGACAAGGAGTTGTTGATACAAGTAGTAACATAGGTACTGGATTCATTGTAGATAAATCTGGTTTGATCATTACGAATCAGCATGTAGTGTCTGATCAGAAATCTGAGTATAAAGTTGTTACAGAAGATGGAGTAGAGTATGAGGTTGTTGAAATATTAAGAGATGATCTCAATGATATTGCATTAATAAAGATAGATACTAAGGGGTCCGAATTAAAAGAATTGTTTCTGGGTAATTCTGATAACCTTCTAGTTGGACAGAACGTGATAGCTATCGGTACCCCCCTTGGTGAATATGCAGGGAGTGTTACGACAGGAATCATAAGTGGCCTAAATAGGTCTGTAACTGCAAGTTCTGGTTGGTTCGGTTCTTCTGCGAAGACATATGAAAATGTGATACAGACAGATGCGGCTGTAAATCCAGGGAATTCGGGGGGACCATTATTGAACTCTCAAGGTGAAGTAATTGGTGTTAACTTCGCTACAACATCTGGTGCAGATAATATCTCTTTTGCTATACCGATAAGTAAGGTGAAAGATAGGGTAGATGAGTATAGAACCTATGGTAAATTTATTCGACCATATTTGGGAGTTACATACCAAATGATTTCAGAATATGAAGCTTTGTACTATTCGGATATAATTCCAGGAGCCCTTATACTAAGAGTTGATTCTGAATCTCCTGCATATAGTGCCGGTCTAAGAAGGGGAGACATCATAACTGAGTTTGGTGGTGAGAAAGTATCAATAACTCTTGGGGAAATGATTCAGTCACACAATGTGGGAGAGGAAGTAGAGATAAAATACAATAGAGAAGGGCAAGAACAGATCATAAATGTTACCCTAGGAGAAATGGATTAGGGCAAATCTTTCTCCTATTTTTCTGTAAGTAAAAAGGTTCTCGAGATCTTTGAAGGTAGATGGCTCTACCTCTACTAGAAGCCATATGTTCTTTTTATTCTTGTCTATTATTTGCTCTTTCAACTCCATGTAATACTTGAGACCATCTTCTCCTCCATCAATTGCACTTCTAGGTTCAAAATCCTTCACACTTCCATCTAAACCTAGGTACATATATGTAGGGACGTAGGGGAGGTTCGCTATTAATAAACAGTTATCTTTTATATCTATATCCTTTATCAAATTTGTTCTCACGAAATTAATACCTCTGACCTTATTCATCTCTGCATTATTTCTTGCTATTTCTAAGGCCTTCCAACTAACATCTGTTGCCACTAAAGAAACATTTTTCCCCTCTATCTCCTTTCCTATGGAAATAATAATGCATCCACTCCCTGTCCCCACGTCTACAATCTCCTCTATGGTTGGGAAATCACTTACCAGCTCTAGCGCAATATCTACAATATCTTCTGTATCTATACGAGGGATCAGAACGTCTTCATTTACAATGAAGGAAAGTCCTCTAAACTCACAAGATCCTTTGATATATTCCCAAGGCTCTCCGCTCTTCAGTCTAAGAAGAATAGAATCTAGAGAAAAATTATTGTCTTTTGCATAATCATGTACTTCTTGAGATATTCTTGAAATATCAAAATAACCTACTTCCTTTAGAACTTCTTGAATAGAATAGATATCCTTAAGCGATCTCTCCATTTTCTTCAGCTTCAGTTAAAAATTCATCCATCAAACCCTCATTTATATCTTTAATCATCTCCTCTAGATCACCATTCATAACTTCTTCTATATTGAACCAAGATTTCTTTACCCTATGATCAGTAATTCTATTCTGAGGGAAATTATATGTTCTAATCTTCTCGGACCTCATTGCAGAACCTATCATCTTTGATCTAATGGAATCTCGCTTGGAATCTTCTTCTGCCTTCTTCAAATCATACAGTTTGGCTCTAAGTATCGCCATGGCTTTCTCCTTATTTTGTGCCTGATGCTTCGTCTCCTGACAACTAACAACTATGCCAGTGGAAAGATGGGTTATTCTTACTGCTGAATCAGTTTTATTTACACACTGCCCACCAGCTCCAGAAGCTCGCATTACATCAATCTTTATATCCTCTGGGTTTATTTGAATATCAACATCCTTAGCCTCTGGTAGTATTGCTACGGAAGCAGTAGAGGTATGAATCCTTCCAGAAGATTCTGTTGTTGGTACTCTCTGAACCCTATGTACGCCACTTTCATATTTGAGAAATTTGAAAACATTCTTCCCAATAATCTGAGCCACAACTTCCTTGTATCCTCCTGCCTCTGAAATACTACTATCTATTACTTGAAAATCCCAGCCCTTAGAAAGGGAATAGTTTTTATACATACGGAAAAGATCATGTGCAAAGAGAGAGGCTTCTTCTCCACCAGCTCCAGCCCTGATTTCTATTATAGCTGCTCTATCATCATCTTCATGCTCTAAAACCTTTGATATTTTCAAAAGCTTTAGTTCTTTTTCCAAATCATTAATTCTGGTTTCTAGATCTTTGATTTCTTCCGTAGCCAATTCTCGAATCTCAGCATCATCCTCTTTTTCTAGGATATATTGAGTATTCTCTAAATCAGTTAAAGCTTTTTGAATAGAGGAGACAAATACAGCCACCTGAGAGTAGTATGAAAGGTTTTTACTTAGCTGAGGAATCTCGGAGTTATCAACGCTACGATTTGCAAGCACTTTCTCAATCTCATTAGCTTTTTCCAGAGCGTCATTCTTTGAATATTTATTCTTATACAATGAAACATCCATAATGGATAATATCACTTTAAATTATCTAATGGAATTTGTTACTTAGAGACCCTTGCGTTTTCCAACATCTCTCTCAACGTTAGGGTAGAAGCTGGTTTATTCTCTATCCCTGCTAACTTCTCTCTTCTCTTTGCCATCTTTTCTTTCTTTGTTTGGAATGAAGATTTCTTAGCTTTCTCAACTTTCTCTTCAAACTTCTTGACCAAGTTGTCAGTATCTATTATCTTCTGTTCTCCAGTATAGAAAGGATGACATTTTGAGCAAATCTCTACAGTGATACTTTCGTCAAGTATTGTTGATCCTGTAGCGAAAGTATTGCCACAAGAACATGTGACTTGCAGGTTATTATTATATTTAGGATGTATATCTTTCTTCATAACGAGTGTGATTATAGCAGAAGGGAGGTATGCTGTCTAGAATTCTTTTTCGCTATATGGTAAGGTAATATCTAATTATGAAAAAGCTTCTTTCTGAGAAATATATACTATTATTCCTGCTAGCTCTAGACATTACTTTTGTTGCTCTACACATACTTCTTTCTGAGAAAGGTCTTTTCAATTTAGACTTCGAAGGGAACCTTCCTACCGTATACCAGAGCTCAAAGCTCATCCTGGTTGCAAATATGTCAATATTGATAATTATCCTGAATAGGCTAGGGTATGTGTGCAAGAAAGAGATATTCTGGATATTTTGGTTCCTAGTATTTTTTGTACTTGGGGTGGATGAGCTAGGTCAAATTCATGAGAATATATCGTTATATATAAAAGAGATTCTGGGTAGTGGAGTTGTGGAGTATGAAAGTTCCGTTGTCGAGATGGGTTACGAATCTACACCATGGCTTCTGTATTACTCCTTGATTTTTATTGGGACCACTGCATTCCTGGGTTTCTTCCTTAAAGATTTTCTCAAGGAAAAGTTCTTTTGGTCGTTGGTACTTGGTTGGGTTCTATTCCTAGTGGTGCCTGTTGTTGAGTATTTTAATACCATGCCTGGAGTTATGTTCGCCGAGGGGTATGATCAGCTTGTTATATTGGAGGAATTTTTAGAAATGGCAGGAGCAAGTTTTCTCTTTGCTTTTACATATTCATATTTAAAAGGGAGGATGGAGAAGTCCTTGGAGAAAAATTTTAATTAAGCTATACTTTAGCGAGATGAGATATCCTAAAAATATACAGAATAGAATAAAGAGAGTAGAGGGACAAGTGGGGGGTGTCAAGAAAATGATTGTTTCTGGAGAGACAGATACTAAGGTGATGACTCAGTTGCAGGCCTGTATATCATCTCTTGAGAGCCTTAAGACAGAGCTTATCAAACTGCAGATGAAAGAATCTATGGTGGAAGATGTTCGAAAATCTCTAGGATTATCCGACTAGAGTAATTATTGCCCAATAATTTTGATATACTTAGTGTATACTAATTGACTTTTTATCTATACATACAATGAAAATAAAGAAAATAGCCTGGACAAGTTTCTCTATATCTAATCCCAATATTACACTTCTGACAGATCCTTTGATGTATAAAAAGATGGGAAAGGCATTCCCTAAGTGCAATGCGGATGTTTGCCTCCTATCGAGAGAGGAGGGAGTTGATGAGGAGAGTTTCCTTAAAGATAATGGATTGGACGGAAAAATTGTAGGAGAAAATAGGGAGAAGGTTATGGTAATTTCTTCCCCAGGGGAATTTGAGATTGGTGGGATGATGATAAGGAGGGGATTGAACGATGATTTCTTCATTATCGACGAAAAGAATATTCGTCTTGTATATATGGGTGGGACTGATAGTACTATTGATCCAAAGGATGTGAAGGATCTTGGAGATGTTGATGTTCTAATTCTTCCAGTAGGGGATGGTGTTAATTTCATGGATTTTGATAAATTAGAAAAAGTTATTTCGAACATAGATCCTGCGATATTAGTCCCCTGTGCATATAAGGAAGATTCTCCAAAAGAATCTCAGGTCAAAAGTCGAGAGGAATTCATAAAGCATTTTGGTTTCGCAACAGTCAAGGATGAGAATTACCTTAATGTAAATAAGAAGAGAGTAGAGGAAGAGCAGAAGAGTGTGGAAGTAATCTTTTTGTAATAAGAAATATGGAGAAAGTTCCGCCACAAAATGTCGATGTAGAGCAATCTCTATTGGGTTGTATGTTAATGGACAAGGATTCTATCATATCTGTCTCAGGATGGTTACTACCAGAACATTTCTATGATGATCGTCATATGACAATATACTCGAGTATTCTTGAGCTTTTTAATGAAGGTCTACCAATCGATCTTATAACACTTTCTGATAAGTTAAAAAGACAGAAGAAGCTGAGTCAGATAGGCGGTAGGTCATACCTGGCAGAGTTAGCAACTATGGTTGCGACATCTGCACATGCGGAAGAGTATGGTTCGATAATAAAAGAGAGTGCAACAAGGAGGGGTTTGATAACTGCTGCGAAGAATATCACAGAAATGGCATTTAATGAGTCTACAGGTATAGATGAGGTGATAGATCGATCTGAAAAACAAGTTTTTGATGTTGCTCAAACGGGGACGAAAACGAATTTTGTGCATATAAAAGATCTTTTGAAAGATGCGTATGAAAGGGCGGAGAGGGCTGATCAGGATGAAGCCTATCTTGGTGTTTCAACAGGGTTCAAGGATCTCGATGACTTATTGGGTGGTTTTCAAAAGTCAGATATGATTATTCTTGCTGCTAGGCCTTCTGTTGGGAAAACAGCCTTGGCTCTGGATATGATGAGGCATGCGGCTTTGGTTGAGAAAAAGACAGTTGCCTTCTTCTCTTTGGAAATGTCCAAGACACAAATAATGGATCGTCTTTTGGGTATGCAGTCAGGTATTCCTTTTTGGGAGATAAGGACTGGCCGATTGAGTGATAAGAAGTTTATGAAACTAGCGGATACAATGGGGGAATTAGCGGATGCGAATATCTTCATAGATGATCAGGCGGGGCAGCATATTAATGCGATTCGAACCAAGGCGAGAAGGTTGGCTTTGGAGAGGGGGTTGGATATTATTTTTGTTGACTATCTCCAGCTTATGCATGGGAATAACAAGGAGAGTAGGACTCTCGAGGTTGGGGAGATCTCTCAGGGGTTGAAGAATATCGCGAAGGAGCTAGATGTTCCTGTAGTTGGTTTAGCACAGTTGTCTAGGGCTATTGAGCAAAGGCAGGGTAGGCGACCGCAACTTTCTGATCTGAGGGAGTCTGGTTCTATCGAGCAGGATGCTGATGTTGTTATGTTCATAGATAGGGAGGAGGTTTGGAATCCAGAAACAGAGCACAAGGGGATGGCTGAGCTAACTATCGCTAAACATAGAAATGGTCCAACAGGACTAGTAAAACTCGCGTTCATTGACGAAATCGCTAGCTTCCGAAATCTATATAAAAACAAATAATTAAATATTAAATAAATTAAATAGGGGTCAGACCCTTGTCTGTCCCTCTGGAATATCCTCGCCCTAAGATCTTCTATCTCTTTTGTTGGGGAGTCTTATTTAAAAAGTTTTACATTTTCTTATGCTGCTTATCCTGGTTTAGTGGGTCTAGCTGCTCCTTTTGGAAGAGCGTTGGGGGACAGACTTGTGCCAGACCCTATTCTTAGGGCTGGTGCGGTCGCCCTTTTTTGAGTATAATTGCGCAGGAATTGTGGTCGAGTGGTGGAACTGGCAGACACGCGGGACTCAAAATCCCGTGCTAGCGATAGCGTGAGGGTTCAACTCCCTCCTCGACCATGTATATCAAATTTTATTAACACAAAATGGAGGGATTAATCTTGGGTTTTCTGGATAAGATCGGTAGTATAGACTTTGGCTTCGTATGGGAGCTATTCTTTTACTCCCTTGGAATATTTTGGTTAGTAGTTATATATTGGGTCTGGCTAGATTCCGGTGAGAGGACCTCAAATAGGGCTGTTAGATATCTGTATATTCTTCTTGTCACTCTATTCAATATCGTCGGATGGATAATATACCTAATAATAAGGCCTAGCCAAACAATTGAGGAGATCTACTGGTCTGACCTTGAAAGGAGGTACTTGAAGTACGAGACGGCGGAGCTAGGTGACTGTCCTAAGTGTGGCACGCAACTCTTGCCTGGTTATACATTCTGCCCTAATTGTAGGTATATGCTCAAAAAGAAATGTCCATCCTGCAAGGTCTATGTAGATAGAAAGAGCAAATATTGCCCTCATTGTGGAGAGGAAACAGGGAAGAGAATCGCTCCTGAGGAACTATCTCCCTCAGTGGAAGTAATGGAACAACAAATTCAAGCAACGAAGGAAGAAGCAGTTGAAGCTGTGGAGTCCAATATGACAAGATACTCTACAAGGAAAAGCATAACAGTGAAAGTTGGAGCTTCAATCATCTCGATTGTCTCTCAGATAAAGAATTCATTAAAGGGGATATCCTCGAAGATTGTAGAGCCTATGAAGAAGAGTAAATCTAGAAGCCAAGAGAAATATCCTGCGATGGTTGGGAAATCCAAAAAATCTCAGAAAAGTAAATCAAAGAAGAAGAGGAAGTCTAAATAGCCTCTATTTTGTGATATCATAGAAACATATAAATTTGTTTATTACTTATGTGTTTAAGCAATTCTTTGAAGCTTTCTCAAATTTATTCTCGAATGTACATCCTGTATTTCTCTTCTCTTTCATAATAGTCTTTGGTCTCTATATATTCTGGAGAGGATGTATAGACACAAGGAAAAACAACTCCTCCATATTCGATCTATACATATTATCGACCATAATGGGACTTGTTGTAGGTAGAATCTCCTATGTAATAACAAGATGGGAAGATTTCTCTTCCTACATTTGGTACTGGCTTCCATACGAGAAATATGGTGACGAAATATTCCTGTTCCGAGTACTCCCTTGGCGTTTTTTTAGGATTTGGGATTGGGGAATAGATGTACTGTTAATGTTTGTTGGTTTTCTAATCACAGCCTCCTTGTTAACAGTTGCTTTCAAGAGATGGAGATGGGATCATCTTTTCACCACTATCTTCTTTACGGCACAGTCAATGTTGGCTATGTCCTTTTTAGTCCTAGGTACATTTTCTAAAAATCTGGAGTGGGTTTTGCAAGGTGCAGCAATGGTATTGATCCCCTTTATCCTCTTTATTCTTAAGAACTCTGTTAGAAAGGTTGTTATCGGTCCTAAAGAAAGGAAAATTCTCATACTTCTAGACATTTTCTTTATTCTAATCTCATTAACCTATACAACATATATCTATCTTTCTAAGGAAGTAACCTTTATGGAAAGATATGGAATATATGTTTTTTGTGGATGGACAGTTCTTGGTATCATTGTGTACTTATTTAGTTCGAGAAAAGATAATGTCACTATTGAAAAAGTCTCGTCTGTCAACATTGTTTCTCCTGTAGATGTTAATCAACCAATAAAATTGTATAAGTAGAACTATGGATAAAGGGAAAGCTATTGTAGAAGGAAGGCTAGGGGAAAGGTTAGATATTCTTGTTTTTGAATATCTTAAGGAAAATGGGTATAAGGATATTTCTCGGAGTATGATCCAAAATATCTGGGAGGAGATAGTATTGCTAAACGGTAATTTGGGAAAGTGTTCATATAAGTTGAAAGAACAAGATGTCTTGGAGGTAGATATCCAAAGATTAAATGAAATAATGGGAGAGATGGATAGAAGTAGAGATATATTAGCAGAGGATGGTGATCTACAGGTGGTTTTTGAAAGTAAAGACGTTGTTATTGTAGATAAACCTCAAGGTATGGTTGTGCATCCGGGCTTTGCAAACAGTCGAAATACCCTTGCTAATAGAGTTAGAGGATATTTAGAAAAAAAAGGAGAATTTGATGATAGAGTTGCTAGAGCAGGAATTGTGCATAGATTGGATAAGCCAGTAGGTGGCCTCATTGTCTTTGCGAAGAATCTCCCAATGCAAGTATCTTTACAAAAACAATTTGAGAACCACTTGGTTAAGAAAGTCTATCTTGCAGATATAGAGGAGTATGATTCTGATGTCGACAATACTTTGAGCTTCCCAGAAGAAGCTCTGGATGTCGAGAAAGAAGTAAAGGATCTGGAAAAGAACCAGTTCCTTTTTGATGAGAGTTGGGTGGTTCTTGAGGGGTACATCTCAAGAGATGGTAGGAATAGGCTGAAAATGTTGTTTAGAAAAGAGAAGTTAGGTAACGCAAGATATTCCCTCTCGTATATTAAACCTATTGGCAGAAATAAAGTCTTGGTATGTATAGAAACAGGTAGAATGCATCAGATTCGTGCAACATTGGAATATCTAGGTCTCCGTATCAAAGGGGATTCTCTATATGGTCTCCCAAGGGGAAATTCTCTGCCGTTAAAAATATCTCTGAGGTCAATATATCTCCAATTCCTTGACTTGGATGAGGAGCGAGTATCTGTATTCAAACTTAAATAGGATGAGAGGTAGAAAAGTAGCAAAAGGTAAAAGATTCAGTGTCTCTTCTATTTTAATAGCCTTATTTCTTGTCTCATTATGTTTATATAGTGCCTATTTCCTATTTTCTTTTTTCAACATAAAGAATGAAGACCCATTGGGGGAGAACTTGTCTAGTCATAAGATACTGTCAACAATAGATGATGATCTTGAGAAAACACTGCTTGTCTTTGAGAAGGGCGAAGATACAGAAAGAGGCATCTCTGAAGTATATGCACTTCTATATAATAAAAGGAAAAATACATCCTTAGTAATTTACTTGCCAGGAGGATTGTATTTTAGTGGATTGGAAGAGAACTTCGGTAGCCCAATAGCGATATCATCTTTGAGATATGCAGGGGACTATCTTCAGAAAGGTCGTGGAGTTGAATATACAATTTGGCAACTTAGTGAGATCCTAGGTTTCAAATTTGACAACTATGTTTGGTTAACAACAGAAGGATTTGCTATTTTTGAAGATATATATAATGGCTCTGCACAAGTGACTGAGCGGAGTAGGGGAGAATACATATCTGAAGGGACTCTCTCCGATAGCTTCTTCAAAATGCATAATTTTTCTGATAGCTATAATCATCTATCAACATTTCTCAACATTAAGAAATTAGTAAATTCCAATGAAAGTATATATTCCAATCTCTCCTTCGCTAGTGTTTTAGGGCATATAGATAATTACAAATATATGGTTGGGTCTTCGGATACATATTCTATGGAATTGGGTTCTCTGCAGTACTCTATTGAGAGCCTTGCTGAACAGGGTGGCCAATTTAGAAGTATAAATGTTGCTGAGTATGATAGAGGTATTCAGAAGTATGTCTCTAAGCTTCAAGATAGAGATTTAGAGAAGGAAAGAGTTAGGGTGGAGGTATATAATGCTAGTACAGTCTCTGGTAGAGCAGCCCTATATGCCAGAAAGATTAGCAATAGTGGTTGCGATGTAGTGAGGTTTGGTAATGCTCCTAGTCATCTGGAGAAAACAGTTGTTTTTATATCGAATAAAGAAAGTTTCAAAAATTCTTTTGACATTGTATCTGAAGTACTGTCTGGAAGGTTCGAGGAGATCTCGGAGAGGCCTTCTTTCATGACCACGGGTGATATAGTTATACTATTAGGAGAAGATATTTCACAGGTTGAGATCTTTTGAAGTATTTGATTAAATAGCTTTTTTCCTTTAGAATTTCATTATGATGATTTGGATTATATTCTTTTTATTGCTTTTCTCTATACTATTTTTGATATTCATCTTGGTATGGGGATCTAGGAATACAGAAGAGATAGATGTATATGAAGATGTTCGTAATCCCTTTGTTATGCAGATACTCGTTCCAAGAGAGAATGATAAAGCATCGTTAGCTGCTGAACAGATGTTTGCTTCAATACATGGAATTCTAGAAGATAATAAAAAATGTTCTGATGTTATAAGTTTTGAGGTGGTATCAACTGAAGCTGATGGTATACGTTTCTATGTTGTTGCTCCTCAGCATCTTTCCCGATTCATAGAGGGCCAGATATATGCCCAGTACCCAAATGCCGATATTAAGTATGTACAAGATTATGCTAAGAATGATTCTCATGGAGAGGAAATCTTTGTTACTACTGGGGAAATAGAGATGGAGAAAGATTATATATTTCCCATAAAGACCTTTAGGAGCTTCGAGGTCGATCCCTTAGCTGCGATCACTGGTGCTATGTCTGAACTCTCTCATGGGGAGAAAGTTTGGTTACAAATTGTTGCTCGTCCTGTTGCCAACTATTGGCAGGAGAAGTCGAAGAAATATATAACAGCGATAAAGGAGGGGAAAGATCCTAATGGAGTTTCTTTCTTTGCATTGTTAACAAACCTAATAGGGAGTTTTGGCAAAGCCTTGGCAACTAGCTCTACTTCCAAGGCCCAGAAGGAGGTTGTTAAGCTATCTCCTGGGCAGGAAGAAGAACTTAGTGAGATTGAGAATAAGATGCTAAAGGTTGGGTTTGAGTTCACGGTTAGGGTTGTGTCTAAAGCTGAGAGTCAGATTAGATCGGAGCAGATGCTTAGGGATGTTGTTGCCAGTTTTAAACAATTTACTACCGCTCATTTGAATAATTTTGTACATGCATCTACGGAAAAGACAGGGAAGGGGATGTACGATGAGTATGTTCGTAGGTATCTACCGAAAGAAGAACCAGACATTCTGAACATTGAGGAGTTAGCATCTCTATATCATCTCCCAAACATATCGGTAGAGACTCCCAATATCGCTTGGAGTAGAGCAAAGAAGTTAGAACCACCTATGAATATTCCTAAGGCAACAGAGGGCTATGTTACAATCTTTGGGGAAACAGACTACAGAGATATCAAACTGGAGTTCGGTCTGAAAAGGAATGATAGACAAAGACACTTCTATCTCTTGGGTAAAACAGGTACAGGGAAATCCACATTATTCAAGAATATGTTCATATCGGATGTGCTTGCTGGTGAAGGTGCTTGTTTTGTTGACCCTCACGGAGATACGGTAGAGGAGCTTTTAGAATATATCCCGCCTAATAGGATTGATGATGTTGTGTATTTTAACCCTACGGATGTAACTAACCCTGTTGGTTTCAATCTCTTGGAATTGAAAGATAAGTCACAGAGAGATTTAATAGCTGATGGAGTTGTTGAAGTATTTAAGAAACAATTCGGTGAATCTTGGGGACCGAGGTTGCAATACATATTAACAAATACAGTTGCAACAGCATTGGAGGCTCAAGGTACCTCATTGCTAGCGATAATTAGACTGCTAGTTGATAGCAACTATCGAAAGTTCATACTTAAGCAAGTAGATGACCCGATCCTATACAAGTTCTGGGTGGAAGAGTTTGCCCAGATGGCACAGAATAACAGGCTCTTAACAGAGGCAGTGTCTCCAATACAGAATAAGGTTGGAAGATTTATCTCCTCTGCTGTAATTCGTAACATTATCGGACAAGTCAAATCAACAATAGATTTGCGGGATATAATGGATAATCAGAAAATACTTTTGGTTAATCTTGCTCAGGGTAGGTTAGGTGAAGAGACGGCATCTCTCCTAGGTGGTATGATCATTACTCGTCTTCAAGCTACTGCTATGGAGAGGGTTGATATGCCTGCTGAAGAAAGGAGAGATTTCTTCCTGTATGTAGATGAATTCCAGAATTTTGCAACAGAGTCTTTTGCAAAGATTCTCTCTGAAGCTAGAAAGTACAAACTCAATCTAACAATGACAAACCAGTATATTGATCAATTACCTTTGACTGTTAGACAGGCAATATTTGGTAATGTTGGAACAATAGGGTCGTTTGTTGTTAGTCCCGCAGATGCTTCTATCCTAGAAAAAGAATTTGCTCCTGTTGTTTCTTCAGATGACCTTGTTTCCCTAGATGCGTACTCTCTGTACATAAAGCTTTGTATTGATGGTATGACATCAGTTCCCTTTAGTGCAAAGTCCCTTCCTGTGAGGTATCAGAAGTTTAGTTTGAAGGATGAAATAATTCAGAGCTCAAGAGAGAAGTATGGTACTCCGAGAGAAATCATAGAGGAGAAGATAAATAAATGGAGTAGTCAGTCATATAGTGATAAGGGGAATAGGGCAATTAAGAGTGAAGATTCGAAGAAAGATAGTGTAAAGGAACTATCTGTTTAAATATTCTTTGTGGTAGAATACCTACTATGTCAGGTCATTCCAAATGGTCAACAATTAAACACAAGAAGGCGATAAATGATGCTAAGAAGGGCAAGGCATTCTCTAAGGTTTCTGTACAAATTACTCATGCAGCTAGGTTAGGTGGTGGTGATCCTGATATGAATCCTAATCTCAGAATGTATATAGATAAGGCAAAGGAGGTGGGATTTCCTTTAGATAAGATAGATAAGGCAATTCAGAAAGGTACTGGGGAGGGTAGTAATGGTGTCGTATATGATGATTCTACGTATGAAGGGTTTGGTCCTTTCGGAGTTCAGATATTGGTTGATACCCTTACGGATAATAAGAATAGAACAGTTGCAGATTTAAGGAAGATCTTTGAGGATATTGGTGGAACGATGGGGGATGATGGTAGTGTTTCTTGGAATTTTGATACAAAAGGTTTTCTCGCTATAAAGGCAGGTCATATGAAAAGTTTGGTGGTGAGGATGAATTTGTTGAAGAAGATTTAGAAGAAGTTATGCTCTCCATTATGGAAATAGATGGGGTGCTAGATATTGATGGTGTGAAAGGGTTGGAGATATATACGGAATATACTAAGTTTGCAAGTGTTAGGGATGAGATAACTAAATTGGGTTTTGTTGTTAAGGAGGCGGAATTGATTAAGGAGCCAAAGATGTATAAAGAGGTTAGTGATGAGGAGAAGGAGAAGGTTCTATCTGGTATTGAAAGGCTCGAGGATAATGATGATGTTCAGAATGTTTGGAGTAATTTAAAGGATTAGCATAATGAGAGTACTAGGTATAGATCCAGGTTTAGCAACTACTGGTTGGGCTGTGGTAGATTTCGGTATTGATGGAAAACCTCATGCTATAGACTATGGTGCAGTAATTACTAAGAAGGGCTTGTCTGTTTCAGAGAGGTTGTTAGAAATATATCATGATCTATCTCAGTTGATTAGTCAGTTTAAGCCTGAAGTTGCAGGGGTTGAGATGTTGTTGTTTACTAATAATGCTAAAACAGCTATTTCTGTAGGGGAGGCTAGGGGTGTGGTTCTACTTGCTCTTGAAGAGGGTGGTGTTCCTATTAAGGAGTTTACTCCGTTGCAAGTGAAATGTGCAGTTACAGGATACGGGAAGGCGAATAAGAGGCAGGTGCAGGAGAATGTGAAGGTTCTTTGTGGTTTGGAGGATATCCCTCGTCCTGATGATGCCGCAGATGCTGTTGCTATTGCTATTGCTTGTTTCCAATAGGGACTCATAGTCTTTGACAAGGGGTTTGTCTCGTTGTATGATATTCAATAATTTGACTTGGGAAACGGAAATGACCAATAGAGATGCACTTGAAGGGGTAGTATCTAGGGTCTCGGAGAAAAGACTTGCCGATGAACTCCAGAGGAATAGGATTAAGAGGGATCAGGAAGAGGCTATAAAGGAAAGGGAAAGAAGAGAGGGAGAGATCGATAAATTTGAGCCAATAAAGAAAGCTATTATCAAGGGAATTAGGAATAATCGTGAGTTTGGTAAACCTTACGATTCTGTTGAGGAGGGTACATATGAGAAGCTCATAAACGACTACTTCTTCTCATCTGAGAAATTTTTTGCTATGCAATGCTTCGTTGATCCAGATCATATGGATCCGTATATCTCCGAGATTGAAGCTACAACAGAAGAAACATCTAAAGTAGTGGAAGTCCCTGAGACAGGAGAGAAGCTTTCGGTTAAGGAGAATGACAAGGTTCTTAGGTTTCATGTTGTATATGTAACAAAGGATTTCAGTGATGAATTCGGGTTTCCAGAAGTAAATGTTACAATTGATATAAATAGGGGTGATTTTTCATATCATAGTGATCCACAGAATCCTGCATTTGATAATCTCTGGGATGCTCTGGAGGAAATAGATGGAGGTAAAAAATAAAATTATATATTCCTAATTATGACAGATAAGAGAAAATTAGAACAATTAGAGGAATCTCTCAATTTTGAAAAGAAGAAAGAGGCTAAAATGCTGGAAGAACTTTCTAAAAGGATTGAACAGGTAAGAGAAGAGGAGAAAATCATTGCAGAGGATCTTCCTCTGAAGAATTCTTTGATTACTAAAATCCGAGAAGAAGGAACTTTTTGGGGAGCTATGGTACCAAGTTCTGAGCCTTTGTACATAAAAACAATAAAGGAAGATTTCTTGGGAGATTATTACTTTCTTGACTTAGAAGGAGATTCTCAATATGTTGTAATCGAAGAGGTTGTCGCAGGGAAGGAAGATGTTCTTTCTAAAGACGAATATGGGAAGGAGTTTGAGAGAGTGGAGAGGGTTATATATTTTATCATTGGGGGTGAAGAACTAGGTCGCTCGAATAGGGTAGTTACACTCTCAGAATCTGATTTTTTTTCTAGATCTTCAAAGAATAATCCTACCTTCGGTAACTTTTTTGATGCAGTAGCTGAGATAGATAATAGAGGGCTTCCAAAGGAAGAATAAGTTTAAATTTATATATTTTAATAATGGTAGATAAGATAAAACTAGAAAAGATTTTAAGTAATTCTAGAGAGAAAAGATTTTTAGAGATAGATAGAAGGGATTTCAAAAGCCATATTGTCGATAGCTTAGTAACGAATCCTGTTTTCAAGATGCCAATCGAAGAGAATTATGATAAATATACTCTTGCAGTACATGATCTTTTTGAATTCACCATGAATGTGAAGGGTAGGAAAAATCTCATATATACAGAGAGTCTAACCGCTGAGGTTAGAGAAGAGCAAGATGAAGATTTGCCCTTATCAGTGGAATATTTGCTTCTAAAAACAAATTTGATAGGGGAGATTGTGATAACGGTAGATGATTTCCTCAGTAGGGATGAAGCAGTTTTCTACAACCTCTATCAATACATAATAATTTCTGATAGTGAGTCAACTGAATAATTAATCTTTTATTATATAAATATGCAAGTAGAAAATTTTGAAAATAGAATTCCTGAGTCTCTTGTACTTCCAGTAGAAGACGGTGAAGTGTACGATTTAATCCAGAGAGAAATAGTTAACAGGGTTGCAAGGGAAGAGATATTTGATGAGCCCATTAATTTGGGGGAGGGAGATGAAGAGAAGTACAAGACGGCTGTAGATGAAGTTCTTATGGAAGTTGAAGGTTATAAGGTAGTTGGTATAACTGCAATGATGGATATTGGTATGCACTCTAGTGTAAAGTTTTTCTTAAAAGAAGGTAAAGATATCTCTTTTGTAGAAATTTGTCCAAGACAGGAGTCGCATTTCTTAGTTGATATCCCAGAGGGGTTATCTCTAGTAGGAAGATCAGAATTTCTCTATGTTACGGAGAAAAGACTTATTAATTTTGGAAAGACTTTAGAAAAGCTTGATAATTTAAGGAGTAACCTCCTTGATTTTAAGGTTTAGTTAATATAATAATTAAATTTTTGTTATATCAATATGAACGCAAACGACTTCGAGGCGAATGATGGAAGCGAGTTTCTCTCAACTGGTATACCCCAGGGAGATAGATTAGATTCTGATTTTATAGTTTCAGAACCTCTTGCTTGGATAGCTTATCAGGAGAGAAAAAGAATTGAGGGTAGCGAAGTGTTTGATACTCCTCTATCTCTGGATAACTGTGATGAATACATTGAGGCACTTAAAAATTTGTATAATAGGGTTAGTTTTTTAGAGGGATATAAATTAAGAATTGCAAAAGTAGAGCTCATATCTGCTTCCGAAGAATATATAGGGGAGAAGGGAGAAACGGTAGAAGGCAGATGTCTAGAGATATCTTGTTTGCTTCCAATCAGTCTTCTCGGTGAGGATTTTGATATTTCTGTTATAAAGGAAACACTAGGAACGCAGCGTTACCTTGTGAATCTTGTAGATGATGGTTCTGTGAAGTTTAAGAATCTTTGGGAGGCTATTAAGAGTATGGAATAAGAGATACTTAAAATTATTCTAAATATATTGATATGGAACTAAGAGATTTTGAATCACGTGTATGCAATGGTATCCCTGAGGAAGAAATGGAGAAGCTTGAACGTGTTGTTTTAGGACTTTTTAATAACTTTGTTCGCGAAGAAAGATACAGGATCAAAACTTCCAAAGTATTTGGTCAACCATTATCTGATGAGAACTTAGAACAATATAGAAAAGGTATTGATGAATTAAGAAAACCTCTTGGTTTTTCAAACATGGGACAATTTAGATCTGCAGAGCCAGAATCTATAGTCCCGGTGGAGAGATACACAGATGAGAATGGTGAACCAGTTGAGAAGAGATGTCTAAAGACTACCTTCTTACTTCGAAATGCTATCTTTCACCAAGGCTCTGATGGTGAGGTATATACGTGGGGTATCATAGGGGAGAATCATCCTTCTGTTTATATTCCTGATGATGGCTCTACAGAGTTTAATAACCTTTGGGAAGCTATGGAGATTATGAAATAATCTAAGAATATAATATGGAAAATACTGATTTAGAAAATAAATCAACACAGGACTTCATATTTCCTGTTGGAGATGATAAGGAATATCTCAGAATATGTTCTACTCTTGTTGCTCGAGTTGCTGATGAGGAAGCATTTGATAACCCCTTAGCACCTGATGGCAGTAATAAAGAAGAATATGAAATTGCCTGTGGAGGAGTAGTTCAGCCTCTAGAGGGTTATGAGATAAAAGGTGTTCGATTGGAGTCAGTATATATGGGAGGCGGAAGGGATATTAGAGTATTGTTTTCTTTAAAGGATAGCTCTGGGAAAGTCTCCTATGTAAAATTTAATCCTGGTGTAGATGTGTATTGTTTTCTTGTTGATAGATATTTCCCTTCTAGTATTCCTAGTAAAGATGAAAAAACAGCACTTGTTCCTGAGAGACAGAGAAGATTTGCGAACTTTGTGAAAGCCTTAGAAACGATCCAGAAATAGAAGGGTAAGATTAGGGATATTGATGTATAATGAACTATGATCTCATATATAAAAGGAGAAGTAATTAAAACTGTTCTAGGAAAAGATACCTATGTTGATATATTGACCTCTTGTGGCATTGGATACAGAGTATATATTCCTAGCTCGTACTCTATCTCTGAGAAAGAAGTCTCCCTATATACCTATCAACATATTAGAGAGGATGCTCAAACACTGTATGGTTTCAAGTGTGAAGAGGACAAAAACATTTTTGAGAAATTAATAGGTGTTTCTGGTATTGGTCCTAAGATAGCCCTTACCGTAATATCTACCTATTCCTTAACGGAATTAGATAAAATCATTAATGAAGGAGATGCAAAGACTCTGAGTAAGGTCTCAGGTTTGGGTTTGAAGGGCGCACAAAAGATCATACTAGATCTTCGAGGAAAAGTTGATCTCAAACAGAAAGAGGAAGAGAAAGTGATAATAAGGGAATTGAGAGACGCATTAAAGGCATTAGGCTTCAATGGAGAGCTATTAAAAGAGAAATTGGATAGCGGGGAGAAAATATTACAAAAGAAAGGTGATGTGGAGATAGAAGAGCTAATTAAGATTGTTTTAAGTGAATAATGATAGAGTCAACCTCGTTGTTGAAGGTCCCCAAAAAGAAGAGTGTTAAAGATTCTGTTGAAAAGAGTCTAGATGTTGAGCAGAGTATTCGACCTAGTAATTTAGATGAAATCATTGGAAGAAAAACAGAGAAAGAAACTCTCCAGATGATGATTGATTCTGCAAAGAGAAGGAAGGAAGTAATAGATCACATTTTATTCTACGGACCTCCTGGTTTAGGAAAGACTACTTTTGCTATTGCTATAGCTAAGGAAGTAGGTTCATCCATAAAGATAACATCTGGTCCTGCAATAGAGAGGCAGGGGGATTTAGCTGCGATAGTAACAGGACTAAAGGCTAATGATGTACTTTTCATAGATGAAATACATAGGTTATCTAAAAGTGTTGAGGAAATTCTCTATCCTGCAATGGAAGATAGGGTTCTTGATATCATAATGGGGAAGGGGCCTTCTGCAAAAACAATACGTCTTTCTTTAGAACCCTTTACTCTCATAGGAGCAACAACCCAAATAGGGAAGATTAGTTCTCCCATGAGAGATAGGTTTGGGCTAATTCAGAGGTTAGACTTTTTTTCTGAAGAAGATCTTGTATCTATACTTGAGAGGGCGAGTAAGCTATGGAATGTCATGGTTGATGAGGATGCTCTATCCCTTCTAGCTAGTTGTTCTAGAGGTACTGCAAGAATAGGTTTGAGATTGCTTCGTCGTACAAGGGACTATGCAGATAAGAAGAATTCGAAGTCGATAACTACAGATATTGTTCTAAAGACGATCAAGCTTCTGGGTGTAGATACTCAAGGCTTAGAGGAGATAGATCGTATTATTCTTAGAACTCTACTTAACAATTTTAGTGGGGGACCAATAGGCCTATCAACGCTCGCTGCATCTATATCAGAAGATGAAACTACTTTAGCAGATGTATATGAGCCATATTTGATGAAATGTGGATATATCAAGAGAACATCTAGGGGTAGAGTATTAACACAGAAAGGTTTAAAATATTTAGAATCAATAGATGGATAGGGTAGATACAAATATAGATGAAGAGAAGAGGGGGAAGTTCATAACGCTAGCTGCTTTCATAGCTTTGGCTATATTTGTATCTAAGATAACTCAATCTCAAACTCAGGTTATCATATGGAGAGTGTATTTGAATGCAGTTGCATATTTTGTACTAACGATGGTGGGTCTTTTGTGGTCTTTCAATTTCCAGATTAAGAAAAAGTCTTTGATATTTCTTCTTCAGCCAGCTCTATATGTATTTTCTCAGTCTCTGTTTATAGAGTTTTTCTTCTTCCAAAAGTTCAATAGGATCTATGAAGTTTTCATACTTCTTCTTCTCATGTTCTTAGCATTTTTGGGTAACTATATATCTTTTCTCATGGCGAATGTTTTAAATGTAGATCTTTTTAAGAAGATTCCCTTAGCTCAAGTAGGGAGAACATCCTCATATCTTGTTTCCTTGCTAATGATATATTTCTTCACCTTCAGTTTCTTAGTCACGGGTTTTGATATATATATATTAATTCCTTTGATTTTGATTACCTATTTGATAATAATACTCGTGCATTATGTAAATATTGGTTTTGAGGGAGGGGAGTTGGTTAGGAAAACTCTTCTTACATTGTTAATATGTTTTATCCTTTTCCTGGGGGTATTCCTTACAGGAGATTCTCATGAGATTGTTGCTGCTATACCTGTTCTTGGTTATTACTTTTCAGTAGGGGGAGTTAGTCAGGAAGTTGTAGCATATGGTCGAGGTATTCCTGTTTATTTCTATATTTCTATTCTTATCATTCTGTTTCTAATTGGAGTATTTTTAAACATACTTGCTTAGCAAATATTCATAGATGTTTCATAGAGAGTAGGGGGAGGGGATCAGAAACCCATAGTATGCAATATCCCATAGTTATCACTGTGGATAAGTATCTGCTAATTCCCTTCTTCATATTCAAGTGTACATGGTTTATATAATAGAGTGAAATAATAAAAATCTTTCATTTAGATTCTATATGTGCTGTTAGCATGGAGTAGTATCCCCCTTTGAATAAATGTGTTATGATTTTAAATAATACAACCGAGTATAATCACCCTTATATGCGGTCGCATCTAGGTAGCTTGGAGAGGTATTTGAAAAACGCTTAATTTATATATATTTATTTATTATTATCAATTCATATGATCTATCCTTCTTTGTTCTGGTATCCTTTCCTCATTCTTTTCTTTCATATATTTTTTCTTTTTGGCACCAATCCTTTTTCTCAGAAAACTCCCCCTACTCTGGCATTAATTAAATTTTGTATGTGGTATAAATATATATGAACAAGTTTCCTAAGCTTGAGGATCAGGATGACTACCTGATGTATCTTCAGAATAATAACTACAGTATACAAACAATCATAAACTATGCTCGGGATCTTTGTATTTTTGCAACTTTTCTTCATTTCAGAAATACGGAGTTCAAGAATGTTAGTAAGAAGGATATAAATACATTCAAAGGTTATTTAGTTGCTGGAGAACATCTTAAAGATTTGGATAAATTTAGGGTTAAGAGTATGAGAAGTGCTGGTATATCAAGCATAAATGGCAGCGAAGCTCCTAGAAGCTCAAAACAGCCCTTGAAAAATAATAAGGGTGTAGTTGCGCCTTCGGATGAGACAAAAGATTCTGTTAATGGATCTGGAATGTTTGAGAGTGAATTTCTTTCCAATGTATATGGCAAGGTATATGGTAGTTTGGGTTCTATTGTTCATAGGGAGAATCGCGGGAATAATGGTTTAGATCCTAGGAGTATAAATCGTATGCTATCTTCTTTAAGATCTTTTCTTAAGTTTAGAATCTCTTGGGATTTAGATATTCCATTACCTCCAGATGCAGTTGAGTTGATGAAGGCAGATAAGAGGATTAAGAAGGTAGCTTCTTTAGATGATCTTGTTAGTTTGATTCAATCACCGATGTCTTTTGAGAAGGATGAGAAAGTTGCATTAAGGAATCGTTGTATGTTGGAGATTCTTTTTGCAACAGGTTTGCGTATTTCCGAGCTTGTTAGTCTTAATTTGGAACAGATTAATGTGGAGGGAAAGATTTTTGTTGTTGGTAAGGGGAAGAAGGAAAGGTCTGTGTTTTTGACACCAAGGAGTTTAGATTGGTTGAATAAGTATTTGGTAGTTAGGTTGAAGTATGCGTTTTTGGATCGGGAGGATAGTGAGCAACCGATTGAGATGGAGAGTTTCTTTTTAGGAGATGAGAAACATCGTGAAACATCTGGGGATTCAGAGAAGAAATCTGATTTGAATTTGGAGATATTTGATAGGGGGAATAGGAAGTATATTGAGTTGGTTGAAACATATAGGAAGAGTGGTCTTTTGAAGAAGTTTGACTCCCCTGCTCTATTTATTCCATTTAGTGGTATTAGGTCAAGGAAACCAAATGCTAGGATATCTACAAATTATTTTCAGGAAAGGATAGTTATATATCGTAATAAGTTGGGAATTCAGATCCCTACATCTGCGCATAGTTTAAGGCATGGTTTTGCTACATATATGGCAGAGAATGGTGCTAGTCCTGTTGCATTGCAGGTGTTGTTAGGTCATGAAAGTTTAAATACAACTACTCGGTATGTACATGCTAGTGAGAAGTTTGCTGAGGAGACAGTGAAGAAGAATCATCCGTTGAGGTAATATCCTTTATATTATGTTTCTAACTCGACTGTGTTCTCTTACTAATTCTTTTATCTCCTCCCTGGTTGGATTAAAAATACCTTCTTTTTGTGCAATTTCAGCTATTACTTTCGGTGCTAGTTTTCTTATTTCATCTACAAGATATACAGAAGCTTCTTGGAAATCCCTTGTCCTAGGTGTGTTCCCATCAAAACGATTCTTTGCTACATGGTGTTCCTTGAAGCCCAGATCCTCCTCATGAATCTTTATACTTTTAATGTTGCTCCTTTCTAGGAATTCCTCAACAGCTTGTGTTGGTGTGAGGCTGTTATTGTAATAGACAATATGCTTGGGTCTCTTTTCAGGATTCTGGTTAAAATATCCTTCCCAATAGTCCTTGGAAGGAATAGTATTCCTAGCTAATTGTAATTGAGATGAACTAACTCCCTCATATCTTGATCCATTTTTAGGATTGACAGGGGTATTTTCTGGGAGGAAAACAATGCCTGCATTCAAGGAGATTGTCTCATTATCTGTCCATACAAAAACGTCATTCCATTTATTCTCTATCTTTTCTGGTTTCTTAGTAATGTCTCCTTCTTTGTAATTTGTTGCGAAGGTATATTGT
>CAYVNA010000010.1:0-10988 GCA_964452735.1 uncultured Candidatus Saccharibacteria bacterium
ATAATGCTTCATCTCTGTCTTCTGGTAAATCTTCAACATGTTGGCTAATGATTCCCCAATATATTGAATCCTGTCTAATTCTTTTTACCGAAGAACTTATCGACCAGATTGGCACATTTGGCCTGTGTCGAGATATACTTCCTATTGTATATGGATTGTTGGATAGGATAATAACTGCCTTTAAAGGAATTGAATTCGAGAGTGAAAAAATGCTTTTTGCCAATTCGTCGACTTCCCGTGGAGAGTCTGTTTCTCCGTAGACTATTGTTGGTTGCATGAATTTCTCTGTATTTAATGCTATCTTGTTAATGGTATCTACTGCCTCGACAGGGTTTTTCCCTGTCGAAGTTTCAGCAGATAGCATAACAGAATCTGCTCCATCCATAATTGCATTTGATACATCAGATACTTCTGCTCTTGTTGGTTTCTTATTTTCCCTCATCGATTCCAAAAGTTGTGTAGCAACAATAACTGGTTTCCCAGCTGCTCGACATTTGTAGATTACCTGCTTCTGTATTATTGGAATATTCCATAAGGAAGTTTCTACTCCTAGGTCACCTCTTGCAATCATTGTTGCATCTACAGCTTTTATAATCTCATCAATGTGTTCTAAGCTTTCCCTATTTTCAATCTTTGCAATGATCTTTATATCTGAATTTCCAATAATTTCTCTAACTGCATAGATATCGCTAACATTTCTAACAAAAGAGACGGAGATAAAGTCATAATCGTTCTTTATAGCGTAATGAATATCTTGTTTGTCTTTCTCTGTAAGGATTGGAAATGAAAGTGGTATATCGGGAATATTTACTGTCTTGTTAGGTTTCAACATCCCTTCCTGAATTGTTTCGCAGTATACTTTTGTATCTTTTATCTCCTTAACCTTAAGTTCAATAGTTCCATCGTCTAGGAGTATTCGAGTCCCTATCGTTACGATTTTGTGTATCTCTGGATATGAAATCTCCAAGTATTGCGAATCCTCTTTTGTTGAAGATATGCAAACAATATCTTTAACGGGGAAAGCTTCTGTTACATTTGTAACGCGGATCTTTGTTCCTTGTGTGTCAAGAATTAGTCCTATTCTAGGAGATATCTCACGAACTTGCTTTGCTACTCTAGATATCTCTTCGGAGTCTGCAAAAGAAGCATTGACCCTAGCAAGGCGCATTCCTTTATGGTACATCTCTGAGAGGATTTCTTTATCCCACGAAGATGGCCCTATCGTAGCTATTATTTTTGTATTACAAATTTCTTTCATATGGGCAGTTAATGATACAAAAGTATAGCATAGAATTCTTTGAGTTATCTATTTACTTGTTGCAGTATTTATCTTAATCTTAATATGTTTAATCTTTTACTTAAAAAGGATGAAAGAAATAGTAAGGTCTATATTGGTTTACTCACTTATTTTGTATTTGGTTCTTAATATATTTGGAGAATCATTCTTGTTGCCATCCAATATCACTTATTTAATAATATCTTTCCTTATTTTAGTGTTTACGATCATGATCTCCTGTCCTATATTAAGTTTTCTCACTATAAAGTGTAAGTTTATAACTTTTGTTTTAATGACGTCTATTGTTCTAACAGGTGTCTTCTATTTGCTCAATCTGTTCATGGTAGATTTCTATATAGAAGAGTTTATCTTTTCTGGTTTAGATTTTGGTAATTTTGAAATAAAGAGCTTTAATGTTTCCCCTATTCTTTCTATGGCTTTTTGCAGTTTAGTAATCTCTATTCTTTGTGGTATATACAGAGAGCTGGATAGTAAATAAAATGTTGTATAGTGTATAATACTTCTATGGATAATCTAACAAATATTCTTCTTGTATCGCAGATTGTTGTTTGTGTATTGTTAATCTGTTGCATACTTGTACAAAATAGGGCTGAAGGTTTGGGAAAGATGTTTGGTGGTGGTGGAGAGATTTTCAGAACAAAGAGAGGTCTAGAAAAGTTTTTCTATTACTTTACTATCTTTCTTGTTGTAGTATTGGTTATGCTTTCTTTAGCTATACTTAAATATTCCGCATAGTTTTTTCTATGGAGAAGAAGAAAGACAAAAGAGCTAGTTCAAAAGAGAAGCTTTCGATGAAGGAAGCTCTACTTGATATTGATTCATCGATTTCAAAAAGGGTTGTGTCTAAGAAGGAAAGATTTAGTTTTAGGGATTTTCTTTGGAACTATCCTGTCTGGGTTGTCCGAGTGTTTAAATCCTTTATCCCCCTGAGCTATATTTTTTCTTTCTGTTTGGTTGGTATTTTGATTTCATTTTTCTTAGAATCTGGTGTTGTTGCAAGGTTCATGGATGATTCGAAGAGTAAGGATACTTTTGTAGAGGGTTCGGTAGGTGCGATATCAACATTTAATCCTTTGTATGTATCTGGAAATTATGTTGATAAGGCTGTTCAGGAATTGGTTTTCGATAGGTTTGTATATATCGGGACAGATGGAAATCCTGTTTCTGGTATTGCAAAGAGTTGGACTGTTAGTAATGATCGATTGACTTATGAATTTCAGATAGATACAGAGAGATATTGGCAGGATGGTACTAAATTGACGATTGAGGATGTGTTGTTTACCTTTAATACTGCAAGGACTCTTTCTGAGGAGTATGGTTTTGATTCAGTAGGTGTTTCTTTGATTGGTGTTGGAGTGGAGAAAAAGGATGATGATGAGTTGATTTTTAAGCTTAAAGAGCCTAACCCGACTTTTTTTGAGGCAATATCTCTTTCCATCGTTCCCAAGTCTTGGTTAGGGGATGTTGATTTGGGTCAGTTGGCTTTCAATATGTTTGCTAGGTATCCTATTGGTACTGGGAAGTACAAGGTTACTAGGACAGAGCAAAATGTTGTTTATCTTAGTGATAATAAGTATGATTCCTATGATCCTGAGATAAAGAATATTGTTTTCAAAGTGTTTCCAGATAAGGAGAGTATGGAGATGTCTTTTCGTATAGGAGTCTTAGATGCTGTTAGTGGTTGGGATTATGATCTAATGAAGTTTACAGAGGAGTATAGTAATCTTCAGAAATTTTCAAAGAAAGAAGGTTTTAGAAGTAAGATAGTCTTTTTTAATATGAGGAGGGATTTGTATAAGAAGAAGGATTTAAGGATAGGAATAAACTATTTAATAGATAGAGATGCGTTAATCGAGGATTCTAATGTTAAGGGTTTTGTTAAGAAGGGACCATTTCTGGAGGAAGCATGGGCTTTTAATACTAATATAGATTATTATTCTTATGATCCTGTAAAAGCTGCTGAGTTTCTGAAGAATGCAGGGTATGTTAAGAATGAGGAGAGTGGATTTTTTGAGTCTGAGAATCAAGAGATTCTTTCTATAAATTTGAGTTATTTTGATAGTATAACTAATAATAGATTGGTGAATGTTCTTAAGGATCTCTTAAAGGAAGAGGGGGTTATTCTTAAGCTAGAGAAGCTTTCATATAACCAGATTACTCAAGAGATAATAGCAACTAGAGACTTTGATCTGTTGCTTTATGAGATAGAGACAACAGTAGATCCAGACCAGTATAATTTGTGGCATTCTTTAAAATCTAATTATCCAGATCTTAATATCTCGGGATATAGTTATGAGCGTGTAGATATTTTGTTGGAGGATGCAAGGAAGACATCGGATAGGGCTGTAAGGAAACAGAAGTATGATTTATTCCAGAAGTATCTCATGGGTGATTCTCCAGCTATATTCCTATACAATCCTTCATTCTTCTATTTTGTTAAGGACTATGTTAAGGGAGTAGATCTTGAGAGTATAAATTATTCATATGAGAGATTCCATAACGTACAGGAGTGGACTTTAGAGTAAATATAATTGCCAAGAGGGGGAGTTGAACCCCCACCCTATTGCTAGGACTACGTTCTGAACGTAGCGTGTCTGCCATTTCACCATCCTGGCTATGGGGATATTCTACCACGAAGTTAGTCCTTTGATGTAACTGTAACCTTTATATTATCCTTCTCTTTCCCTTTCGCATCATCAGGATCAAACATTTTGAAATCTTTGAGAAAGTCAATCTTAGTTACAACTCTATCTTCTTTCTTAACTTTCTCCTCTTTTTTCTTTTCTAATGGTTTCTCCTCTGTTTTTGTTAGTTTTTCTTTTAGAGTTAATTCTTTCTCAGGTTTCTTGTTAATCTTGTTCTCTAATGTCTTTATACTCTTCTCGTATGATTTATCCTTAGAGATATTGAAAAGGAAGAATGAAAGAAGGAAACCTATGGTAAAGGTTGAAACTATCAATATCATTAAATCAACATTCTCTGAAATAAATTTACTGACATTATCAAAAGGAATATCCTTAAATGCAAAGTGTATAGAATCTCCATTTATATTATCCAAACTTATACTATCAGAGTCCCCTATCTTGAAAGTGATAGGCTCTGCTAAGTTGCTAGCATATCCATACCTCCTAGTATATGCGGTGAACGTATATACGCTCTCATCTAAGTCTTCTTTTGATATGGAGATAGACCATTTACCTTCTCCATCAATTGTAGCTTCTTTTATGACAATATTTTTTCTTGAGGAAATAATTAAGACAATCTCAGAATTTGATAACCCTGTTCCAGATATCTGTAGTAATGAATCATCTGTGAAATTTGGAGAACTGATAATTGGGGGTCTTGGTATTATGATAATTTCTTTCTCAATTATTTGAGTTGATCCATACTTATCTACAAACTTAAATCTAAGCTCATGATTTCCTATGCTAAGTGCGGGCAGTGAATATGGACTTTTTATTTCCTGAAAACTTTTTCCATCTATCTCTATAGATACACCACTTTTATTTTCTGAAGGATCTACGAAAGTTATTATATGGCTAGGATTATCTGTTAATACTGGAATATCCAAGAGAAGTTGGTTCAAGAAATCAGCTTCTCTCTTATCCTCTCCATTCTCAATGACAGTCTCTGTATTTGTATCCTTCTCTTCTCCTAGAATATCTGTTGTTTGGATTGTTTCTGCAAAGAGAACATTGGAGGATATTAATATGAAGCATAGTGAAGAAAGTAATTTAGAGACAGTTTTCATTTATTTATCAAATCAAATTATAGATTCAATTATCTATTCTATCAATGAATAGGATTCCTTCCAAGTGGTCAAGCTCATGTTGTATAGATATGGCATTTAGGTCCGAATATTTTTCCGTTTTCTTCTCCCCATTCTCATCTAGGTATTTTATCTTAACCTTTTTGTATCTCATAACCTCTCCTTCTCTATCTGGAACACTTAAGCATCCTTCTTTTGTATATATCTTTGTAAAGTCGATAGGAGTAACCTCTGGATTTATGAAAACCTTCCAAACATCCATATCATAGTCTAGGATATAGAAGACTCTCTTATTAACACCTACCTGAGGTGCAGCAATACCTCCAGCAGGTACATTCCCCTGTTCTTCACTATGTTGAGCTGTGTATAAAAGGTCTTTTAGAAAGTTCTGAAAATCTTCTGTTTTAATTTCCTCGAGGGAGATTTCAGTACTCCCTTTTCTTAAAACTTTCTCTTCCTCTTTATCTTTAGTTGTATATATCTTAAGTTGTTTTGACATCCTCAAAAGTATATCATATTTTAATCTTGTAATAGTTTTGTTAGTACATGGTTGTACGCTTTAAGGAGTTTAAGATTATTTGTCTATTCAATGTTTCGAGAAAGGGACATAGAAGACTATCTTGAGGAAGAAAGATATAAATTACTAAAGCTGCTTAATAACATCTTCCTTATAATAACTATCCCTACTATCTTTCTCGAATATTTAGCAAACTCTTCAATGCTCTTTCTTCTTTTTGTTTTGATTTTTCTGATCCTTGTTTTAAATAGGGAACTTCTTGCAAAGAGGAAACTAGTCTTGTCAACAGTATGTATAATTGCTGTTCTGCTTATAATTTCCCAGGTGTTTACCTTCTTAGATGGTTTTCTCTCTCCCGTAGTGTGTATTACCTTCTTGATATCGATATGCCTTTGCTTAATGATGATAAGTGTTCGATCAGCAATACTCTATTCTCTTCTCTTCCTCTTTTTTTCTTCTTTTTCTCATTTCCCATCGGCTCCTTATGTGTATGTATATGAGCGAAATTATTACTGGCAGGTATTGGAGATTGTATGGTTTCTCTCTATCGCTGTATTTGTCTTATATCGTTGTTGCTTGGTAATGAAGGTTTACAACGAAATGATAATTTTACAATCAAAAAGGTACAGGAATTTGGCTAAGTTAGAATACCATAATAGGCTATTAGGAAAAGTTTCGAAATTTCTTATTCATGATATATCATCATCCCTAAGTGTCATAACAGGGTCTATTTATCTCATCAAAAAGAAATGCCTAGGCAAGAGGGAGAGATCTAAGAGTATAGATATTCTAATGGAAACTTTTAACTATATTGAAGATATTCTGAATAGTTCCGTATCTTTAGTTAAGACTGACTCTCAGATTGAGATGTTTGACCCTGACGAAAATGTTAATTCTGTATTAAAAATGTCTGCAGGTAGATTGAAAAATGCAGGTATAGTATTAGAGACTAATCTTGAAGGAGGTTGTTTGCTCAGGGGTTGTGTGAGTGATTATACACGTTTGGTTTTTAATATTTTGATTAATTCTGTTGAAGAGTTGGAGTCTCTTGATAGGCAGGGGCATATATGGGTTTGTTCATGCACGAAGGGTGATGAATATGTTCTTTCGATAAGAGACAATGGAAGAGGTATAAACCCTGAGGTTTTGAAAATATTGGAAAAAGGAAATGTTGTAGATTCCAGAAATGAGAATATTGGTTTAGGGATGTTTTACATATTCAATACTGTGGAGGCTGAGTTTAAAGGAAAGGTTAAGATAAATACTGGTTGTAATGTAGGTACAGAAGTTATTTGCTATCTTCCTTTTGTAGATAAGTAGGATTAAGCTGGTATCCTATTTTGTTTACGGTTTTTATTAAGGATTTCTCGATATCTTGTTTAAGTTTTTTCCTTATCCTGCTAACCATTGTATCCACAACATTGTCATTATATATCTTAGAGTAATCCATGACTTCTGAAATAATTCTTTCTCTTTGAAAGATCTCTCCTTTGGAAGTAAGAAGGAGCTTGAGGAAATTAAATTCAGTTTTTGTGAGGTATATCTCCTTACCATTTAGTTTAAAGATCCTTTTGTTTTGGTCTAGTAGTAGATTCTTTCTTTTTATTAAATTCTGAGGAAAATCATCGTTAAGAAGTGAAAATATTTGATATCTTAGAAGGTCATAGTCTAAAGGTTTTCTATGGAAGATGTTTGCTCCGTGTTTGAATCCCTCTATCTCAATATCCTTGTCTTGATGCCCAGTTATCAGGATAATGGGTTTCCTGTATCTAGTTCTCAATTTCTTTATAATTTCAATTCCATCCAAATCAGGAAGGTATTTGTCTACAATCAAAAAGTCATATTTATTGCTAAATGCCATTTCTAAACCCCTTTCTCCGGTATAGCTATTATCTGATGGTATCTCGATCGAAAGAAGAAAGTTTTTAAGAAGAAATGTTAGATTTGCACAATCCTCTATTATCAATCCTTTTGTTTTAGCTTTAAGCATATAAGAATATATACTGATGTTGATTACAAAGAATTTACCAAAATTTGAAAGAGTTTTAAATTTTAGATATCATAGATCTTGCTATGGAGAAAGACTATATTAAAATTGAGAATCTTAAAAGAGAGTACAGGTTGAATAAAGATGTTTGTGTACAAGCTCTTAGTGGGCTTAATTTGGCTATTGAGGAAGGAGAACTTGTTTCAGTTGTTGGGAGTTCTGGATCTGGTAAGTCAACATTTCTAAACATTATTGGAGGTTTAGACTGGGATTTTTCTGGAGAAATATTTGTTGCTGGAAAGAATATTCGTGAGTATGATGAAAACTATTATCGAAGATTCATAGTGGGAACAATATTCCAGAGATTTTTCCTAATTCCATCATTAACCGTTGAAGAGAATATTCTTCTACCTACTAGATTCAAGAGGAATGCAGATAGGAAGAGCATTGAAGAGAGATTAGAGTATATACTTTCTGAGATAGGTATGGAGAAGAGAAGGAGGCACTATCCAAATGAGTTGTCTGGTGGGGAATCTCAGAGAGTTGCTATTGCAAGAGCTATTATTGATAATCCTAAAATACTGCTTGCAGATGAACCAACAGGGAATCTTGATAGTACAACGGGGAAATCTATTCTCAAGTTATTAAAGGAACTTAATCAAAAGGAGGGTATTACAACGATAATAGTTACTCATGATATGAAGATTGCAGATGAGACAAGTAGAAGAATAACATTAGTGGATGGAAAGAATGTTTAAATATGCACTTAAGTTAGTTCTAAATAGGAAGTTGCGAACTTTTCTAACAAGTTTAGGCATAATGATTGCTGTAATGTTGATGACCTTTATACTCTTTGGAATGTCTGATTTGAAAACTGCTGTTGTTGGAGAGTTTAGTAATAGGTTTAAACCTGAAGATCTTTATGTCTCTGGAAAAAATGTAATGATGTTTGCGGGAATGAATACTGCTCCTTCCAAGGAAGATAGTGAGAAGGAAGAAAAAATACTTGATTCTGATATGCTTGATAGTATTACTAACATTAATGGTGTTATTTCTGCAGATCCAATATTTTCTCTTTCTAGTATAGAGATTTATCTAGAGGGTGATAGTACTCCATATCCAAATGGATTTATTGGGGGTGCTGATTTCCCAGGTTCTCATCATATATATAATGGTTTCTATGGTGAAGATGATGTTTTGGGTGATGGGGAGGTTTTTGTAAGTGATTTTGTTACTAGCTTTTTTGAATTGGAAAAGGATGAAATTATTGGAAAGAAATTAATCTTCAAGAGTAAGGGTAGTAGTAACTTCCTTTCTCTTGCTTCTAAGAGCATGATAGATAAGGGATATGAATTCACAATAACTGGTGTTACTAATTCTGGTAATGATCCATTCTTCATCAATACAAATGAGGCATTGAAGATACTTGTTGATCTTGGTGGATTTCAGAATAAGGAAGAGTATTTAGAGAAAGTTGGGTATAGTCAAATCCTTATTGTTACAGAAACAGAGAAGACGGCGGAGATTGAGAGTACTTTGAAGGATGATATGGGGTTGTATGTCATTTCAACAGAAACACTTTTAGGTTTTCTTGATACTCTAACCTCTGGATTGACAATAGCATTGATATTGTTTGGTTCTATTTCTGCACTAGTAGCTTCTATTGGTATTATAAATACGATGATTATGAGTATATATGAACAAACGAAAGAGATCGGAATTATCAAGGCAATGGGAGCATCTAATTCTCAAGTCCTATTCATATTTCTTATACAGTCTGCAGTGATTGGTCTAATTGGTGGTCTGATGGGTTTGGGCATTACATTCTTAATTATGCAAATATCTGATCCTTTTGTTGTCAAGATTCTTAACGAACAAGGTTTTTCTTCTATTGAAAAATTCTTCAATTTCCAACCTATAAATGCACTATATATAACATTAGGTAGTATTCTTATTGGGGTTTTAGCAGGCCTATATCCAGCAAGGAAAGCCTCAACAATAGATCCTATACAAGCACTGAGATACGACTAGTTCATTCTTCATTCTCTTCTCTCTCTTCAGTCTCTTTATCATCATTTGAAGGTATGATTGCTGATATTATCAGCAGGATTATCAATATAGATACAAATAGACAAAAGAGAATTAGTATACTCATGGCTATATATTACTAAATCCTAGTTGTTTTGCAACCAACTATAGCATTGATCTTGACACTCCATTTCTCTTTGCAGATTGTTATTTGTTGTTATTATTGTATTGGCTAATGCTACCAATCCAAGTAAGAAACTCACTATGGCAATATATATGCCGATCTCTAAAATATTCCTATCCATGCTCATTCAAGTAATATTAAGTACTGGCGAAGGAAGTTCCAATCTATCAAATATGAAGGAAGATGTTAAGGGTTTTCTAGATCCTAATTAAGATTCCCCTCTGTTCTGGTATATAACTTAGTATCTTGTAGTTTAATTCCTTAAAGACATTTTCTCAACTAAGGAGAAACAACAACCACAGTAGTTTTGCTTGTAGAAACCTTTATGTACAGAATTATGACTACTATCTACTGGGATAAATTCAATACCATATTCTTTTGAAAAATCATTTCCTAATTTTGTTATGTATCCATTGTTCTGATAATGGCTAACTAAGAGAGTGGAAGTAACCCTATCATATTTATTTGCTTCTGCATATTTGAAAAGGTATTCTAGTCTCATATTCCAACAACCTATACATCTCTGTTCTACTCTATTAACCATTTCAATGTGTTCTTTAGGTTTATAGTCCGGGACTATCAATTTCATATTATTTCCTATAACTGATTTAACAGCGTTAAGTCTTTCCAAGTATTCGGATCTAGGATGAATATTTGGGTTATAGAAAAGAATATCTATTTGTGAATTCTCTTCGATAAAATTTTTCTCCTTAAGAAAATCTATTGTATTTAGCAAACAGTCTGCACAACATGTATGTATTAATATTTTTTCCATTCCCTATTATATATCTTTGACTTCAATTATATCTATCTGATATATTATCTCTGTGGCAAAATATTCTATACATGTAAAAGATTTTTCTAAAAGTTTTGGAAAACTAAAGGCTGTAGATAACCTTTCTTTTGATGTTGATGAAGGAAATATATTTGCATTCCTCGGTTCAAATGGTTCTGGAAAGACGACTACCATAAGGTGTCTTCTGAAGATATATGAGCCAGATTCTGGTACTCTTTTGATAAATGATAGTGAATATAGTGAGAAGTTTAATAACTTAATAGGTTATCTTCCGGAGGAAAGAGGATTGTATCGAGATGTGTCTGTTTTAGATATTCTTGTATATACAGCAGTGTTAAGAGGTATTGGTAGACAGGAAGCAATAAGGAGAAGTCTAGAGTATTTGGGAAGGGTTAATTTAATAGATCATA
>CAYVNA010000010.1:10998-29403 GCA_964452735.1 uncultured Candidatus Saccharibacteria bacterium
ACAGAAGGTTCAGCTTGGTTCTGCATTGATTCACAATCCCGAGATTCTTATTCTTGATGAGCCTTTTAAGGGTTTGGATCCTGTTAATAGGCAGTTGTTTGTTGATATTCTAGTTGAGAGAGCAAAGTCTGGTGCTACAATTCTTTATAGCACGCATGTTATAGATGAGGCTCAGAAGATGGCAGATAGTCTTTTGATCATAAAGGATGGTGTTAGATTGGAGTACGGTAAGGTGAATGAAGTTCGTAAGAAGTATGGAACAAATAGTTTGCATGTGGAGTTTGCGGGTAAGGCTCCTTTGAAAGAAACTGCGTTGTATACATCTGTAGTGACAAATAAATCAGCAGAGATAGTACCTAAGGATGATAAGGTTGATACAAATGATGTCCTTAAGGATATAATGAAGAATGGTACTAAGGTTATTAGTATGAAGGTTGATTATCCGAGTCTGAATCAAATATTTATAGATTTAATGAAGAATTAGTATGAAATTTTTCGAAGTAGCAAAATTTGAGTATAGGAAGATTGTCAGAAAACCATCATTTTGGGTTTCTACTCTTTTTCTCCCTATCTTTATTGGTATTGTTGGTTTTGTCTCTGGTTATTCATCTATAGATGCTACAAAGAAGATGGAGAATATGGAGTCATTTAGCAAGATATATGTAGTTGATCAGGCAGGTATAATACCAGAAGAAATGCTTGTTGATAGGTTGGAGAAGGTTAGTTCTGTAGATGATGTAAAAGGTGATCTTCTTTCTGATAGCGATAAGGCTGCAGTTGTTTTTCCTGAGTCTTTTTTAAATGATCTACGATATGAGATATATTTTAATAAGGAGGGAGACATACTAAGAGGAGCTAATCTTCCTTTAATAGTTGATTCCTTTGTTAAAAGTATTGCCATAAGTACAATACAAAATGATGTCTCTAGGGTTATACTTTCTGGACAAATGCAGACTACAACATACTCTATTGATGCAGAAGGTAATGTTGTTCAAGAAGGCTTTGAAAAGTTTATACTTCCAATTCTCTCTATAGTTGTATTTTTCATGGCAGTCTTTATCTCTTCCTCATTCCTTCTACAGAGTGTTTCTGCGGAGAAGGAGAATAGGATGATTGAGACAATGCTTTCTATTGTAGATAAGAAGTCTCTAATGATTGGTAAAATGGTTGGTTTGGTCTGTGTTGTTATAACGCAATTAATTATATGGCTACTTTTTGGTTTTCTGACTTACTATGTTATCAGTAACTATTTCGATATGTCATCCCCTATTAATATCCAGGATATAGATTTTAGTTATTTGCCATTAAATATCTTCTTTATAGTAACAGGTTTCCTTTTCTTTGCGTCAGTAATGACAGGAGTTGGTGCTGTTGGTACGGGTGCTGAGGACAGCAGGAATCTTTCCTCTATCTTCATAATACTTTCAATATTCCCTATGTATTTGATGCAATCATTAATAACGGATCCTAATAGTGTATTGGCTATGGTATTTAGTTATTTCCCTTTTACTTCCTTCATGATATTGCTTATGAGAAACTCATTAGGTGTTTTATCAGATTTGGAGTTAGTTATTGGTATAGGTACAACATTGGTATATGTGGTTTGTTCTATATTCATTGCTTTGAAGCTTTTTGAATTGGGATGTTTGATGTATAACAGAAGGCCGACGTTTAAAGAGATATTTAAATATTTCTTCTAGGATATCTTTTCACCAAAGGTTATGGTATAATGTTGGTAGCTATGGAAGCTTTCTTCGTTGAGTAGACTGCTTAGAGTGTAATCTCCCAGTAAATGGTGTAGCAAATTTAATTTATTTTATTTATATAAATAATGGGTAAAAAATTATTTGTAGGAAACCTTAGCTGGGATGTTAGAGACGAACAGTTAAAAGAAGTTTTCGGTGCTGTTGGTACTGTTATAGAAGCAGTAGTAATCATAGACAGAATGAAGAACAGATCCAAAGGATTTGGTTTCGTTACTATGTCAACTGAAGAAGAGGCACAAGCTGCTATCTCCGAAATTAACGGAAAAGAAGTAGATGGAAGACCTATAAATGTATCTGAAGCTCGAGAAGAGAGAAGAGATTCATTTGGAGGAGATAGAAGAAGTTACGACAGATAAGATTGTAATTCGCTTTTATTAAAAAAGGGAGTAGTAATACTCCCTTTTCTTTTTCTATGTTCTATAGATTAATCTTTGATATCAACACCTCCAAAGATTGCCGTACCAGTGATTTCTAATACTGGTTCTTTAATATCATTGCCTTTTATTTGAGGATCCCATCCTCCTAATATCCCTGTTCCATTTGTTTTTACTCTACAGTCCTTAGGAACATATATATCTATTCCACCAAATGCAGCATTTACATTCAACTTTGCACCATCCTTCGAAATTACAGCATCTCTTAGATCGAGTGTAAGGCCACCAAAAGCTACATTTATTTCTCCACCTTTAAATGACTTTGATGTAACTTTTCTATCACTTCCCCAGAAAGCAATACTATCTTTGAGATAATCATCGGTATATTCAGAAGACTCTACATTAAAATGATCCTCTTCCTTCCTTATCAAAATAGATACGCCTAATGCAATTATCAAAAGAGGCCATAGTATGGAGAAGAAATTCCAGTTAAATACATTTGTTAAGAAAATGACAGATCCCAATGTCAATAGTATTACTCCTCCAGTTGTATTGTTCTCGAAAAATAACTTGACACCAATTGCAACTAAAACCAATGGCCAAAGATAACCAATGATCTCCCAAGTATTGATACTAAAGGGAAGGAAAACACCTAATCTCTCAATTAAAAGTAGGCACCCTATTACTAGTAGTGATAATCCAAAAATTATTTTAACTGTATCTTTCATATTATTTTATTTAAATATTATTTATAACTAAAGAACCTACACCTACCTTTGCAACTATCTCTATCTTCTTCTCGGAAGTATCAAAGTTGGAAGATTTGTAGTTTGTTCCTTTTCCTGCAAAAGAAGCAATCTCTTCATTATTTGAAGAGATCTCCCCTATACCTAAATCGTATGTCAATGTATAACCAACATTCTCAGGTACATCTAAAACTAGACTACCAGCCCCTATATCCAAAGTCATTTTCGTTGGTATTGCAATATCCATTAAAGAAATTTTTAATTCTCCTGCACCTACCTTAGAATTAAGATTTAAAACATTGAGATTAGAAAGTATAACGGTACCTTCACCTGCCCCTAGAACTATATCCAAATTCGTTTCCAGGTTCGTATTCCCAAGAACTATATCAAAGTTGGGACTTCTATTCTCCCAGAATCGGAATACCTTCTTAGGAGAGTCTGTTTGGAATGTAACTTTCAAAATACTCTCTTCTTGTTCTGAGGAAATAGAGGGTTCTATATATCCAGGGAAGTATTGGGATGCAACAGAAATATATTTTTCAGAATCTACATCATCAGTTAGTGAGAACTTTGATGCCCCAATGTTTACTCCCATATCTCTTCTAGAGATATCTTTATATGAATCTTTTTCTATCTCAAAAGTCTCTTCCACCATATCGCCATATGTATTAGTACCTAAATCTGAATGATCGAGAATATATTGGTGCATGGAGTTGGATATGAAGGGAAGATTCTTCGCGGTATATGAGATGTATGAAAATATCCCAACCATTACAAAAAGCACCAAAGCAGAAACGGCTAAAAGAATATCTGTTACTATTGATTTGTTGAATATGATTTTAATACCAGCGAATATCAGGAATATCGGCCAGAATCTCAAAATATATGTCCATACTCCCCAACCTATCAACCCTGTTGTATTTAGGAGGAATATGGAACCTACAAAAATTAGGAATATTGCAGAAACAATATCCTTTCTTTCTTTCTCCATAGTATATTATATTAAAAATTATTTTTTCTTACTGTCTGATTTTACGCTCTTCTTCACACCTTTTGTTACTCTCTCAACATTATCTTGTATTTCCTTTGCATTCTCTTCTACAACTTCCTCCCTACTTTTATCTAAGCTATTCTCAGAAGGTACTATGATCCAAAGTATTATGTATAGGGCAAGTCCAAAACCTTCTGAAATTAGGGCTATCAAGAAAAGTATTCTAATGATTACTGGATCTATATTTAGGTAGTCAGCGATGCCTGCACAAACGCCTCCTATGATTTTATCTTTCTCGGACCTGTATAATCTTTTTGCCATCTTTTATTATTGTTAAAATCTTATTACAAAAGATATCCTATACCTTCCTATATAAATTTTCAATATCTAATTTATACCTGAAAGTATATTTTTGAATCCTTCAAGAGAGTTAGGAACATGTAGTCTGGAAATTGAAAGTCGCTTATAGCTGAAATGATCTATGGATCGGCCACAGGAGAAACCTAAGGAATATCCCGAAGAGGATACCGTGTTATATGTTGGTGTATTTGCGACACATCCGGGGTATGCTATTGCAATAACGTTCTTCTTTGTTACAGACTCTAACCCTATTCTACTTCCAAGGATCTCATTATTTAAAATATCTTGATCCACTATCTTTGTTAAATCAGGATGGGTTACTGTATGAGATTGTATATCCATCCCATTGTCTGACATCTCTCTAAGTTGCTCTACACTTATGCTGCTTCTTCCAGAGGGTACAAAGAATACCCCTTTCTGATTGTATTTCTTAAGAATGGGGTATGCTACTGTATAGTGGCTCTCAACAGCATCATCAAATGTTAGCATAACTGTCTTCTGAGAAGGGTTCTTACCTGAGTTGAGAATTTCTGTAAATTCTTTACTATCTATACATCTATAGTTCTTCTTTGTTAAATATGCTACTTGTTTCTCAAATATCTCTGGGGATGTGTATAGACCGCTCTTGAAGGGAGAACTACCTTCTGGGGGATATCCAATCTGATGAAACATGAGGACGGGGATTCTAACAGACCCTGTTACCTGAGGTATCGGACTTACGTCATAATCTGATTCAAAATTCTCCTTATTTATTATCGGAATCTCAGATTTCTCTATTATCTCTGGGTATGTGAAGATGTGATTCCCTTGGTATTTTATAACTTGTGCAAAAATCTCATCATCTTGTAATTCCACTACTGGAAGATTATCAATAATGGATACCAGCTCTTTTGATTTTTCTTTGTCCCCATTCGTATATTTAATTATTTCTTCAACTTTCTCCTTTAAATCTTTGAGCTTGGGGAAATAATTAGAAATATATTCCAGTTTTGTCTTTATGTATTTATATTCTAATTCTTCTTTCTCTATTACTAACTGGGAATCTTTATTATTTAATTCTCCTGTCCTCCTTCTTCTTTGTTTCCTATTCCTTATCTGCTGATATTCCGATTCAACATACCTAGAAATTGTATTACTTGATAAATATATTCCCTTATTATCCCTTGAGATATTATTGTACGCTTCTCTGAAATCTGCTACATCATTGTTAAGAATTCTAATCATGTATCCATTGTTTAGGAACATATTCAAATCATCAGAAGTTGGGGAGAAAGAATTATTCTGAACAAAGGATTCGTATTCTGGAGGGAGTATCTCTAGTGGTACTGGTTCTAGCTTGTGATGCTGGAATACTATCTCAGGATACTCTGTTAAGGAGAATCTTTTTTCTTTTTTATAGGTTGTCAGGAAGGCAATGTATGAAAGAAAAAGAAGGGAGATTATCCATATGGTAATGAAAAGGTATTTTCTTTTCTTAGTTATCTCTTTTCCCAACTTATTTCCTTTGCACAGTAACTATTAACAAATATTGTCATTAGAAGGACCATTATGGATACTAAAGATCCTGCAGTTACTAGATCAGAAACTGCATAGAATTTATACATTATTCCAATCATTGCCCAAAGTATTACTGTTGTGTATATGTAGTCCTTTTTACATGTAGTTATCAATATGGAGAGGTTTGTCGCTACACCTATTAGTATGACAGCCCATATCTCTGCAGATATCCCAAATCCATACCATTTCTCAACGTAGAGTGCTGAGGATATGTTAGCTATCGTTGCAACAGATATCCACCCTAGATATGTTTGAAATAGTATCCTTTTGTACCAAGGGTATGTTTTTGTATCAGTTATGATATATATTGCGATTAAAGATGTTAGGAGTATTACCATCGGTACTACACTGATAGCTACCTGTTTGTAGTGCCAGAGGAGTAACCAAGAGATATTCGCTATGCAACTTAGTATGAACCAATAGAAGATCTTTGAGTCCTCCTTTTTAAAATTCTTAAAAAGAGAAAAACTGTATACCAAGAATAGTACATATATTATTCCCCATATAGAGAAGACATATCCCGCAGGTACGAAAAATGTTGGTATGGCATCAGATAGCTCTTTTGTTGTAACATTGTTGAAGGGGATTACGTTAGAGAGGAGATTAATTGCTATTGTTATTAGAACCATAACTAAAACGGATATTTGAATAATCTTTTTATTCCTCATATTGAGTAACATCCTAATGTTATATATTACATAATACAATAGTCTATATAGTTAATCTATCATACCACCTCCAAGTAAAAGATTATTTTTGTAGAAGACTACGGATTGTCCTTTTGTTATTGCTCTCTGTGGTTTCTCAAATACTACCTCTACTCTATTGTTGTCTCTTGGTGTTAAAGTTGCTCTAGCTTGCTCAGCTCTGTACCTAATCTTCGCTGTAGTCTTTATCTCTCCCTTTGGTTCAGGTATTGATACCCAGTTTACATCTTTTGCAATTAATCTCTTTCCGTAGATATTATCCTCACTTCCTACAATTATGCTATTTGATTTGGGATCTATACCAACAACATAATATGCATCTTTTGCAGAAATTAGTATTCCTTTTCTTTGTCCGATTGTAAAATTACTAATACCATCATGTCTTCCCAGTAGTTTGCCTTTCATATCAACTATGTTTCCTAGTTTGTCTTTTTTCTCTAGCGAGAAGCAGATATCCTGACTATCAGCTTTCTCAGCTACTTCCAAACCTATCTTTGAGGCAATTTCTCTAACTCTTTTCTTGTCATATTTCCCTAATGGAAATATTGATCTGGAAATTTGCTCCTGAGAAAGGTTGTATAGCATATAGCTTTGATCTTTGTTAAGATCTTTGGCTCTGTGAAGTGTATGTCTTTTATTAAAAATGTTATACCCTTTCCTTACATAGTGTCCAGTAGCAACATATTGTATGTTCAAATCATTAGCTTTTTCTATTAAAGATTGAAATTTCACTTCTCTGTTACATATGACACAAGGGTTAGGAGTCATTCCATTAAGGTACTGCTCTTTGGAATATTCTATTATCTTTTTCCTAAATTCTCTCTCCACGTCTATGACATGGAAAGGTATTCTGAAATATTCAGCAATCCTTCTAGCTAGTGAAATATCGTTTCCACAGGTAAGGAGGGATGCTCCTTCTACGTGATATCCTTTTTGTAGAAGTAAGTATACAGACAGGGAGCTATCAACTCCTCCACTCATTCCAACTAATACGCTCTTTTTCATAAGGATATTCTACTCTATTTCGAAGGAAATTTGTGCATATTCGCTAGCCTCGAACTCTCCTTCTTCATCTATCTCCTGTATGCTTTGTGTGCAAACCATATCTTCAGTTGGGTACTTGATAGTTGATTTAACTTTAACCTTTTCAGGGTAGCTTTCCATGACAATTGCTTCTGTAGATATGGTATAGCAGGAATTGGGTAATTCACCCCTTAATGTATATCTCCAAGTATTCTCTCCGATGTATGTATATTGGAAATCAAAGTCTTCCACTGTCAATGTTTTCACATCTACAACCTGAGGGATTTCTTTCTCAACAAAGAAGATATTGTATATGATTCCACATGTGAAGATTAAGATGACAAGGAATATACCTAAACCAAAGACACTATTCTTTTCCATGTTATCAAGATAAAAAGTTACTTAGAAACTTTCTCTACGGATATCATTGGTTCTCCATTATGACTTTTCCTCTCTTTTACGAAGTGAATGAAGACAACGAAGATACTTGCGAGTATCATTAGAGAACCAACTACTCTCATAGAGTTATCGAAGTATATATCTCCGAGATTTGCAATATATCCCACAATACCACTAAATATTGCAGTTGAAAGGCTTAGGAGGGTCTCATAGAAACCGTATTGGAATCCCTCTTTCCCCTTGTCTAAATTTAATGCAAAAAGTTTTCTCCAATTTGGAAGATTAAAGGATACACCCAACCCAAATATGAATTGAAGAACATAGTATTGGAATGGTGCTGTTATCAATGGATAGAATAGAAAAGGTATACCCATTAAGATAATGCCGAGAACTAGAAGGGCTATCTCATCCTTATCATTTTTTATCTTATCTGTTAATGACCCTATTGGTATTTGTGTAACTGCTCTTGTTAGGAAATACACAGCGGTTCCGATACCTACGAAATTAACAGTGTCAGTTCCTAATCTGGAAGCTAAGTATATTCCAGATAGGTTGGCTATTATGATGAAAGGTCCCCATGTGAATGTATCAGATAGTGTTAGAAGAAGTATTACTTTGTTAAAGTTTTTAAACATATCCTCAGGATACATTGTTGGATTATATTTTTCAATATGATACATTAGAAGAGTATGGAAATAGTTAATCAAAATAACATCCAGATAATTTTAGGATTATTATCTGCTTTGGTGCTTTTTCTCTTCTCTATAGAGAATTTAAGTAATGAGATACAAGAGGTTGCTTCTGAGAAATTCCGAAAAATAATCTCTAAATTGGTTAGTACTAGTTGGAAAGGTACTCTTGTTGGTGCTCTTGCCACAACTATTACTCAGTCAAGTTCTGCAGTAACAGTTATCGCGGTTGTTCTTGTAAATACGGGAATAATATCTTTTCGTAATAGCTTGGGAATAATATTTGGTAGTAATATTGGAACTACAATTACAGCTCAATTGGCATTGATAAATTCTGTCTCTATAGCATATATTCTAATAATTCTAGGATCTCTATTAAATGTCCTTGGAAAGAAGTTTAAGATTATTAGTAAGCCAATCTTTTTCTTAGGTCTCATTCTCTTTGCTTTGAATTTCTTAACATCCTTTATAGAACCTCTTAAGAATGATCCAAATGTAATGTATTTCTTCTCTCATCTATCCAATCCACTTCTTGCATATCTATTTAGTGCTATTTTTACAATGATAATACACTCTAGCTCTGTAACTTCGGGCATTACAGTAGTTCTTGTCCAAGGAGGTGTAATTCCTGTAGAGGTTGGTATCCCAATGATACTAGGAGCTAACATAGGGTCTAGTATAACGGCATTGATTGCTTCTATGAATCTAAATCTTTTTGCAAAGAGAGCTGGTTTTGCAAATTTCTTATTTAATGCTATTGGCACGATCCTCTTTATGATATTTCTTCCACACTTTATTCAGTTTATGCAATATGTTGTAAATGTCCCCGCCCAACAAGTTGCTCTAGCACATCTCTTCTTCAACCTTTTCAATACTATTGTTTTTCTTCTCCTGCTTGTTCCATTTGAGAAACTGGTATCTTGGATCATTAGGGGGGATGAAGAAGAGGTTCTTTTTAAGACAAAATATATACAAAAGGGAAAGAGGAAGAAGCTTGAAGAGAGGTTTCTAGATATTAAGCAAGAATTGGCATATTCAATAGAGAATAGTATAAAGATATATCAGAAGGCTATCTCTATCTTCTATAACCCTAGTAGCTCAATCATGATGGATATAAAGAAGTTGGAGACATTGAATGACTATCTTGATGATGAGATTACTTCTAGTATAGTGTCTCTTTCTAAGTATAAGCTTTCTGAGAAAGATGCACGAAATACTGTAGTTCTAATAAAGGTTTCAAATACTATCGAGCAAATAGCAGACTTAGGAAGTGATTTCTCTGAGATATTTGGTAGGATGCATAACCTAGGTCTTTCTGGAGATGATGTGGATATTGAGAAATTGACAGATATACATAATAGATTAATAGATTTGTTTAGGGATATAGAAAAGGCAATACAGGGAGCTTCGGAGAAGGAATTATTAGAGATTAAAGTACATGAAGAGGAGATATATTCGATGATCAGGGGTGAATTTGATATTCATGTTGCAAAGTTGCAGAAGGAAGATAAATATAATGGGAATGTATTTGTAGATGCTATATCAGTTATTGAGCTAAGTGTATCGAAGGTCAGGGATATTCGAAAGATTCTTCTTAAGTATGTTAGAGAATATTAACTTCTGGGTGTAGATCTATATTGTATTTCTTTTTAACATCTTCTTGCATCTTTTTCACAAATCCCTCTATCTCCTTCCCTGTTGCTTTCTTGTTTGTTACTACACATAATGCGTGTTTTTCTGATACCCCAACATTTCCTTCCCATTTTCCCTTCCATCCTAGTTCATCTAGAAGTCTTCCTGCTGGAATTTTTACCAGTTCATTATCTCTATACTGTTCCTTATTCTCATATCTTAAATCTTCAGAGGGATAGCATTGAAGATCGGTTATGCTTTCTGCCAATGTTTTATATTTAGCATATGTTACTAGGGGATTTTGGAAGAAGCTTCCACATGTTCCATACTGTTCAACTGTTGGGAGTCTCTTTTTCCTCTGTCTGATGACTGCATTCATCACATCTTTTATACTATATGGTTCTTTCCCCTTCGATTCTAACTCTTCTTTCAATGACCCATATCTTCCAGCTCTTTCTTTGTAGCTTAATTCAAGTTCTTTTGTATTCTTTCTTAACTTAAATACAGCACTAGTTATTATGTATTTGTTTCTCCATATGTCTCTGAAATTACTATGTCTGTACCTGTAACCACATTTAGTAGCGTCTAAGACTTTTGTCTCTAGAGACTCAATATCTAGTACTTCTATTTCCTGGATAGTATCTGTTATATTTTGTCCGTATGCTGCTATGTTCTGACTTACAGCTCCCCCTATCGTTCCCGGTATCATAACGAGGTTCTCTATACCTGCGAGGTTTTTTCTTACAGTATATTTAACAAACCTATTCCAATTCTCTCCACTATATACTTTTATATATGCATATTTCCTATCTTCTTTTATCTTTTTCCTCCCTTTTATTTCAATCTTAATAACCAGCCCATCCCAATCTTTTGTTAGGAGGGTGTTGCTTCCTTCTCCTAGTATGAGGAGTTTTTCCTCAGGATATTTCTTAATTACTTTTATACATTCTTCTATGCTTTTTACCTTGGTGAAATATTTGGCTTTGGTATTTGTACTAAAGGTGTTGTATTTTTTAAGGTTTTTGTTTTTTTGTATATGCATATGTATATATATTACCAGATGTTATGTAATTATGCAGGTGTATACTATGGGGTATGGGGATGGTATAATGTATTGTTCTGTAAAAATAGAAGAAAGAAAGGAGAAAAGAGAATGTTACTGATGGTAGGTATTATGTTTGCAGGACTGGCAGTCTGGCAGAGGCTTGCCGGAAATCGGGCAGAAGAGAAGAGTGCTCTCATCCTCTCTGTTTATTACATGGTTGTTTCAGTCGTAGTTTATGTTTTTAAACTACGAAATTTCTGGCAGCTCACCGGAGCTGTCCTAGTGGCAACCGTCATCTTTCTCACCATGGTTTCCATGGCGAAAAAAAACTAATACAGAACTGGGCGATTAGATCGTTTTAAAACACAAGTCTAATCGCCCACAAGTTCCTATTTTAATAAGTCTCCGATAGACTTCCTTCTATTAATTCTATATATAACCTCTGCAAAATAATCAGATATACTAACTTCCTTAAACCACTTATTCCCTCTCAAAAACTCTCTAGAATGATATGTAGCATCCGTACCTATAACTTCCTTTATAACCCTATCAGAATACAACTGTCTAAAATTCTCCACCGCTTTTCCATTGAGCAATGCTAATGTAGCAATAGCATATATATTCCTTGCTCCAAGATCATGAGCCTTTGTAATTGTCTTTATCAATGTTCCTCCTGTATCAATCATATCGTCAATAATATATACATCCTTACCCTTAACATCTCCCAATATCTCTACTTCCTCAACACAATTAGGTTTACTATAGTTACGCTTTTTATATGAAAAAGCAATATCAGTACACAAGTTCTGTGCAAAATAGTTAGCTCGCTTTGCTCCTCCTAGATCTGTTGGCATTATGACAGTCTCTTTAGGATCTTTAATCATTTTCTTAAGTAACGGTCTAAAAACATATCCTCCTCTCAGATTATCAATCTTCGCTTTCCTGAAAAATCCCTGTATTGCACTATTATGAAGATCAATTGTTATTATATGATGAGCTCCCATGTCACCTTCCAATTCCCAAGCAACCCTTGCTGCTGTTATACCATCCCTACCATCTTGCTTATCTTGTCTAGCATATGGGAAAGAAGGAATGACTGCTGTTATTCTCTCAGCATCACATCTCCTACATGCATCTATGGTTGTGTATAGTGCTCTTAGATTTTGATCTACGCTCATACCTTCTGAATGATTCTCAACATCTTGTATTATGCATACCTCTCTTCCCCGTATACTCTCTTCTATGACTGTTTTTATCTCTGTATTTGCAAATTCTACTTGAGTAGATTGTATTAGGTGTATATCTTTTGTCGTTTTCTTCTTTAACTTACTTACAATTTTCTTTGCTAGCTGTTCTCCAGAATGGCATGTGAGGATGGAAAGTGGTGCTCTAGGTATCATATCTTTCTTCTTTAATTTTATATATTTTCATATTACTCTCTCTTTCTTCTTTGTACAAATATTGTCTGATAGTAATTGACTATGTATTGAGGAATGTATATACTTTCCTAAGTTATCAAATACTGTGACCCATTTCCAAACTAGATGGTTGCCTGGGAGATGGTGAGTAAATGGCAAAACCGATTGATAATAATAATTAAATTATTATTATTTAATCGGGATGAAAGGAAAATATTTACCTTTCTTAATTCTGCCTATATCCCTTTTTTCTTTTTTCTTGGCTAATCCCTTAAGTGTTCAGGGGGTTGTCTTGCCAGAGGAAGAAGGAGAATGGGTAGATTCTTCTGTATGTACAGCTGCATGTGGTACTACAGAGGGGAAGAAAACACAAACCTTATACATAGAGGCTTGTGAGAAGACCTGCCCTACAGTTGATTTCAGTGCGAGTAGAGATGTCTTGGTATCAGAAGGATACTATTTAGATTGTCCTGCTGGTTATGTAGAGAATGCAGGAGATGCTACTCTATGCGAAAAATTTGAAACAAGGTATGCTATTCACGAATGGGTTGCAACAGGACGCCATTCTGGTTACTTTACTTGTGAGCTAGATGACTCAAAGTTCAACACAGAAAAGTACTATTGGAATAGTTGGTTTGGTTGGACAAAGAAAGAATGCTCTAGGAGTTTTGTTACTGATACTGTAGCTAAGGAATATGTAGAGCCTGTATATGAGACTCAAACATATGGTCCAATTAGTGTAAAGTACTTGTTTGATAAGGACTCAGAAGTTTGTACAAGGCCTAGTGCGGATATGATGATTCATGGTTGTAGAAATGCATGGGCGAAGAGCTTCTACAATGAACAAATGCCTGTAACTAAGGATCTCGTAGATACAGATACATGTGAGTTAGTCCCAACAGGAACAACAAGAGTTGTAGATTGTGAAGCTGAACTTGTTGCATGTCCTGTCGAAGATGAACCAGAGGTATTAGGTACTACTGATACTACAACTACATCAACTGTAGTATTAGCAGAAACGGGAGCATCAAGTAATATATTTGTATACATGGTACAAGGTATATTAATGTTAGCTACATTAGTATCTGGTACAGTATTTGTAAAAAAATATATAATCTAGTTAATGACTAAGGTTCATTACATAATAACAATGGCAGTACTCCTTGTGAGTACTGCTTTGTTTACATCATTTGTATTCATTCCAACCATAAGCCCATATGAGGTTGTAAATGTTGAGACTATACAAGAGAATGAAACTTCAGAGGAAAACCCAGAGGAAGAACCCTTACCTACTCTTCTAGATCTTCTGTCTCTGGAAAAAGATACGACGAAGGTAGTACAAGCAGAAATCCTAAATAGGGATATACCCCAAAACTGGGAAGGGAAAGAAATCTTTTTTAGATATACATACATAGGAGAATATGATCAGGAAGCTCAATCGAAGTTAGATGATCTATTAATTACAGAATATCGATGGCAGAAACAACTAGATGAGAAAGGCAATGTAGTTATGGGTGGTATTGTCTTGTATAAGGATGGTACATATCAGCTACATACCCACAATACATTTACCAAAGGTAATAAATATTTCCTTCTAGGAGATCTTCTAGATAGGTATCATAGTAATGGGAATCTTGTTGATACTGAGATACAGTTTGGTAGTGTAAAGCTTGTATGTATATGGGAGAAGGATACTAAAATAATGGTGGATAATGTAGTACCGTATGCAGATTTAATAATCTCAACATGTTTAGAAAGATATGGAGATAGGAGATTGATTAGTGGATGGAATATAGTATTAGATTAATATATAATCCACATATCTCTGCCCATTATAAATTTTAAATATAAATATAATGGACACATCAGTTGTAGAGATGCCAGTTGTAGAGGTTCCAGTCGCAGAGAAAAAAGGGACTCTGAATTCGAAGTTTCTTTCCCCCTTTATACTTTAAATTCTATAGAAACTATAGTAGATGAACTCCCCTATCCTACAAAAGATACTAAATTTAATGGATTTACATACAGAAAATTTAGATATTATTTTGCTAGATTGGAGCTTGATGGAAGGCTCGAGGAAGAATATGATAGGATCGTTCCTGATATAACAGTTCTTCAAGAAAGTGAAAGAGGATATACAAGACCATATCTCATGAATCCAGGAGAGAATCCATATCTCCCAGATCAAGACTTGGAGAGAATAGAAAAAATGACGGGAGAAAGACTTCAGGCTTTCATGTACGAGGACATTCTCTTTTTAAAGCAGATACTAGGACTATTTAAAATCCCTAATTCCTCATACAAAGAATATCTTTGTAGATCTCTCTTTGGCGAAGAGCAAGAACCACTCTCAAGAGCTACTAAATTAGCAATCTATCAAATTCTAAGAAACTATTATATCGCTACATACTCTAAAAATCTGTAGTATTTTGACACTTTTCTTAGTATATTATACATATGCAAGAATATATGGGTAAGAAAGTTCTCATCTTTGGTTTAGGACTCAATGATGGAGGATTAGGCATGGCCGAGTACTTCCTAGGAAAGGGTGCCAAGGTAACCATAACAGATGGGAAGACAGAAGAAGAACTTAAACCAACTCTACAGAAACTAGGAAAAGATTTAAATAATGTTACCCTACATCTAGGTGGACACTTAGAAGAAGATTTCCTAGAGAACGATATCATTATACGTAATCCGGCTATCAAACCTAACAATGAGTACCTCAAGATAGCTAGGGAAAATGGAAAACAGATAGAGATGGAAATGAGCTTTTTCCATAAGAACTCCCCCTGCCCCATAATCGGTATTACCGGAACAAGGGGGAAATCAACTACGACAACTTTAATACACGAATTTCTCTCTAAGAAGTATGGAAAAAGAATATTCTTAGGAGGAAACATAGGAAAAAGTGCAGTTAGGGAGTTGGATGTATTGAATAAAGATAATATTGCAGTATTAGAACTATCTAGTTTTCAGTTAGATGCGATGGGAGAAAATAAGATATCCCCACATATTGCAGTCTTAACAAATATATATACCGACCATCAAGATTGGCACGGAAGTATGGAAGAATACATAAAGGCAAAGAAGAATATATTCCTTTATCAAAATGATAATGATTATCTTGTTCTAAATGTTGATAATGGAATAACAGAGGGATTTAGAGATATCTCTAGATCAAAAGTAATAACATACTCTACAATAGATAGTAAAGCCAACTACTATATCGATAACGATCATAACGTGTATGAGAATGGGAGGATTCTTCTCAATATCAAGGATTCAAAACTAGAAGGTAAACACAATGAATACAATATACTTGCAGCTATTGCAACATCTAGAATATATGATATTACTGTTGAAGATATCTCTGATGTCCTTCGAAACTTCAATGGTGTTAAAGGTAGGCAGGAGCTCATTAGAGAGTTAAATGGTATTAGGTTCTACAACGATACAACTGCAACATCTGTAGAGGCAATGATTGCAATGTTTGAAAGATTTGGTGAGAAGAACAAGAGGAAGATGATCATGATTGCTGGAGGTGTAGATAAGGGTTTGGACTATAGTCGAATAACGGGATATGTGAGAGACTATCTTAAATCCCTTATACTTCTGGAAGGTACAGCATCGGAGAAGATCTATGAGAGTGTAAATGATTTAGATAATATCTACAAATACTATGACGATTTAGGTAAAGCAGTAGAGAAAGCATATGAAATAGCCATCCCTGGAGATATGATCATACTCTGCCCTGGTGGTGCTAGCTTTAATATGTTCGCTAATGAGTTTGATAGAGGAGATAAGTTTGTAAATTATGTAAATTTACTTAAATAAAATATGTTGGATATAAAGAAACTTCGTAAAGTTCACTTCATAGGTATAGTCTCTCCATTTGATAGCTTCTGTGCAAATTATCTTCTAGACAATGGCATTGAAGTAACGGCATCTGAAATAAATCAAAACAATCCTGTTGCAAGGGAATGGATAGAAAGAGGAGTACTTTTTGAGGGAGGTCATAACGCTAAATATATAACGGATGATCTAGATCTAGTAGTCTATCCGAATGGTCCGATACCTGGAAATCCTGAATGTGAGCAAGCGGAGAAGAAAAACGTCCCAACAATTACTCTTCCTAAACTAGTTGGTTTGATAAGCAAAAATTTTAAAGTCATTGCGATATCTGGTACTCATGGAAAAACAACAACTAGTGCATTAACTATATGGATAATGTATAAAGCTCTCGGTGTTCTTCCTAACTTCATCATAGGAGACTATATCCTCGGTATCGATAAGTCTTGGAACTTCAGTAGTGATTCTGAGTACCTCGTATTGGAAGCCTGCGAATACAAAAAACAGTTCCTTGATAGAGCACCCTCTCCATACATCAGTGTCGTTACAAATATCGAGCTTGATCATACCGACTACTACAAGTCTCAGGAACAATACAATGAGGCTTTTGTAGAATTCCTCTCTAATACTCAGAAGGCAATAGTAGTGGATAGCACCGGAGAGAATGTAAAAGATGTCTTGAAGAAAGTAGGAGAAAAAGAAATAGTAGATATAAAAGATATTGATCATTGCGAGAATGTAACAGCTGGACTCAAAGGTGAATATAATAGGGAAAATGTTCTTCGAGCTTGTGGAGTGGCCAAGGTATTAGGACTAGATATAGATATTGAAGATTTCCCTGGAGTTGCTTCTAGGTTTGAATTTAAAGGTGATACTCCAAATGGTATGCCTGTGTATCTGGACTATGCCCACAACCCAACAAAGGTTAAAGCATGTTTGAGAGCAACAAGGGAAAGTTTCCCAGGGAAGAAGGTCCTTTTTGTATGGCAACCACATAGTTTCGAGAGGACATATTCATTCAAGGAAAAATTTGCCCAAAGTATTGGGGAAGCAGATATTGTATATATCCCAAACATATATGCACCAACTAGAGAAGAAAGAAGGTATCGGGAATTGATCTCAGAGAGAGAGTTTGTCGATTATCTCCAGGAGGAAAATAAAAATATCCAAGTAGATTTCACAGATGGTGTTGAAAATACTTCCAAGTTACTCCTTGATGATATGTATAATGATGAATACGTTTGTGTTCTAGCGAGTGCTGGTGACTTGCATCAGATAATTCCAATGTTAAGTTTAGATAAGTGAAAATGAATTACTCTAACTTGAAGAAAGTTGTAGTATTAGGCATAGGAGGTAAAGGTGCATACTACATTGTTAAATTTCTTAGGCTTCTAGATATCCAAATAAAGGGATATGACTTGAAGAGTAATGACAGGACAGTTGAGTTGGAGAGTCTCGGAGTAGATATTGAATATAGGAATCCAGACGAAGGAGAGAAATTTGTCTCTGATATGTATATATACTCGAATGACCTCCCCCGCAATCTTCAAGAAAAAGTTAAAGAAGATAACAATGATATACCATCATTGGAGTTAGGTAAGTTCTACCACCAGATAATAACAGACTATGAAGAAGGAAATCTTTCTGAGAAAGAAGTTAAGGCATTTAAAGAATCGGATATAGCTCCCCTATTCAATATCGATACTACTAAGATGAAGTACATTGCAGTTACTGGAACAGATGGAAAGACAACAACATGTACGATGATCTACCATCTTTTAAAGGAAGCAGGTTTCAAACCTGCCCTCATAACAACAGTTGCAGCATATATTGGTGATAGGAAAGT
>CAYVNA010000010.1:29413-31863 GCA_964452735.1 uncultured Candidatus Saccharibacteria bacterium
ATTACATACAACGACACCCTCCTCCCAAGAACTATATAGTTTGATACAGGAGATTGAGAAAGAAGGTTGTACGCATTTAATCATAGAAGCTACATCCCATGGTTTGGAGCAAGGAAGACTTGCTGGTTTGAAGTTTGATACTGTTGGATATACCAACATAACATCGGAACATCTGGACTATCATGGAGATTGGTATAGCTATTGTAATGCAAAATCCTTGTTGATAAGGAACCATCTTAAGGAAGATGGCAATATTGTTTTAAATAGTGATGATAAATCCTTTGATATACTCTCGAAGATCTCTGAGAAATACGCAACATATAGCTTGGCATCGAATGCGGATTTTGAAGGGAAAGAGATATCTGAGAAAGATGACTGTATCTCTTTCACGCTCTCCCATGATGGAAAAGATTTTTCAGTGAAATTAAATATTCTAGGAAGATACAATGTTAGTAACTCTCTTTGTGCATTGGCAATATGTTCTTTTGAAGAAATTGAGTTAGTAGATTTAATCAAAGGAATGGAGACCTTTAAAACTGTGGAAGGTAGGATGGAAGTACTTCAAAAAGAACCATATACAGTGATAGTTGATTATGCTCATACATCGAATGCTGTTGAAAATGCATTGAAATCTGCAAAACTTTTGGTGAAAGAAGGATCTAAACTAATTCATGTTTTTGGTTGTGCAGGTAGGAGGGATTTCTATAAAAGGCCAGAAATGGGTAAGATATCTAATGAGCTAGCTGATATCTCTATATTAACTGCGGAAGATCCTAGGTTAGAAGATCTAAAGGTAATAAATGATGAAATAGAAAAAGGTTGGAGAGATGGAAAAAATAAAGATGCCCTACTCTTGAGGTTTGACTATATGGACAAGGATGTGCAGGTACGTAGAGATGCAATTATTAAAGCACTAGAGTTAGCATCCGATGGTGATGTTGTTATTATAACAGGAAAGGCACACGAGAATTCTCTCTGTTTTGGCCAAACAGAATATCCATGGAATGATATAGTTGAAACTAGGAAACTTCTATGAAAAAGGTTTGCATAATATATGGAGGACCATCAAAGGAGTCTGAAGTCTCCGTAAATACTGCTAAGGAGATTCTGAAAAATATCTCCCAAACAAAATATGAAATTACGCTTTTATATATAGACAGGAAACTCAAATGTTCTTTAGAGAAGTATGAAGAGGGATATGTATTTAAGCCAAAGGCCACAGACGAAATTAATAGTTGTATAAGTGTATTGAAAGGTTTTGACCTATGTTTCTTAGCTCTTCATGGAGAGTTTGGTGAGGAAGGTACAATACAAAAGATCTTTGAGAGGGAACATATTAAATATACTGGTTCCGATAGTGTCTCTAGTGCATTATGTTTTGATAAATATGCTTCCTCTAGGATCGTTAACAGAGATTTAGATATTTGTATTCCTAAAACAATCCTTTGGAAGAAGGAATCCAAGGTTCCTTCCATTGATGATACATTCAACTATCCTCTTTTTCTAAAACCGAATAAACAGGGATCAAGTATAGGGGTTAGTATGGTGAAGAATAGGGAAGAATTAGAGAAAGTCTTGCAGAATGTAAATGAAGAGTATTTGATACAGGAAGCGATCTTGGATGCTGTAGAGGTTAGTTGCGGTCTGTTAGAAAAGAAAGATGGAAAGGTTATCGAATTGCCACCTGTGGAAATAGCTCCCAAATTAGGTGAGTTTTTTGACTATGACAGTAAATATTGCTCTGATGGAGCAAAAGAAATCGTCCCTCCTGTATCCATATCTTCTGATTTCTCAAAGAAGATATCCGAAATGTCTGTGAAGATTCATAAGCTCCTATGTTGCAGTTTATATTCAAGGTCAGATTATTTGATAAAGGATGATGTGGTATATTACTTGGAAACAAATACTCTCCCAGGCCTTACTAGCACCTCCCTACTTCCAAAAGAATGTCTTGGTATTGGAATATCATATGGAGATCTCCTAGAGTTCTTAATTACAAATTCTCTCTAAATCTTTCTACTATCATATGCCCAATGCAAAAGTGCTTGTCTTTGCTTCTTCCTACATTCCATATCCAGAGGTAAACAGTTTTTCTTAATAGCCCCAATATGTCTCTTAATGGCTTTCCATCTTTTTATTTGTCTTTCATCTTCTGGTGGTATTCTTCTTCCCATGTAATATCTACAATACCATTGGAACCAGCCTCTTGGATCCTCGTGATATATCCACCCCTTGTTTCTCCAATATGAAAGAGGGAGGCTAGCGTCCACATTAAAATAATTTAGGGTAATATCTTTTTTAGAAGGTGATAGCTTAGCTTTTGAGAACCACCCTCTTGGGAATTCCCCAATACAATCAGTCATGTATTTCCCACCGAAGACTCCCAATTCTAGCATCTCTTTTGGTGTTAGTTCTGGTTTGAATTCTGGGTCAAAATTCTTTCCAATATC
>CAYVNA010000011.1:0-8439 GCA_964452735.1 uncultured Candidatus Saccharibacteria bacterium
ACCTGCGACCTCTGCGTCCCAAACGCAGCGTTCTAGCCAACTGAACTACTCCCCGATAACAGAATAGATTCTAGCACAATATATAAAAAAAGGGGAGATTAACTCCCCTCTTTGAATGCTAGCGAGTGATATAACTATATAGCAGCCATCAACTTCAATGCCCATTCTGAAACCATAGGAATATCAAATCTCTCTCCTTGAGAAGACTTAACCATACCAACAATTATTAATACAAAGATCAACATTGCTAAAAGTGAAGATACTACCCAACCAATTACGGGTATTACACCAATTATTAACTGTAATGCTCCTATTATTGTAAACTGAGCTCCCATGTATCTTACAAAGTTATCATTCTTTTCAACAAACATAAGTATGAGACCAATGATAGGAATACAAGCAATTATTGCCATTGCTTTGTTACTCTCATTGAACTTTATCTCTTCTAAGGTATACACCTTCTTGGCTTTTTTCTCTTCTGCCATCTTTAAATTATTATTAATTTATATCTATAGCATAGTATATTGCCATGAAGAGGTTTGTGCAAGTATGAATACTATGAGTAGTTGTATACCCAGCCAAGGATAGGTATACTAGATTAATAACTTTATATTATCAAAAATGATGGGAGATATACTTACCGAGAAACAAGAGCTAGTTCTTAAAGTAATTCGTAGTTATTATCTGGAAAATGGTATTGCTCCATCATTGAACGAGTTACAAGCAATGCTAAATATCTCAACCAAGAGAGGAGTTGTTAATCACTTAATAGCTTTGGAGAGGAAAGGGTATATATTCCGCACTGGGGAACCAAGGGGTATACATATGGTAAATGAGGAAGAGGATGTCGTTTACGAGTATTTAGTAGGTGTTCCTATACTTGGATACGCAAATGCAGGAACTCCCATGGTTGCCGCCGAGGAAGAGAATATTGGAGTTTTGAAGATCGATAGGAATCTTTTAGGCAGAAAAAGAGATTTGTTTTCCCTGATTGTTAAGGGTGATTCCATGGATCTGGCAGAGGTTGACGGGAAAAGGATAGTGGAGGGAAACTATCTTATCGTTCAGAAAGACTCGGAGATTGTAAATGGAGATATTGTTGTTGCCATTATAGATAATTGTGCCACGGTAAAGAAGATCAAGCTTGGGGAGGATATGATTGTTCTGTTTCCTCAATCTAGTAATCCCGCAAACCAACCAATATATATATCTAATGACAGTGAAAGTATAATAAATGGGAAGGTGGTAAAGGTCTTAGATAACCCAACTATCTAATATATACCTTCTTTACATACTTTTTCATGACTTTCTTCATTTCTTTTAGTTCTTTTTGTGAAAAAGAATTATCCTCTGAGAGGAATGGATCTATGGTTTTTCCTGCTCTGAAGTTCTGTATGTAGTATCTCTCTGCTCCTTCTATCATCTGACCTATCTTCTCTACAGATTCTAGATCATGAAATTTTCTAACATATGTTGTTCTAAATTCATAATCTATTCCAGAATTCATTATTATATCTATGGAGGTAGATATCTTTTCTTGAGCAATACTTTTTCCTGTCTGCTTTATATATTCACTTCTAGGGTATTTCACATCCATAGCTATATAGTCTATATAGCCAGTCTTAATAATCCGCTTAAGTTTATCAGGAAGAAAACCATTTGTATCTAGCTTAATGAGATAGCCCATTTCCTTTATACCTTCAACAAGAGGAAGCAGATCATTCTGTATTAGTGGCTCTCCACCAGTAATTACAACAGCATCTAGCTTCCCAACCCTATGTTTAAGGAATTCCATTAGATATTTTTCTGTAATCTCTCTATCCTCATTGAAAGGTTCCACAACAAGCTCTGGGTTATGACAATATGGGCATCTAAGATTACAACCATACGTGAAGATAACGGCAGATATCTTACCAGGGTAGTCTAATAGAGAAGATTTCTCTAGACCTAATATTTTCATAATGCAATATCTTAACAACCACAATCAGCTTTAAACATCTTCCTATCATCCCACTCTGCCTGCTTACCAATATTCCACTGAGATACAGGTCTAATATATCCAACAACCCTAGAGTACACCTCACACCTCTGTCTTTTAACCTTCTTCATTATATTTAAGTATATTAATTTAAATACTATTCCTCTGTGAAGGGCATTCCCTCCTTATATCCTCTCTCAGAATCACAAACCGGACAATATTTATGTTCCCCTGATATATATCCATGCTTAGGACAGATACTGAAAGTAGGGGTTATGGAAAAATATGGTAGTTTGTAGTTCATAGCTACTTTCTTAACTAAGTTCTTCGTAGCTTCTGCAGACTTAACCTTCTCCCCCAAATAAATATGCAAAACAGTACCACCCGTATACTTACACTGGAAATCATCCTGAAGATCCAAAGCCTCAAAAACATCATCCGTCAAACCAACTGGAAGCTGAGTACTATTAGTATAGTAGGGGGGACCATCCTTATGACTTCCAATATCTGCTGCAGTTATCAAAGAATCCCCAAACTTTTTCCTATCCGCCTTTGCAAACTTGTATGTAGCACCCTCTCCTGGAGTAGCTTCAAGATTAAACAACTGATTAGTTTCTTCCTGATAGCCCATCAACCTTTCTCTCATATGATCCATTATTTCTAATGAAAACTCTCTACCTTCGGGAGAAGTTATACCCTTACTCTTGTCATGGAAGAAGTTCATCATGGATTCATTCATTCCCAAAATACCAATGGTATTGAAGTGATTTTTATAGTATTCACCAAACCTCTTCTTTATATCTGCTAAATAGTACCTAGAATATGGATAGAGACCTACGTCCATATATTTCTCTATGAATTTACGCTTAATCATCAAACTCTTCTTCGCCAAATCCATAACCTTATTCAATCTTGTGAAGTAATCCCTCTTATTCTTAGCTTCATAACCAATCCTTGGTAAATTGATCGTAACAACACCAATACTACCAGTCAAAGGATTAGCACCAAACAATCCACCACCTCTCTTTCTCAACTCCCTATTATCCAACCTCAACCTACAACACATGCTCCTAGCATCATCTGGACTCATATCCGAATTTATGAAATTGGAAAAATAGGGGATACCATATTTAGCTGTCATCTCCCAAATTAACTTGTATTCCTTTTTATCCCAATCAAAATCCTTAGTCAAATTGTATGTAGGTATAGGGTATGAGAACAATCTACCCTGCGAATCACCCTCCATCATAATTTCACAGAAAGCTCTATTCAACATATCCATTTCCTTTTGGAAATCTTTGTACTTCTCCTTCTGGACTTTTCCACCAATAATGACACCTTGATCTGCCAAGATACCGGAAGGTATTAGATCCATAGTAATGTTTGTAAAGGGCGTTTGACAACCAACCCTAGTAGGAACATTCATGTTATACATAAACTCTTGCATCTTTTGCTTAACCTCCTTGTATGAAAGCTTGTCATACCTTATGAATGGAGCTAGAAAAGTATCAAAGCTAGAGAAAGCCTGAGCACCAGCGGCCTCATGTTGAAGAGTGTAGAAATAGTTAACACACTGACCAAGTGCTGTACTGAAATGCTTAGCAGGCGAGGAAGAGATCTTCCCCTTGACACCTGTAAAACCCTTCAAGAGAAGATCCTCCAAACTCCAACCACAACAATATGTTGCTAACATACCCAAATCATGAATATGGAAATCCTTATTAATATTCGCATTCGAAATATCTTTTGGATATATACTATGTAGCCAGTAGTTTGCCTGTACAGTAGAGGAAATATAGTTGTTCAGACCCTGCCAAGAATATGCCATATTGCTATTCTCATTTACCTGCCAATCAAGCTTATCAATATAGTCCTTTACTAAAGTATTAGCATCTATCAAGGATTTTATATTCCTTACCTGATTCTTAAGATCAACAAAAAGGGAAAAAGCTACAGAGGTCTTCCCATGACCCATATCTAAAAGAGTCTGAGTGACGACATCAGCAATCTTCTGACTTCTAACATACTTCCTAGATCCATACTTCTCATTAAGCCTCTTAACAACCTCATCAGTTATCTCCTCGGCCCTCTTTCTGTCATCACCACCAACACTCTCCGCAGCCTTAAATATGCCCGTAACTATTCTCTCCTTATTGAAATCAACTAACCGACCATCTCTCTTCTTAACCTTAAAAGAACACTTCGTCTTCTGGGCAGCCATGCCTGTACTAGTATAAATTTATATATTTTCTAGATTTTTAATCTCTTCCTTAATATCCTCTAAACCACTAAAGGATTTATATACAGAAGCAAACCTTATATATGCCAATGGATCCCTATTCCTTAACCAATCTAAAATCATCAAACCTATTGTTTTAGAACTCACAGGATCCTCACTATTCATTACAAACCTCTCAACCTCTTCTGTAAAAGAATCAATATCTGATTCCGTAATCTTATTATCATCCACAGCCTTCCTAATACCTTTCTTTATCTTATTCACATCAAATTTTTCTAAAGAGCCATCCTTCTTTATGATACTTAAGTCTGCTTTCTCAACCCTCTCATATGTTGTGAACCTCTTACTACATCTCAAACACTGTCTTCTTCTTCTGGTAGAGCTATCCTCTCTGTTGTCTCTCTTATCTACAACTTTTGTTGCCTCACAATCACAAAATGGACATTTCATAAAGATATATACAATATATTGTATGTGATAATCACGTTAATACAGCGGGTAGCGTAGAGTCAACACCCTGTAGTAGATTAATTTTGAGTTATAGCTTTTAAGAAAGGAAAATGGTGTTGGTAGAAAAAACTATAAGATCAGTTATCTAGTTATACAAGTTTAGATATATGATAAGATACATAATTAAGTTGTAAAAATAATCAATATGATAATCCCTATTGATAAATTTTTAGAAATAAGAGAAAAGGAATTCCCAGATAAAGAAGTCGTAGCAACAAGTGGTTGGTTTGATCCTATCCATCCAGGACATATATCCTGCATAATGGATTCGAAGAAATTCGGAGACATACTTGTTGTGATAATTAACGGAGATCAAATGGCAATAACAAAAAAAGGCAAACCATTCATGCCAGCTTCTGATAGGGCATACCAAGTAGATTGTATCAAAGGTGTAGATTATACAGTTATATATGATCATCCCACAGACTATTCTGTAATTGGAGGATTAGAACTTGTAAAACCAGATGTTTTTACAAAAGGAGGAGATAGAGATCCAGATGATGCAAATAATCCAGAGAGTCCCCTCTACAAAGAACTTAAGCTAATCGAGTCATATGGTGGTAGGGTAGAGTTTAGAGTAGGAATGGACAAGGAGTGGTCTAGTTCAAACTATTTAGAAGAATGGTATCAGTTTAGAAAAAAGCAAGAAGAGAGATCTAGCAACTAGAACTCTCTTTCAAATAACAATATATTGAATTCGCCGCAATAGCACCTTCTCCAACAGCAGTAACTACTTGCTGAAACATATTAGAATTAGTTGTACAATCTCCAGCAGCCCAAATACCTTCAATACTAGTAGACTGCTTTCCGTCAACCTTGATATATTGTTTCTCATCTAAATCTAAACCCAATTGTAATGGTAGAGTAGCATTAGGCTCTGAACCAATCTCTATGAACAAACCATCTAAAAGAAGCTCATTAGAGTTATTATATTCCTTACTTAGCTTAACCTTTTCTAAACGATCTGTACCCTCCATACCAATAACGAGAGTTTCTAGAAGAACAATAACATTATCTCTCTTATTAACATCCTCTATCCATGCAGGCTCGCCCCTTAGCTCCTTTCCCCTATATATTATATATACCTCCTTCGCAACATCTGCCAACATAGTAGCAGCCATAGTTGCAGCATTACTACCTCCAACAACACCTACAACTTTGTCTTTGTAGAACATTGCATCACATGTAGCACAGTATGAAACTCCTCTTCCTAGATATTTATCTTCATTGGGTATTGATAGCTTATTCCTCTTTGTTCCTGTTGCCAAAATAACTGTCTTTGCACGGTATTCTTTTCCAGAATCTGTTACAATCTTGAATTCTTTTCCTTCTTTTTTTAAATCAACTATACTTTCAAAGACAATTTCACCTCCTTCTTCCTTAGCATGATTTAACATCTTCTGTCCTAACTCCAGGCCTGTTACTCCAGGAATACCGGGATAGTTACATACCTTGTGGGCTTCGGAGATTGTTCCACCTATCATTTTCCCAAAAACAATATTTTTTAATCTATACCTACTAGCATATATACTTGCACTTAAACCAGCAGGACCTGTACCTATTATTGCAATGTCATACATAAATTGGAGTGATTATCTTAGTAGGTAATATTGTATCATAATGAGAATCTTTTGGTAAAAAGGCTAGGGAGGGATATCAGGTTCTTTGAACAATGATGTTCATGATATCCCTCCGATAAGGCCTATTTCTTTTCGAGCCGTAGACGGCTCGAATTTGTTACCACCCAGTGGTAATCGGGCTGAGCCCGAAATTCCCCCTGGGTGTCCCATTTTCCTACCGGAATTTCCCGGTAGGGGTCGAGCCAAAGCTCGAGATCACTTTTCCACTCCCCCCATTCGGGAGAGCAGAAATTACCCCAGACGGTGTGGTTACACCGCTGGATGAAATACGAACCCAGGTAATCAGGGTTCTTTTCCTCGACGAAGACGAAATCCGGATATACTTCTTCCGGTTCCTCTTTTTCGAGGGGACGACAGGCACACCCTGTTAGGGTAGCCAAGAGAACAACAAAGATGAAAATTTCTTTTTTCATTTTTTCTTTTCTCCTTTTCTTAATGTGAACATAAAAATATCTAATATAAATATCTATATGCTCACATTAAAAATGCCGTAGAAATAAGCCTTTTAAAGAACAGCTATCCTATGTAAAACAATAGAGATAACCTAATATATTATACCATATACTATGGGGTACTTAGAAGCTATGCTATTACACTCCAATTAACAGTATCTGTTAGTATAGTAGGAGAATCCTTCCTTACAATGACCATATATTCAAACATAACACTCTTCCCACCATTCACTGTCCTCACAGACCATCCATCTTCATCTATACTAAAATCATCTGTATCATCAACTACCTGACATTCTACACATATAACCATACCATCTACTAATAAGTCGCCTGTACCCTTCTTCCCATATGCAGGAATCTCTGGATCATCATGCAATGTCTTTCCAATACCATGACCAACAAACATCTTCAAAGTATTATATCCATTCCTCTTAGCCTCAAATTCCATCTCATACCCCAAATCCCCCGTCCTATTACCAACAACCGCCTTACTCACAGCATTCTCTACAGCCCTACGCCCAGCCTCTAACAGCTTCAAATCCTCCTTCTTAGCTTCTCCCACACACCATGTCCAACAATGATCCGTATACATACCCTTATATATTATTCCAAAATCTATGGAAACAAGATCTCCCTTCTCAAAAGGAACATCCTTCGGAATACCATGTACAGCAACATCATTTACAGATATACAAGTATTGAAATTATACCCATCAACCCTTCTAAATGCGGCCTTCACACCATACTCCTTACACAACATACCCGCTTTCATATCCAATTCCAAAGGTGTGACACCCTTAGAAATATACTCACCTAAGATCCTTAAGATATTAACGGATATTTCCGCTGCCTTCCTCAATGTTCTTTCTTCTTTTGCTCTCGTTACAATCATACCCCATTATACTACCTTTAAAACTAATTTTCTAAATTAATGATATACTCGATACATGAACAACAAACTACTATACTTTGATACTGAAACAACAGATATACAAACGAAGGACATCATTCAATTGGCAATACTAAAAGATGATGGATTAACACTAAACATGTTCTTCAAGCCAATACAAGATATTAGTTTTGCTGCGATGGCAGTACACCACTTAACACCTGAGTTTCTAAGTACCCATCAGCTATTTGAGAATGCAAAACTCCCTAATGATTTTCATGATGAAGGATACAATGGAGATAACCTGAAAGGATATCTTGAATACTTAGCTACGGAATATACTTGGGTTGCGCATAATATTGAGTTTGATGCAGAAGTTTTAAGAAGAAAGGGGATATCAATACCAAAACAAATATGCACATTCAAGTTAGCAAGGAATCTACTATCAGATGGAGAGATGGATCTAGAGAGTTATTCTCTACAATACCTAAGATATTCTCTCGGGTTGTATAAGAAAGAGAATGGGGATCATAATATAGCTCATGATGCATTAAGTGATGTATATTTTCTAAAGGATCTTTTTGAATATATTAAAAATAATAGTTCCTTTACATTAGAACATATGATTCAAATTACAAAAGAACCTCCTATCATAAGGAGTATAAATTTCGGAAAACACGCAGGTAGATCTCTTTTAGATATAGCTAAAGAGGATAGAGGATATCTTG
>CAYVNA010000011.1:8449-26269 GCA_964452735.1 uncultured Candidatus Saccharibacteria bacterium
GAGTATTGAGTATGGGTAATGGTACTTTGTTTGGATAGGTTGAGTAGGGGAAGCCAGAGATTAATTTAAAGTCATAATGACCTCAAATGCTCTCCAGCTCCCCCAATGATTACTCAAACGAACTGGGCATGCGAACGCATGCCTCAATGACTTGTCCCCTTATAGGGACCTCATGACACTCCCATGAGGGGAGGGGCACGGTCATAGAAGGGAAATGACCTTCTAGGTCAATCCCCTCAGACGGTTTCTCTGGCCCAACAGGGCAGAGAAAGATACATACAACCATAATGAGAAAAATTATATTTCTCATTTTTTCTCTCCTTTCTTAAAATCCTCCCCTAAGTTAGCGGGAGGTTGATAACAACATACAAATATCTAAATATAAATATCTAAATGTTGTTATCAAAGGAGGTGAGTAATCATTATTTAGTCCAATATATTTAAGAATAAATCATTAATATATACTGGTATAAAGAGCAATACACTATTATATCATATTATAGACACCCACACTATGGGGTTGTTGTAAGCTATGTAGGATGCTGATATATTAATAATAACATGAAAAAAAGACTGCCAGCTATAATCTCCTTCATACTCCTTATAATAACTATACCCATATTCCTATACATCTACTATAAAACCGACATCATAAAAGAAGAAGGATACTGGGACACATTCGAAAAACTCTATGAATACAAAACTAAAGAAGAGAAGAAAAAAATATATCTAAATGCATATATCCTCGAGAAAGATATTCTAGAAGACTCCATCTCTTTCCTCACAATAATATATAATGAAGATATTGAGGAGAATATGGGATATGAATTCAGTATTCCCATTGAGGATATTTCCAAAGATTCTGACGATCTCGTTAAGATCCAAAAAGGAGATAACTTAGAAATAGGTATTACAAAATATATACATAAGGTAGAGTATTCTTTAAAGAAACAGGACACATTAGCAAGAAAGGGTGAATATGTATGGCTCCTATTCAATGAACTCAGAGACTCTCTAAGTAATTACTCCAAAGAGAATATAGATCCGATATTCATAATTGCAGGAAAGAAACTTCTAGAAGAAAACTCCCTCACGGAGAAACAATTGAGTGAAGTCAATCAATATCTCTCTGATATTGGTAAATATTCATATGAGATCCCAAATGCAGTACTGCCTTGCTATTCTGCTAAATATCTTAATCTCCCATATATACCCGAAGATATAGAGGAATACAATTATGAGTATATTAATCCAGCTCAAATTATCGATTCTAAATATGATGAGAATATCGTAGCTAGTCTCCCTATTGAAAACTATATGAGAGTTGTAGCAGATTCATATAGGGATTGTGGTAGAAGGGATATTCAGAAAGAATACAATTTGGTATTAAACCATATTAATAGCTTGGAGAATATAAATTTGGAGACGATACGATGGATTGCCTATTTAGATAAAATAAACAATCCCAATAGTACTGTGACTGAAGAATATTTTGATTTAGTAGACCCTCTCCGTTATTACAACATACAGACAAATTCCATATACCGAGAGTGCATACTGAATGATTGTAATATAGAGAATATATTAAATAAGCTTCCCATATACATAGGAGCATATATTGATGAATCAGGTAATAGGGAGCTACATATTAGAGAAAGTAATGTAGAGATAGATTTAGCATTAACTTTGATAGCAATATTAGAGAATGAATAGGAAAGCATTTGTAACAATTTTATTAATTCTCTCCCTCTTTAAAGTGACGGACATATTAGCTGCTTCAACATTAACAGGGCCATACTGTTTTGGAACAGATTGTGGAGGGGGTGACACTACACCTACTCCCCCAAATCCTTCAGACTTCGACCCTTCAGGTGGGGGTAGTAGTGGTGGTGGTGGTGGTGGTGGTGGTGACGATTCTGGTGGTGATGACCAACCTTCCTGCAATCCGGGATCCTGTACCGGATGTACTCCTAAAACACCTGTAGGATATACAGGTACAAACAATGGTTGTTCTGTAAGTGTTGTAAAGACATGTACTGGAAACAATGGCTGTTCCTCATGTACAAAGAGAAAAAGATTTTGGTTAATAGAAACCAATCTCCAAGAAACACAACCTGAAACAGTTAGCATGGTAATGGACTCCCAAGAATACATCCTTAGCCCCAATAGATCTAATCCAACAAAGATAAAATATCCATCTTCAGTAGGAGATGTAGGTGTAAGAGTACCGAGCAAGAGTACACCCCTAACAGCAAGTTCTTTAGGGTACTCATTTAGAGTAAATAACTATGGATTGAATGATGAATGGATAGAATGGGGAGATTGCACAACACCAAGAACCGAAGACTTCTGCATAGAAGGGACATCAAACACTCAAAGCTTTCAACCGTCATCCCTTGATCTCTATACAGTATTGAGAAGTAATTCCGAGGGCCAGGTCGGAGGAATGTACTATACTGTGAATAGATGTGATCTTGGAAGAATATACTCCCTCCCAACAGAAGGATACTATGTTGTAAATAATAATCCAAGAAGCAATATTGATGTATGTGATTGGGACTCCTCTCTTTTGGCTTCCGATCCTAATTGTACGGATGGTAATGGGAACAGAGAAGAAGTTTGCTCCATGCTCCCAGACGAAGAATGTACTAAAAAGGAAATCCTTCCTTCCTTAGGATCAACGGACTCCATATCAATGAGGGGTTGTAAAAGCGAAGAGTACTCAGGTAATGAAATAAACAATGCTCTGAAAGTTAGGATAGGAAGTACTGATCCTGATGGGAATACAGAAATTAGAGGTGCTGTAGTATGGTTTGGTAAATCCGAGAACATACCAGACAAATACAAGTTACCCAAAATAGTTGCGAGCTACGATCATACAGATACGAATGAAGTTGGAATAATGATTCTAGATGAAAAAATATATGGCATAAATACGAATGGCTCATGGGCCATATTGGATGATAATCGATTAAAAAACTCACAAGGAGAAAACATACTAAATGTATCAGGACTGGAAGTAGAGAGAGGAGATAAAACAGTAACATTTACAATAGATATTGAATTCCTTCGTAATAGTTCCCAAGAGATATACGGGATATACAACTTTAAACAGGTAGTAATCGATGAATACATGGTTTTAGAAGATGGAACAGTTGATCAATCATACCTCACAAGATATTTCAACTGGGGAATAGATCTAAAGGATCCTTCTGTGGAAAAATCTGACCCTGTCGTACTAGGCCCGAGAGATTTTGAAATGGATATTGATATTGATGGTACAGAATCATTAGTAACAGATGTCATCATAAATTCATATAAAGCAGGAGGTTTGATAAATGGTACAATACAGCTCCTATCTCCATCATCACTTCTCCCACAACAAGTAATTGATGTCTCCACCTCAATCCCTGAAATAGATAAGATTGGAATACTATCAGAGGAGAATAATTGGCATTTCAGAAATATATACACACAACAAGTACAAGAAAGGTTAAGTGCAAACATTGGAGATAGTGAGGGAGGAGCAATAATTATGTATGTAACAGCATTTGATCAGGCTTGTAATAGTACTTCCAAAGAACAAAAAATAGATTTAACACCGTGGATATCAACTAAGGGAGGAATCGTATATTCAAGAGGAGATACCGGATCAGAATCCAAAGATGTTAGCAATGTAATATCATTAGACTCCGCCATAAGAAATATAAAGAAAGAAGAACTTACATCAGCAACAGAGCTACTCTCTTCTAAAATGGAATATATTGCACCGATAAAATATGCTGATACAATAGGAGGAGTTAGAGCTTTGAAAATAAACGATACAAATAATAAGAAGAACTACTGGTATGAATATTTTAAAAGAAAGCTCCAAATACAAAAAGAATCATTAGCCTCCTTCTCGCTATCCAGCAATACTAGTACCATATCATCCGTCTGTACCTCCGATAATTGCTTCATGGAATCTGAGGAAAGTATCTCTGTCCCTAACAACTTGGTATGTGATAGAAACACATTAATCATTTCAGATAAAGATATATTCCTCAATCCAGACATTCTAGATAACTCACAATCAACCAAGGGATGTATATTCTTAGCAAAGAACAATATATATATAGGAGGAGGAGATAGAAAAAGTGGAACTTCTGTAGGATATGACTACATAGAATCATTCATGATTGCAGGGAACCAGATCATCATAGAACCTGATAATATAACAGAATCTGTTCGAGATGCCTTAGAGATAAAAGGTGGTGCAATTGCTCTCGGAGATAATGCAGATAACTCATCAGCAATTGTAATATCAAGGAATCTTAGATTAAACAACTATTCATTTCCAACACTTGTAATAACATGGGATATAAAATATGCAAGACTCTCGGAGATTTTCTTTGGTGTGGAATCTCCTATGTACAAACAAGAGATAGGTTTTAAGATATTTTAAATAACTATGAAGAAACAAACTAAAAAATACGAAGCACAAGCCCTAGCCATTGCAGTAGTAATAGTATCAGTAACCTCAATAATCGCTATGTCCGTCTTCTATAGATCTCAAAAAGACAAGACATTGACCCTAGAAGAAAGAAATTCGGCAGAGGCATTAGAAGTATCAGACTTAATCCTAGATAAACTAACTGTATTCCCAGTAAATAGGATAGTAGAGCTAATAACAGAGATGCAAGAAGAACCTTTTGACTATGTCACAGGTACAACCCCTCCACTAAAAGAAAATTATGATAATTTTAAAATATCAACCCTTTTTTCCCTTCTAGATATAGAAGCAGACATTCGCAATTTAGGTATATGCCCACTTGAAGATACAAAGAATGAGTATTCCCTAACCATAAAGGAGGTAGACGAAGACACCTACTTCGAGGTTAAGTCTGGACAGACATGGAGTATTCCAATAAAAGATTTGAACATAGGGAATAGCTGTCAGTTAACCGTCTATTTCTCCATAAGGGGAACTTCCAGCGCAGGCTTCTTAGTCTCTAAATCATTTGCAAAAGCTGATTCTGGTAACAGTATATATAAAGGATACGAACCCTCCGACACAAAAAGCTACTGCTTCTCTGAGAACTCTGTTGAATGTATCGCTCAGGATGATAAGTTCCTAGACAATGGATGGCAAAAATATAATATAAATGAAAATAGCGGGATAAACATAAACCTAACAGAAACAGATAGTACAGGAGAATACAAACTGGATGAATACAGAGTTAGAGCTGTAGGTGGAACAATAGGTATCAGATACAAGTTTTCTTCCGCACAGTGCTCAAATGGTTTTAGAATGATAAGTATAAGATCCTCTGCAAATTGTAATAACGTATACAGAGGAAAGGAAGTTCTCATACCAGAGAAAAGATGGCACAATCCTCTCTTTGATTATGTCATATTCAACGGAGAGGGTTCTCTTTAGTGTTTACATATTAACTCTCATGAAGTATATTTACATATGTCTTTTAATAGATTTTCTGTAAAATTTGGAGGTGAATCAGGACAGGGAATAAACAGTGTAGGAGAGATATTTGCAAAAACTCTGGCAGAAACAAACTACAACATATTTGCATATAGAGAGTACCCATCTTTAATCAAAGGAGGTGTTGCCTCATACCAAATAGATTTTTCAAATAAAAAAGTAAATTCCTCACAAAGAGGTTGTAATGTCCTCATATCTTTAACACAAGAATCCTTCAACTCATACCTCCCAAGCCTAGAAGAGAGAGGTATTGTAATTCATAATCTTGAGAATCTGGAAATCTCAGAAGAACAAGAAGAAACTATTAAAGAAAAAGATCTTCACATCGTTAAGATAGATACCGCAACAATAATCAAAGAAATCGGAGCAACAGTCATAATGTCAAATATGATACTCTTGGGATTTCTTTGGAAGGTCCTTGGTTTTGAGTCAGATACATTAGTAAAAGTGGTTCTAGATTATTTCTCTGAGAAAAAACTTGATCTCAACATACTTCAGAACGCAATACTCGCAGGATATGACTCTCCTAGTTTTAGACCCGAGCTATCCAAATCCATAGATATCCCACAAAAGCCACTCCTAAAAAAGCCTAAATACATAATCTCGGGTAATGAAAGTATTGCACTAGGTGCAATAGGTTGTGGAGTTAGAGCATACTATGCATATCCAATGACTCCAGCAACTAGTATTTTTAAGTTTCTAGGTGATACAGCAACAGAGACAGGCATACTTGTAAAACAGGCAGAGAATGAGATCACTGCAGTTCAGATGGCATTAGGTAGCATGTACATGGGAACTAGAGCAATGGTAGGAACATCTGGAGGAGGTTTTGATTTAATGCTAGAAACAGTTTCATGTTCTGGAATGTCAGAGACACCATTAGTACTCGTTGCCTCTCAGAGAATCGGCGCTGGTACAGGAGTCCCAACATGGACAGGTGCAGGAGATCTAAACTCCGCAATTAAGGGAGGACATGGCGAATTCCCAAGATGCGTATTAGCCCTAAGCGATGCAAAATCTTCATATACCCTAACTCAAGAAGCTTTCAATATAGCTGAAAGATATCAAATACCTGTAATTATTCTCACAGAAAAACAGATCTCGGAATCACATTTCTGCATAGAGGAACTACCGAAGAACATAAAAATAGATAGATATTTAAATAATAATGAAAACAGATATACCATAACTGAAGATGGAATATCTGAAAGATGGATACCTGAGAAAGGAGTCAAACCATATATATCAACAAGCGATGAACATGATGAGAAAGGAACCAGTACAGAGGATCCTCAAATAATAATGGAAATGCAAGAAAAAAGGATAAGAAAGCTTCAAACACTGACCAAAGATCTTCCAGAACCAACTCTGTATGGCAAAGAATCTTCCAAGACAATATTTGTGGGGTGGGGTAGTGTAAAGAACCCAATTCTAGACGTAATAGAAGCGAGGATTGATATTGCATATCTTCACTATGACTATATATACCCACTAAAGACAGATCTTTTAGAGAAACTCATCTCAAAAGATAAACAATTGATAATAGTTGAAAACAATATGACAGGACAATTAGCCTCCCTAATTAAAGAAACTATTGGTTATGAATTTGAAAATCGAATGCTTAAGTATGATGCTAGACCAATATTCACAAACAATATTTTAGATTTCCTTAAAGAGATATAACTATGGAAGATTTCAATTCACAAAATAAAATAAGTTGGTGTCCAGGATGTGGGAACTTTGCCATACATACATCTCTGAAGAAAGCTCTTGGTGACATGAAGCTCTCTCCATCTGAGGTATTCATGTCCTTTGATATTGGTTGTAATGGAAATGGTGCAGATAAAATAAACCTATATGCATTCAAAGGTCTGCATGGAAGATCAATTCCTCTAGCAGTAGGGGCACATCTTGCAAACAGACGATTCACAGTAATTGCAGACATCGGAGATGGTGGTTGTTTTCATGAGGGATTAGATCACTTAGTTCATGCTATTCGTTCTAACTATAATATCACTATAATTATTCACAACAATCAAAACTTTGCATTAACAACAGGGCAAGCAACTCTAGTAACCCCTAAGAAAAAGAAAATGTATGGCCTACCTTTTGGGAGAAGTGAAAGGGATTTCAATATATCCGAATTCATCATAAACCTTAAACCAACTTTCTATGCAAAAGGATATTCTGGAGACCTTCAACAAATGTCTGAGATATTTAAATCAGGCATAAAGCACAAAGGTTGTAGCATCATAGAGATTATGCAGTTATGTCCAACGTATAATAAGGAATTTACACCACAATGGGCAAAGGAGAATATCGTTCCAATAGAGAATGTAAAAAAATATAACAACACCTCGATAGATCAAGCAAGATCCATAGTAACAGAAAGCAAAACATACACAGGTATCATCTATCAGAACAAGCAAGAAAAAGACTTCTACTCTTCACTCCCTACTAGAAACAAATCGTTAACCGAACTAGTAGATGAGGTTAAAGAGTATGATACAAAAAAATATTTAAAGTATTTCAAATAAAATGGAACAATCTATACTATCTCCTAAATCCATAGCCATAGTTGGAGCTTCACAAGATCCAGAGAAAATCGCATCCGTCATACTCCGTAACCTAATACAAGATGGATATAACGGGAAAATATACCCCATTAATCCTAAATATGAAGATATTCAAGGTAGGAAAGCATACCCCAACATCATATCTGTTCCTGACAATATTGAGATGGTATGTATAGCTATTCCACATCAGTTTGTAGAGGATGTAGTAGACCAATGTATTAACAAAAAGGTAAAAAGTGTTGTGATAATCTCTGCAGGATTTAAGGAAGTAGGTAGTCAAGGAAAAGAGCTGGAGTTGAGAATATCTCAGAAGTTGAAAGATAATGGTATTAGATTAATAGGACCTAATTGCTTAGGTTTCATAAATAATAAAGCTAAAATAAACTTAACCTTCGCGAGAGAAAACCCAGGAGATGGAAACATTGCCTTCATCTCTCAATCAGGCGCATTCTGTACAGCAATACTTGATATGGCATGTGAGAAGCATTTGGGTTTTTCTCAAGTACTTTCCATTGGGAACAAAGCAGATATTAATGAGAATGAGCTAATATCCCTTTTCTCAAATGATAGTAATATATCTGCCATAGCTCTCTACTTAGAAGAATTTACAGACGGGAAGGAGTTTGTCACCTTAGCACAGAAATCAAAGAAGCCAATCATCCTAATAGCTCCAGGAAGCTCTGAGAAAGCGAAAGAAGCAATATCTTCTCACACTGGTTCATTAGCTTCCTCTTTTGATACCACCATAGCCGCGATAAAGAAGGCAAACATAATATATGCAGAGAACTCCGAAGAACTATTCAAGTTAATGCAATTAATTGACTTTAATAGATTACCCAAGGGGAAGAAGATAGGGATAGTATCTAACGCAGGTGGTCCAGGAATAATAGCTGTTGATAGAATTGAAAAAGAAGGCCTCCAAGTAGGTGAGATAGGTGAGAAGACAAAACAAAAACTACTCAAAGAGCTTCCGGAAGAAGCTAGTATAAACAATCCCGTAGATATATTAGGAGATGCGAAAAAGGATAGATATGAGATAGCAATAAAAGAATTGCTAGATGATGTCTCAATAGATTTAGTCTTAACTATACTAACTCCCCAATTAATAACAGAGATCGAAGGAACTGCCCAGATCATTGTCGATCTCTCCAAGAAATACTCCAAACCCATATACTCTTGTTTCTTAGGTGGGAAAGATATTAAATCAGGAATACGTATACTTGAGGAAAGTAACCTACCTTGGTTCAATGATATACAAGAAGCTCTTCATTTAACTTCAAAGCTCGCAGAATTTGAAGAAGGAAAGCTTTTAGTAAGACATGTAGATAGTGACGAACTATATAAAAAACCTAAGTTCAAGAAAGAGATTACTGAATATCTAGACGAGGAGAAAAGTTATGTTATCTCCGATGAATTGGCAACCAATCTTCTTGATGAATTCAAGATACCACACCCCAATCAGATAGTTGTATCTAATCTTGAGGAATGTATAGCATTTGCATCAACTAGTTTCCCAGTAGCTCTCAAAGCTACATCCGAAGATCTTGCACATAAAACAGATTTTAAGGCTATTCATCTTGATATAAGAACGATCTCGGAACTTGAAGATAGATATGCAGAACTTAAAGAAAACATTACGAAAACTACAGGGAATCAGGCTCCTAAGATTCTAGTACAACAAATGTGTACTGGGAATGTAGAGTTCTTTGTAGGTGCCAATAGAGAAGGAGGGATAGATATCTATGAGAAGGATGGTCTTGGATTTGGTCATCTTTTAGCTATTGGGCAAGGTGGAATATATACAGAGGTATATAAGGATATAAGACATATTTTAATACCAGAATCCAGAGAAAAGATAGATTCTATTCTCTCAAAGACTAAAGTGTCACAAATAATTGATGGGTATAGAGGAAAGCCTAAGTTAGCAAGAGAAAAGCTTCTTGATTTGATTATGAATCTACAGAAACTTTTAGTATCATATCCAGAGATAGTGAGTATTGATTTTAATCCTGTTATGATAACTGAAGAGGAGGCTGTAGTAGTTGATTCTAAAATTTATATAGGGAAATAATGAATAATTATGTAGAAAATTTAGCAAGTACAGATGTTCCAGGATTGGAATCTTCAATAATAAACTACTACGAAACATACCCAGATGTATCCGTAGAACCAAATCTTCAAAGATACAAAGATGGGGAAATACAGTATCTTTCAATACCAAGTGAAAGGACCCAAGATGGAAAGCTCTGGACAGAGATATTTCATAGGCTATCTAGTGACAATTTTCTACTTGGGGATCATGCTGAATCATCACATACAATAGACTCAAAATATGCAGTAAGCTTAATAAATGAGAACCTACCTGAAGGGAATGTGACTGTTGGAGTTAAAGCACCAAAAACGGAAGGAAGAGAAAGGGAAGCTTCAAGAATTATAATTTCTACACAAGATCCTGTAGAAAAATATACTGATAGATACTTACACTTCCAAATGGCAATTGAAATAGCAGATCAGATAAAAAGACAGGGGACAGACCCTAAAACTTTAACAAAATATCTTAAAGTGCTAGCCTCTGAGAAGCCGGGATTTGCATTGATGCTTGTTTCTGAACTTGTCAGCTTAAATCCTAATACAGAAAATCTAAACATCAAAACTAATGATATCTACAATATTGTACCCAATCTTAGTCCAAACAGAGAATCCGATAGGAGATTAATTAAAGATCTTGGGGATTTAATCAGTGGTCTAAAGATTTTCAATTCTGAGAATCACCAAAGGTGTATAAGTATTCTTTCCCAGAAATATCCAAACGAGAGAAGTCTTTTAAACAAGTCTTTCCGATTTAAAGAAATTGTAAAGCCTATCGTAGTTTTCGAGTCTGGATTAAACATTCTAACTGAGGAGATTTTTCCCAATAAAGGAATTCGATTAACAGGGTTTATTGCTCAAAAGTATAGAACACCAATAAATTCGTTTACAACAAGAGTAGTCACTTCGTACGTAGAACATTATACAGTACAACAACTTGGGAGAATACATGACATGTTATCTAAGGACAATAAATTTTTGGGAACATAGTACCAAAATGCATAACAATATCCTAAATTATGTTGATATATTTAATTCAACAAAAACAGATGGGAATATGTCTCTCTTGTATGATGAAACAGAAAGAGTAAGGGAGAATAGGGGAAAGTTTTTTGAAAAGATAAACATGGACTATTCCAAAACATATATAATAAGAACAAACTTTGAAAATCCTAATCTTTACAAATACCTAGAAGAACTACCTAAACAAGAAAACTACAATCCCAATGTAGATGCATTGATAACAAAAAACAAAGATATTTCCTTAGCACTATTAACTGCAGACTGCATGCCATTAACATTATATGATCCAATAGAGAAAGTTATTGCTCTCGTACATTGTGGATGGTCTTGGGTAGACGCAGGTATCATAGATAGGACTATCTCCTTTATGCATAAAGAACTAAATTCTAATCCCCAAAATATCTTAGTTAATATGGGACCCACATTAGCAAAAGAACATTATAATTGGGATGAGAACATATTTAAGAAAATAAAGAAAGATTCATATGTATACAAATCAATATACCTAGATGAAAATGATAAATCCGATAAACCATATAGAATAGACGTAAAGGCTGCAGTATTAAATAATCTACTAAGTATGGGTATAGAGAGGAAAAACATATTGGATAATGCTGTAGATACATATACAAGTGATACCTACTTCTCCCACAAGCTTCTATCTGAGAATAAAGAAGAGGAAAAGAGACATATGACTGTCGTAAAGATAAAATAACCTATTTATCCAAACCAGCAGCTATTAAACCCATAAATAAAGGATGTGGTTCTAAAAACCTACTCTTCAATTCTGGATGATACTGAGTTGCAATAAAGAAAGGATGTACCTTTTGAGATAATTCAACCGCCTCTACCAAACTACCATCTGGACTCCTACCACTAAGTTTCATATCTGATGACTCAAACTCCTCTATATACTCATTATTAAATTCATACCTATGCCTATGTCTTTCCATCACAATGGGAAGCTCACTAAACATCCCATTCCCATATTTTTTATATGTTTTGTATAACAAAGAATCCTTATCTATAACGCAAGGCCATGCTCCTAACCTAATAGTCCCTCCATACCTCTTATCCTTCACAAACCTTTCTTGATCCTTCATCATATGAATAACACAATTAGCAGAAGATGAATCAACTTCTTCGGACATCGCATCCCTAATACCTAAAACATCTCTCGCAAATTCAACAACTGCCATCTGCATACCGTAACAAAGACCAAGATAGGGAATCTTATTCTCCCTTGCAAATTTGACAGCTTTAATCTTTCCCAAAGCTCCTCTAGATCCCCACCCCTGAGGTACTATAATTGCATCCATATTCTTTAACTGTAATACCTTCTTGCTACTTTTCTCCAAATCATCTGCTACAATCCAATGGATATTTGGTTTGACAGCAAATTCCCAACAAGCATGATTAATAGCTTCTAAAACGGATACATATGAATCCTTAAGATCAAAATCTCCACTCTTATAGTACTTACCAACTATACCAATATTTATTTCTTTCTTAGGATTCTTTATCTTAGAAACTTTCTCCTCCCACTTAGAATAAAGAGGAGTATTCTTAGATCTCAAACTTAAAGACCTTAAAACTAATTTCCCAATATTCCCTGCTTCAAAATTTAGAGGTATATCATATATACAATCGATATCAGGAGCAGATATAACATGATCTTCCTTAACAAAACAATACCTACTTATCTTCTCTATCCTTTCATGATCCAAAGGGACCTCAGATCTTGCAATAATGAAATCAGGATGTAGACCATGCCTATTTAGCTGCTGTATTGATAGTTGAGCAGGCTTAGTTTTCATCTCTCCTAAACGAGGAGGAACAGGAAGATATGTAACATGCATATGTACAACATCTTGAGGGTTCCTTAACTTCATTATCTTGTTTGCTGTCAAAACCAACCCATTACCAATCTCTCCCACAGTACCGCCAATCTCCACAATAGTTATGTCAGATTTATCCTTCTTTGCAACACCTTCAATCCATTCAACTATCTTTTCTGGAACATGATGATCCAAACTAACCCATTTCCCATTATATTCAAGAGCTCTCTCCTGCTTAATTACCTTGTCCAAAACAGCTCCCAAAGTCATCGAATTTGGACGACTGAATGACTGATTCGTAAACCTCTCATATGTACCAATATCCATATCTGTTTCAAAACCATCTTCCAAAACAAAAGTCTCACCATGCTCCAAAGGATTCATAGTCCCAGCATCAATATTGATATAGGGATCTGCCTTGATCATAGTAATCTTCTTCCCATATGATTTGAGGATAAACGCAATGGAGGCCGCGGAGACACCTTTCCCGATACCAGAAATGACACCTCCCGAGATAAATATATATTTAGACATGTACTTGTATTTAGAGGTTATTTAATAATCTATACAAATACATTCCCTCTGTCAAGAAACAAGAAATTCTCTCTTGAAATCAAGCTCCTCTGCATCAGCCTTATTACCACCCTTGCCCAAATCCTTCTCATACCTTCTAGCATAATCCCTATACTTAAGAACTCTTGCTGTCCTTTCCCTTACAGATCTATTCCCAATCATCCCTGGACCACTTATACATCCTCCTTTGCAAGTCAGAAGGTCCAGAAACCGATATCTTTTGTACTTCCCATCCTTAAAACTACCAAATATCTTAACCAAGTTCTCTGTACCCTCCATTACCAATATATCCTTTTCCCTAAAAAGATTCTTGTAGTTTAATGTAGAAGAAAGACCCCCAGATATGGGATATATTTTAGTATAGTCATTATAGAATTTGTCGAATGTCTCACAATACCTACTATCCTCAACTATCTCAGGAATATTCTTTTCTTTAAACAAAGTCTCCAATTCCTTAAATGTTAACGCTTCATCAATAGTACCAAGCTCTTTTGCCTCGATCTTCTTTGTTACACATGGACCAATGAAAATAATCTTGTGATTAGGATAGAACTTTCTACAAATCAGACCCATACTACCCATAGGAGAATGAACTGGAACCAAATTCTCTACAAGTTCCGGAAACCTATTCTTAACTAGCGAGACCAATGTAGGGCAGGGGGAAGCTATCCAAGTTCTCTCATCTCCACTATCAATCATTTCTTTAAGAAAAGAGTAATAGTATATGTTAGTCATCTTAGCTCCGAATGTTAGTTCTAGAACCTTATCAAAACCTAACATTCTAAGACGATATACTATATCTGGATAGTCAAACTCCGAGACAAATGAGGGTGCAAGCAAACATAGGTATTTATTTCCTTGTTCAAATTTCATATATTATACTAATATACATTATGATGATTGAAAAATATATAAAGAAAACAGAAGAAGCTCTATTCAGCAAATATCTACAAATACCATTACTATTTACACTAGCCTTCTTCATACCAATAATAATGGATGGACCTCAAATATTGACAGGGTCTTTGATAAATTTACTCATGATATTGGCAATAACACAATTCCGTGTAAAAGATATACTACCAGTCTTCTTCCTGCCTTCATTATCTACATACACATATGGATTACTATTCGGAGGAGCCTCCAACTTTCTCCTCATATTGATACCCGTTATTGGCATCTCCAATATTATATATGTACTATTATTTAAGAATCTTGAGAGTAAATACCTCAAGTATCTATTACCACAAGTTTGTAAGAGCATCTTCCTCTATGCAGTAACATACCTATTAGTTAGAACAGTAGGTTTACCATCTCTATTCCTTACTGCAATGGGAATAACTCAGTTATTAACAGGAAGTATTGGAATAATAGTAGCAGGAATAATTACAAGACAAAGGGAAAATATCTAAGATTCTTCCCCTACATTTTGAGTATCATTATCATCCTCACTAGCAGGTTTCTTCTTTAGAGGTTTTCTTGTCATAATCTGACCATCTTCTAGATAAAAAGGTTCTGCGTTACCCCTGAAATATACATTCTCCAGAGAGACATCTTCTCCCTCTACTGTTTGAAATTCCATACATTAAAATAATTAACTTAGGATTTATTTAAATACATCAACCTCTCCTCTTTGTCAAACTTCTCTATAGAGTAACGTAACATAGTTCTAGGCATATCACTATAATTCTTATCTAAGAAATCCCTGAGAACAGCAACATCTCTTTTCCCAACCTCCCTAAGCATCCAACCCAAAGCTTTATGTATAAGGTCATGAGGATGATTAATTAAAAGCTTCGAAAAGTAAAGAATCTCCTCATACTCATTGTTCTTAATAAAAGTGAACGTTGCAAGAATAGCTATTCTCTGTTCCCACATATTCTTGCTTAATATCATCTCATTCAATATAGAGCGATCTTTATCCAAAAGATAATCTCCAACTATCTTGGGAGAAGACAAATCAACAAGATCCCAATTATTAATATATTTAATATTCTTAATATAATAGAGATAAATCTCCTTCTGAGAATCTCTTGAAGCCTTCTCATACATATATGTTAATACCAATATGGCAAAAAGACGAAACTCATGTATTTTACTTCTTAAAAAATATCCCACATCTTCAAAACTCATTTCTTTGTAATACTTCTTACATAATTTCCTAATGTTTGGTACAACAATCCCAAGAAATTCATCCCCTTCACCATATTCACCCTTTCCTGTTTTGAAAAACCTTTGCAGAATCTTTGCTTTCTCTAGAGAAGCATATGATCTTAAATCTTTTTCTATAATTTCCATATTCATAATCTTTCAACTTTCTTGCCAAAATCACCCCTATACACTACGAATTTGCAGACATCCCGAAGATATTCTAGGGTTACACTTTCTTCTCCGAAATTTCCTGGCACAATAGTATCAGAAGTTCTAAATAGGACCCATAAACAATCAGTAACCAGCATTGTAAATGTACCTTTAGACGATATAAAAGTATCAATATCTTGAGAAGAGAAGAAAGAGTAAGTACCCGAAGCAGAAATAGGGTGAGTATGTATATTACAGAGATATTGTAGGACTATCTTCTGAGGGATATTCTTTTTGAAAACATCTTTCCTTGAATACACCTTACCCTTAAGCCAAATCTCTCTTCTAAAGTAATCTCCTTTAAAAGGATGAGGGAGATACTTAACCTGTATACTATCTCGTGCTACAACTGACTCCTCATTACCCTCCGTCACAGGAGTAACGATTAACTCCCCATCGGCCCAAAACAATGATATCACACGTTCTCTTCCATCCCCCTTTGTATCATCAAAAATTCTTCGAACATCCTTCCAAAAGCTCTCTGGGAAGGAAATTTCACTCGGCAAATTGTACTGAAACGGATATATTCCCAATTCCCCCAACTTCACTACCTTTTTGACTATGTTGAACATAGTAGAATATATACTAAGAGAGAGGATTTGAAAAGGAATATTAACACTTTTTAATATACTATGTCTTACTTCCTTAGTATCGCTTGACCAGAGATTTTAATAATGTAATATATTCATAGGGATATATAAGATGTAAGCGGCTGGGCAATGTTAGGACATTGCTACGAGGTAGGAGCTATCGAGTCATCAGCGGGCACTCCTAGGCTATGTTGTTAGCCTTAAGAAAAGGACAAATAGACAAATCCTTCTTCAACAATCTCCCTGAATAAGTAAAATTAACCAATACTAATATGTGTGGTATATTCGGATATACAGGGACCCAAACTGCAAATAACATAGTATTTGATGGGCTTAAGAGACTGGAATATAGGGGATATGACTCATGGGGGATTGCCGTTCTTGAGAAGAATGAAATTCATCAATACAAGGATATCGGTATTGTAAAGTCTAATAAAAAACTTCTAAAGCTCCCAATATCAAACATAGGTATTGGTCACACTAGATGGGCCACCCATGGAGGAGTGACAAGAGTAAATGCACACCCCCATACATCCCAGACTAAAGATTTCACATTGGTTCAAAATGGAATTGTCGAGAACTTCTCCAGTATAAAGGAGAACTTAATTAATCTAGGTTATAAATTTACATCAGAGACAGATACAGAAGTAATAGTGAAGTTGATAGAGGAGGAGAGAAAGAAGAAAAAAGATCTACAAAAATCATTAATTTCCGCATTCAGGAAGTTAGAAGGAAGGAATACAATTGCAGTGTTAGATGCTAAGAAAAACTGCATATATGCAATAAAGAATGGATCTCCATTAGTTTTGGGAATATCTCCCAAAGGTATCTATTTAGCATCCGATTCCCTTTCATTCTCTCCATATACAAGTAAAATTGTTGTCCTAGATGATTTTGACATGGTAACAATTTGTAATAACAATATTGACATTACAAATATTAAAACAAATAGAAAGAAGGATTTAGAATACAAAATACTTAAGTATAAATATGAAGATATCAATAAAGGTAAATATAAACATTTCATGTTAAAAGAGATTGTAGAACAGAAAAAGACTATAAAATATGCAACTCAATATACAGAGAAGGAACTAGATCCTCTATTAAAAGCTGTAAGGAAGAGTAGAAGAGTGTATATACTTGGAGCTGGTACTGCAGGGTTTGCAGCAGGGCAGATTGGTTATTTTGGTTTGGTTTGCTTCAGCAGGTTTTTTGTTCTCTGCCATTGAATATCTGGTCTTTATTGTGGTTTATCATGGGTTATTTAACTTACCTTTTCGTTAGTGTTTGTT
>CAYVNA010000011.1:26279-28606 GCA_964452735.1 uncultured Candidatus Saccharibacteria bacterium
TATATACTTGGAGCTGGTACTGCAGGGTTTGCAGCAGGGCAGATTGGTTATTTTCTAAGAACAATAGCGGGGGTAGATGCTCAAGACGTTAAGAGTTATGACTATCGATCATATCTCCCTGTAATATCTTCTAATGATTTGATAATAGCAGTTTCACAGAGTGGGGAAACGGCAGATACGATTGAACCCTTAGAGAAGTTTAGGGAGAAAGGCTGCAAGATAGCCAGCATTGTAAATATGTTTGGGACTACGATATCTAGACTTTCTGATTATGAATACTATACCAATGCTGGCCCAGAGATATGTGTCGCCTCTACAAAGGTATTCACAGCACAATCCGCATGGGGATATCTACTCAGTATGTCTCTAGCAGGTAGGTATAATGAAGCTAAGAAAAGTATCTCTAAACTTTCTAAATCACTAGATCCATTATTTGAAGAGCCATCCTTTAAGAACATAAAAAAGATTTGTAGAAGGATAAAGAAGAATGAGCATTTCTTTGTTTTGGGAAAAGGTGAGAATTCCTTCATATCTTTAGAAGGAGCTTTGAAGATTAAGGAAATATCATATAAACATGTTGAAGGGTTTTCAGCAGGGGAATTGAAACATGGTGTAATAGCATTGATAGAGAAGGGGACTCCTGTTTTTGGAATTGTTCCTTCATCTATTACTCCCGAAGATCAAAAGGATATCATAAGTGGAATGGAGCAAGTCAAGGCAAGAGGGGCATTAACAATAGGTATAGGTAGTACCGATTATGCTAAATCTGATATGTTTGATTACTACATAGAGACACCTGATACAGGATTGTTAAGCTGTCTTGCTAATGTTGTACCTTTTCAGTTGATTTCCTATTTCATATCTTTAGAATTAGGGAATAATATAGATAAGCCTAGGAACTTGGCAAAGTCTGTTACTGTAAAATAATGTAAATTTGTTCTACAATATCGATATGGATGAGGGTAGGAACAGGTCAATAGTGTTATTTGTTCTAATGGGATTGTTTTTTATCTTCGCCATTATATATGCCTTCGTCATAGCTCCAAGAACAAATGCAAGTTCACTGGAAGATGACGAACTTCTTTTGGAACTCCCTATACAAAAATGGCAGATTAGGTATGCGGATTTTGGTATTAAGCCTTTTTGTTCGGATGGTAATAAATATATAACTATTGAAGTGGAGGAGAACACTACAATATTTTCTTCCTCTGATGGTGTTGTTAAGGAGATTGATAATGGGATTGTTCTGATATCTGTTTCAAATAATGTTTTCTTGGAATACTATCCTGTATTTAGAAACTCTGTTTTTGTTGGAGACTATGTGACAAAAGGTAGTAGTATTGGAAAAGTAAAGGGAAGTACTTTGAACTTGGGGGTTAAGAACACGAGAGATAATAGGTATGAATGTCCATATAGGTTCTTTAATGATTTTGGAAAGGGTATATTGGATGATATTGATAATGTTCTTGGATATGATGTAGATTTGTGTGAGTGTGATAATTTAAGTTATTAGATCTAATATATGCCAGAGTATATTTACAGTGTGATAGTGGTTGTTGTTTTGATCATAGTTTTTGGATGGTGGACATGGAATAAAAAGAATGAAGTATGGAAGGGGGAGTTAGTTAAGAAGAAGTTTACTTCAGGTGATGAGGATAGTAGAACAGTCTATTATTTAATTTTCAAAACAGATGAGGGGAAGAAGAAGAGGTTTACTACATATGATGAGGCATCTTGGGCAGAATGGGATGAGGGTGATAGGGCTGAGAAGAGGAAGGGGGAGTTTTTTCCTGTTAGGATATAGGTATGGAGACTAAGAATACTAATGCAATTCAGAAGCTTTCGGTTTCAATTATAAATACTTTTTTTGTTGTTTTGTTGTCTATTCCTTTCTATTTTCTTTTGGGATGGGGTTTGTATTTTAGGTTAGTTCTTGTTTTTTTGTTTTTTCTGTATAACTTGTCTTTTATCTTTATTACAAAGAATAGGTGTTTGGGTATGATTTTAATGAATATTTATTGGAAGGAGGAGTATAGTTTGGTTAATCAGGTTATTTATGTTTTTCTATATACTTTGAGTTTCTCTACAATAGTTATATGGATATATTTTCCTTTTGATTTATTATTATTTAATCTCCTTCTTATACAATTACCTTGTGTGTTGTTAACGGGGACTACTTTACATGGTTTTTTGAGTGGGAAGATGAGTGGATATATGGAATAGGGGGAGTAAGTAGGGTATAATTGTTGGTTATTATGGTGGATGTAGCTCAATGGTTAGAGCACTGGTTTGTGGCACCAGGGGTTGTGGGTTCAAGTCCCATCTTC
>CAYVNA010000012.1:0-27530 GCA_964452735.1 uncultured Candidatus Saccharibacteria bacterium
TTTGAGATCCCTAAGCTCTTTAGTATGGAGCTATGAAACCACAGTATTCCTACCAGAGCAATATATTCTACCTTGGGAGAGAATTAAAAGACAAATAGCTTTGAGCCTATAACGGATGCTTAAAGAAAGCCTAATATCCCAAGACTCTTTGATATTAGGGTAGACATGAAAATGGCAGCAATTGACCCGTAGGGGGTAATTGGAAGGATAAGGAGAACAATCAGCAATAGTTGAAATTTCTCTAATTCTTCCCAGTAGTATTTGATCTTCTTCGGTAGTATAGCTCTAACAATTTTATGTCCATCCAAGGGAGGTATTGGAAGCAAATTGAAATAGGCTAATGCTAGGTTAATTGTTGTGAAGGATATTAGAAATACCAAAACCAAGGTTGGGATATTGTTCTGGAATATGTAATGGATTAGTCCACATACTATTGCTACTACTAGGTTGGAGATGGGACCTGCTAGAGCTGTTATTGCAGTCCCTAGTTCTCTTTTTTCAAAATTGTATTCGTTTATTGGTACTGGCTTACTCCATCCAAATCTAAATATGATCATGCTCAACGCTCCTAATGGGTCTATATGTGAAAGGGGATTTAGAGTTAATCTTCCAGCTGCTTTTGCTGTAGGGTCTCCTAATCTGAAAGCCGCGTATCCATGAGCAAATTCATGGATTGTTGAGGCTATTATTATTGATGGAATCGCGAAGAGTATCCAATATATTGTTTCTGATGTTAGCATAATATCATTATATCACTATGTATATAATTTGACGTTATGAATTTATTTGTTATAATATCTCCGTTATGGCAAAAGTATGTGAAATTTGTGGAAAATCTACTGTAGCTGGTAATCGTATCCAGCACAAGCACTCTATCATGTGGAGGTACAAAGCTCCAAAGACAAAGAGGCAGTTTAAGCCTAATCTAAGAAATATAGATATAGAGGTTGATGGCTCTGTAATGAGAGTTTCTGCTTGTATGAAGTGCTATAAAAAGCTTAAGAAAGATTAGTTCTTTCTTTCTCTCGTGTTATCTCTCCTTTAATGATAAAATCCATTTATTATGAATTTGATAGAGTCTTTTTTGCAACTTATAACATATGATTTGGGTATTGATTTAGGTACTGCCAATACTATGGTGTATATGAGGAATGAAGGTGTAGTTGTTTCTGAACCTTCTGTTGTTGCTATAGATAAGAGGAGTAAGACAGTTCTTTCTGTTGGTAAAGAGGCGAGGCAGATGATTGGGAGAACTCCTGCAAATATTGTTGCAGTTAGACCTTTGAAGGACGGTGTTATCTCGGATTTTGATACAACACAGGCAATGATTCATCATTTCATACATAAGTCTCATGAATATTTTAATAAGGGTTTTAAGATTCCTAGACCGAGGGTTATAGTCGGAGTACCATCTTCGGTTACTGAGGTTGAGAGGCAGGCCGTTATTGATGCTGCGAAAACTGCTGGTGCTAGAGAGGTCTTCATTGTAGAAGAAGCCATGGCAGCTGCCATTGGGGCAGGTCTTCCCATAGAGGATGCTTCTGGGAGTATGATTATTGATGTCGGTGGAGGTACTACAGATATTGCAGTCTTTTCTTTAGGGGATATTGTCATAGATAAAACGATAAAGATTGCTGGTGATGAAATGGACGAGGATATAATCAACTATATAAAGAGCAAGTATAATATCTTGATAGGAGAGAGGAGTGCCGAGGATATAAAAATTTCAATGGGTTCCGCTATGCCTCTTAAGAAAGAGAAAAAGTTTAATGTTCAGGGTAGGGACTTGTTAACGGGATTGCCAAAGAGTATTGAGATCAGTAGTGTAGAGGTAAGGGAAGGTATTATGAATTCAATATCCCTAATAACTGAATCTGTGAAGGATGCTATAGAGGAGACACCTCCTGAGCTTCTGAAAGATCTGTTAACTACGGGGATTAGCTTAACAGGAGGAGGGGCATTAATTGAAGGCTTAGATGTTTTCTGGTCTCATGAATTAAATATCCCAGTTAATGTAGTCGAAGATCCTCTTTCCACAGTTGCTAGGGGAACATCTTTAATGTTGGATCACATCGAATTGTTAGAGAGAGTACAAAAATCTTGGGAAGAGCTTGTATAAATTAGTTCTTAGTATATGAGGAAAGTTAATAGAATTCCAAAAAATAATATTCTTTTTTTATCTCTCCTCCTTTTTGGAATATTCTTCTTTCTTTTTAATATTCTTGGAATTCTTCTTCCTTTACGATATGGAATATCCTTTGTAGCAGAACCTCTTCGCTACCAAGGTAATACAATGGGATATTCATCGCGTACATATTTGGAGACACTTTTCAAGATGGAAGAATTTCGAAAGGAGTATAACGAGCAGAAGATCTCTATGTACGAGAAGGATGTTGCTAATTCCTTCTATTCTGTACTGAAGGAAGAGAATGAATCTCTGAAAAAACAAATAAGCCTATCAAACGAAGACAAGAAATATGTCTTAGCGAAAGTTCTAAGAAGTGGGAGTGTAGATAAGGTGATCTTAAGTGAAGGTTCTGATTCCGGTATCGCAGTAGGGGATACCGTATCGCTAGGGAAGGTGTATGTCGGTAATGTCCTAAGTGTTGACAAAGATAACTGTACAGTTCGATTACCAAGTAGCAAAGGCTATAGTTTGGAAATTCTAATTATCAGGGGTGAAATGGAAAGTGTTAGATTGGGAGAAACAATATCCCCTCTAACTAGGGGAGTAACAAGGGGCTCCGAAAAAGGTATTTTAGTTGAGAATATGTCTATGAATGCAGATCTTCAAAACGGGGATCTTGTCGTTGTGAATGATCCAAAGGTTGGAGAATACCTTGTGCTAGGTTACTTAGTTGGCATCTCAGACAATCCCGCAAATACTTCTAGAAGTGGTTTTGTTTCTCCTGTAGTAGAATATGATAATCTTATGACAGTTTTTGTAAGGGTTAGTCTTTAATTTGTTTATAGAGAAAGATGTTATTAGGAATAATATTGGGAATAATTCTATTTTTTCTCCTCCTATTTATAGATGGATTTCTAGTAGGTTTGGCAGGCTTCAATATCTCAATAGTTATTTTTCTCGTTGCTTATAATAAATTCGACTGGCGACTTCTTAGTATTTTTTTTATTCCATTCTTACTCTCCGTTGATGTATCTATTAATATCCCTCTTGGGAGTTCAATTATTATTATGTCCATCTGCTATGGTCTAGTTCTTCTTTTGTCCTATTTTATCTCTATGGAGGACTCTCTTGTCTCCTATTTGGCAAAATTTGTCATTGTGTCTATCTTCTACGTCTTGAATCTCTGGATCCCGAACTTATTGCTTCTTGGGAATTTAGGGATACATTCTTTGGAGGATTATCTATATATATTTTTCAAAGCTCTAATTAGTATAATCCTTCTCTATTTATTGGATATTGGTTTCTCTAATGTGAGGGGAAGAGAACGGGGGGTAAGAATTAGTTTTAAATAACTGTATGAATCTAAAAATATCAAGGAATCTAAAAAAAGGAAGAGAGATAAAAAGAGATCCAAGCTGGGGTCTTGATGTAGAGTATATGACGAAGAATGTAGCAAGATCATTACTTCGTCCAACTGATTCGGGATTTGATCTCCGTTGGAACTATATCTTGGTACTACTTCTATTCTTCTTCTGCTTCTCTCTAGTTATTGTAGAATTGACATCTCTCCAGATAGTGAATGGGGAAGAAATGTACTTGAAATCAGAGAATAACCAGGTTAGGGTGAAGAAGCTTCCTGCATATAGGGGAGTTATACTTGATAGAAATGGTAAGCAGTTGGCCATAAATGAATCTTCGATGAACGTGTATTTGGCGGTTGAACATTATCTTGATCCAGAAGGCTTGATAGATGCTGATTTGGTTGAGAAGAGTAATACTCTTCTGATGGATATCCTCGGTGATGAATGGGCAAAGAAGAAGGATGAGGAGGGTGGAGTGTATTCATCGATCTCAGAGAAGATATACTCTGTGTACAAGGAGAGTCTTTATTTCTCAGAGGTTTTGATAGCCTCTGATATTGATGATCAGACAGCTATAAAGATAAAGTCAAGGTCCGAAGATTTGGTTGGTGTATATATAGATAATGGGAATAAGAGGTTCTATCCAGAAAGAGATATTCTATCTCAGATTCTAGGATATACAGGTATAGCTTTCGCAGAAGATGTTGAGAATCTTGATTATATCCAACCAACAGATGTCATCGGAAGGACGGGGCTGGAGAGAGAGTATGACAAAGATCTTTTGGGAGAACATGGGGAGATAGCTTGGGAAGTAGATGCATATGGAAAGACAATATCTAAGGAAGGTTACATCATAAAAGAGGCAGTCCCTGGTAAGAATCTCTATCTTACTATAGATCTGGATCTTCAGAAGGAGCTGTACGAAATTATGAAAGAGTCAGTAGCTGAATATAAGGCGCAGGGAGGAGCAATTGTTATTCAGAATCCCAATAATGGGGAGATTCTTGCTATAGTCTCCTATCCTAGCTACGACAACAATCTTTTTGTCGGGGGTATTAGCCTCGATCAGTATAATGGTCTTCTCAGTAATAAAGGTAATCCTCTTCTGAATAGAGCTATAGCTGCCCAAATGCCTCCCGGATCAACCTTCAAAACGATTGTTGCTGTTGCAGGATTAGATTCTGGTGCCATAACTAAAAATACGATATATGTTAGTAGACAAGGGTATACATTCTCTAGTGGATCTCCATTTCAAGATTATAGAAATAGTGCATATGGGGCCCTTAATCTGATAGATGCTATATCAGTTTCTTCAAATATATACTTCTGTGAGTTAATAAGAAATTGGGATATGAATAAACTAGTTCCATATTTGGAGAAGTTTGGAATAGGTAGCTACACAGGGATTGATATTCCAGGAGAAGCTCCTGGGAGACTGCCTTCTCCCGCGAATAAAATAGCATTGGCAAATACTACTAGCCCATGGCTCGATCCTGTTTGGTACCCTGAAGGAGATTCCTGTAACTCTGTAATAGGGCAGGGAATAACTTTAGTTACTCCACTTCAGATGGTTAATTGGGTCTCTGCCATAGCGAATGAAGGCACCCTATACACCCCATATATCGGTGACTATTTCTTGAACGAAGCTAAAGAGAAGGAAAGTATTCAGCATGAGCCCATACACACGAGTGTAGCATCCCAGAATGCCCTACGGACTGTCAAAGAGGGTATGTGGTCTGCCGTTAATGGTCCTAGGGGAACGATAAAGACACTCTCTGGTTTGAAGGTCAAGGTTGCAGCGAAAACGGGTACTGCAGAATTTGGTAAATTGAATAAAGACGGAGTGTATGAAAATACGCATGCGTGGGTTACAGGTTTCTTCCCATATGAAGATCCACAATATTCATTCTCAGTCTTCCTAGAAGATGGTGGAGAAAGCTTAAATGCAGTAAAGGTAGCAAGGAAGATAATTGATTGGATGGTTCAAAGTGGATTAATCTAGATTTCATAACTATTTGCGAAGATGGAATAGTGAACAGAATATATTATGGTGACCTACCTGCGTTATTAAAGAATATCTCTTCTCCTCCAAAGAGCCTTTTCTTTGATGGGGATCTCTCTCTGCTATATGGCAAATGTCTGACTATAATTGGTACTAGGCAAATATCTGGGTATGGTCGGTGGTGCATCGAGTATATTTTAGGTAGCTTTCTCAAAGATCTTGGGATTGTTGTTGTAAGTGGTTTGGCAAATGGAGTCGATACATATGTTCATGAGACCTGCCTTTCGCGAGGTATTAAAACAATCGCTATAGTCCCTGGATCCTTAGTTTCCGTCAGAAGCTCCAAGAATGCGATGTTGTATGAACGTATCGTAAAAGAGGGATTGATACTTGCTGAATACGAAGAAGGTACTGTACTAAGGAAGGAGATGTTTGTTCTTCGAAATAGACTTCTCGCAGGGATCTCTGAAAACACGATAGTCATAGAGGCTGGGCTGGGTAGTGGATCATTAATTACAGCATATTTTGCTCTTGATTTTAATCGTGGGATATATGCGATACCCGGCCCTATCAACGAATATACGTCACATGGTTGTAACATGCTTCTTAAGCAAGGGGCTGGCCTGATCGCTGGTCCCGAGGATGTTAAGGAAATATTTGGTATACACGATGATCAAATATTGTTAAAAACATGACCTAGTGTGCAAGTAAAATGTACGTATTTGACAAACTCTCTAACATTAATGTATTTTAAAGCGTATGGTAAAAAGAAAATATGACAAGTTACTAGTTGTAGAGTCTCCGTCTAAGGCAAAGACAATAAATAAATACTTAGGAGATGAATATAAAGTCATGGCTACAGTTGGTCATGTAATTGATCTTCCAAAGAGTAAACTCGGCGTAGATGTTGAGAAGGACTATGAACCTCAATTTGAAACAATATATGGTAAAGGGAAGATTATAAAGGATATTAAGAAAGCGATTCCTAAGGGAGGTGATATCCTTTTAGCAATGGATCCTGATAGGGAAGGGGAAGCAATAGCTTGGCATTTGGCTTCGGCATTGGGTTTAAAGGATGCAAAGAGAGTTACCTTTCACGAAATTACAAAAAATGCCATAGAGGAGGCAGTGAAGGTCCCTGGGAGTATAAACATTGACTTAGTAGAAGCTCAGAAGGCAAGGAGAGTTCTAGATAGGTTAGTTGGATATAAGCTTTCCGAGCTCATATGGAAGAAAATATGGTACGGATTGTCCGCAGGTAGGGTTCAGTCTGTAGCGCTAAGGCTGGTAGTGGAGAAAGAGGAGGAACGAGAGGCTTTTGTATCTAAAGAGTACTGGGAGGTATTTGTTAAACTTCTTGACAAGGAAGGTAATAACCTCTTAGCTAAACTTGCAAAGAAAGATGGGAAAAAGTATGTCCCCGTAAATGGGGAAGAGGTATTGGAATTTGAGAAAAAGATAGGAGATAGCAAATTCTTGGTTAAGGAAGTATCGAGGAAGAATATGCGCAAGCATGCCTATCCTCCTTTCACAACTTCAACTCTCCAGCAGGTAGCTAATAATCTTTTGGGATACAGTTCTAAGAGGACAATGGGTATAGCTCAAATACTGTATCAGTCAGGATATATAACCTACATGAGAACAGATTCTGTGTATCTAAGTGATAAGGCAGTTGGGGAGATAAGAGACTTGGTTAAGGTCCGATATGGAGAGAAGTATCTTCCTTCTAAGCCTAATTACTACAAGAATAGAGCAAAAAATGCTCAAGAGGCTCATGAGGCAATAAGGCCTACAGATTTTAATATGGATATCTCAAAAGTTGAGAAAGAGCATGGGAAATCGGCATCAAAGCTCTATGAATTAATATGGAAAAGAGCCATAGCTAGCCAGATGAGTGATAAGGAGGTTGAGGTCTTGAGAATCTCTCTAGTTCCCAAGTCTCTAAAAAAACCTGAATATCTCTTTGTCATGGGAGGGGAGATCACATTGTTTGATGGTTTTAGAAAGGTTCTGGGGAGTAAGAAGCAGGATGATGATCTTCAGGAGATATCTCAAATTAACAAGGGTGATGAGTTAGAAAAGAAGGAATTTGTAAATGAGCAAAAATTCACTCAACCGCCTGCTAGATATACCGAGGCTTCCTTGATTAAGAAACTAGAAGAGTTGGGAATTGGAAGGCCTTCTACATATGCTTCCATCATCTCTACGGTTTTGGCAAGGGGATATATAGCTATGGAGGCAAGGAGTATGTATCCAACAGATATTGGTCGTGTAGTTACTAATTTCTTAAGAGATAATTTCAAGAGACTTGTTGACTATAAATATACAGCATTGGTCGAAGACGAATTAGACCAGATATCTCTAGGAAAGAAAAAGTATATTCCTGTGATAGATGCTGAGTACAAGCCGTTGATGAAGAGTATAGGAGTTGCTGACAAAAAGGTTAATAAAGAGGATGTCGTTATTCTAGGAAAGTCAGAGGAGAAATGTCCAGATTGTGGTTCCGATATGGTTGTTAGGGTAGGTAGATATGGGAAGTTTTTGAGTTGCTCGAAGTTCCCAGAATGCAAAGGTATGAAGGATCTTAGTGGTGGTGAAGAGAACTTGGATCTAGAGAAATACTTTAAACCACAGGAATGTCCTGAGTGTAAGTCTAAAATGATCCTGAAAAATGGAAAATATGGAAAGTTCTGGGCATGTGAGAAATATCCTGAGTGTAAGGGCCTTGTACCATTACTTCTAAATGAGAAATGTCCAGATTGTGGACATCATCTAGTTGAAAGACGTGGTAAATGGGGACGTTCCTTTACAGGTTGTAGTAACTATCCTAATTGCAAATACATAAAGAAAGCTTTCAAAAAGAAGAAGAAAGAAAGTTAATCCTTTTTTAATTCTTCAACCCTATGATAGTTTTATGCTACCCAGGGAAAAATACTTAGAAAAAGGTATAGATAATCTCTCCGACATGGATTTAATAGCTATCCTCATAGGTAGTGGTATAAAAGGTAAGGACTTCATGAGTGTATCTAGAAGTGCTCTATACTACATGAGAAAGAGCCTGAGGAGTAGGGGAGCCATATCTCTAAATGAAATTATCAAAGTTGATGGAATAGGCCCAGCTACAGGTATGAGGATTCTATCTGGAATAGAGCTTGGGAAAAGATTGTACAATCTAGGAGATAAGGAGAGGGTCATCATAAAGAATTCTGTGGATGCATATGAGAATCTGAAGGATATTGGAAAGAAAAAACAGGAGTTTGTAATTGGACTATTCCTTAATTCTAGATTTGAGTTACTTGAGAGAAGAATAATTTGCATAGGGAGTTTCGATGGTGTGAATATTCTTCCCCGAGATATCATAATTCCAGCATTGGAATTAAACGCTAGTAGCATAATAATGGCACACAATCATCCTTCTGGAGATCCTTCTCCAAGCCTAGAAGATATCTCAATGACAAAAAATATAACAGATGCTCTTGAATTGGTAGGCCTTCATCTTTTGGATCACATTATCATAGCTACCGAAGGATGGAAAAGGGTAGAGACATAAATGCGATCTTGTAAAAAGTCCTCTCCTTATGTATAATCCTACAGTTATTTAATATATCTCATATATCTTTGTTCCAATCCTGGACATAGTCCAACAAAGATATTTTTAAAAGGAAAGGAAATAAAAATGACAGAAGTCAAAAAAGAAGTCTCAAAGAAGGCAGAGACTAAAAAGAAAAGCTTTCAAACTCCCGAGTTAATAGATCTTCTTAAAGCAGGTGCTCACTTTGGGCATAAGAAAAGTGCTTGGAATCCAAGAATGAAGAAATACATATATGAAGAAAGAAATGGTATCCATATCATTGATTTAGTCAAGACTAGAGAAGTATTGGAAATTGCCTTGGAAGAACTCTCTAAATACTCAGAAAGGGGTAATGTGTTAATTGTTGGTACTAAGGGACAAGCTGCTTCCATAATACAAAAAGTTGCTGATGAGTCTGGAATGTTCTATATAAACAAGAGGTGGATGGGTGGCCTTTTCACAAACTTTGATGGAATAAAGAAAAGTGTTCAGGGATTGATAAAGATGGAAGAGCAATTAGCTAGTGGTCTAGAAGGTCTTGTTAAGAAAGAAAGACTCCTATTACAGAGGGAAGTTGAAAGACTTAACAAAATATACATGGGTATCAAATTCATGGATAGGCTCCCTGAGGTAGTTATCGTAATAGACAGTAAAGTTGAGAAGAATGCTATAAAGGAAGCTCGAACTGCGGGAATTCCAATCATAGCATTGATAGATACCAACTGTAATCCTGATTTAGTAGATTATCCAATACCTGCAAATGATGACTCGATAAAGAGTATATCTCTCTTTGTAGAGCTTTTTGGAAGTATTGTTAAGGAATCTAAGAAAGGTATATCTTTAGCTGCTTTGAGAAAAGATCATGAAGCAAGACTGGCACAGATAAATAAAGCATACCTTGAGGAAAAAGAAAGGAAAGAGAGAATGGAAGAGGAAGACAGAGAAAGAATGAAGGCTTTAAGAGAGGGAAAGGTGGAGACTGAGGTTAGAACTTCTGTTGTACGGGTTGTTAAGAAGGAGAAAAATATAGATGCAGAAATAGAAGCAGCTGAGAAAGTTTTGAATGATGGAGCAGTGAAGAGCATCGAGGATCTTGGACTATCTGCTAGAATTGTTAAGGCATTGTTAGAGGCAGATATCCATACAGTAGGGGATATAAAGGATTCTGGGAAAGAGAAACTTCTTGGTCTGAAGGGAATAGGTGAGAAAGCAGTAGAGGAGATTCTTAAATCAATCAAATAGATAAATTAAATAGTACAGAAAGATGGCAATAACCGTAGAAGATATTAAAACCCTTAGGGCAAAGACTTCCGCAGGAATGGCGCTATGCAAAGAGGCTTTGGTTAAGTCGGAAGGTGACATGGGCAAGGCTGTGGAGTACATAAATAAGAGAAGTGATGTCATCAGCAGGCTTCGAAATCTCACTGGTGCGAAGATTGGACTGTGTAAGTTAGCATTTGAAGAGTCAGGGAAGGATTTCGAAAAAGCGGTAGAGTTGATCAAGGAGAGGGGTTGGGATGAACCATTAGGTGATAGTGAGGAGGAGAAGTCTGAGGGAATTATAGAGTCATATGTTCATGGTAAGGAACAGAAGTTGGTTGCTCTTGTTGAGGTCAAGTGTAAGACAGATTTCGTTTCTAGAAATGAAGACTTTAGACTATTTGCACATGAGCTAGCACTTCAGGTAGCTGCAATGAAGCCATCATATGTTTCAAAGGATTCTATCTCGGAGGAAGAGATTTCCTCTATGAAGGAGATATTTAAGAAAGAAGCTTTGAGTGAGGGTAAGCCAGAAAATATCATAGAAAAGATCATAGAAGGTAAGTTGAATAAGTACTACGAGGAGAAGTGTTTGTTGGAACAGAGGTGGTTTAAGGATGACTCAAAAAAGATCTCAAATCTTCTAGATGATGCAATACAGAAACTAGGTGAGCCATTGGTGATATCTAGGATTCTAATATGGGAATTGGGTAAGTAGTCATATTTACAATGATTTTTTAATGGTATATCATCTATACATGGATATAGAACTTTTAAATAAAGATCTAGGTAAGTGTGTTGATCATGTTCGTGAGGATCTTTCCCAGATTCGTACAGGTAGGGCAACACCCGAGCTTGTAGAAGAGGTTTTAATAAATGCATATGATACAGTTTCTCCCTTAAAGAACTTAGCAACGATAAGTGCTGTTGATGCAAAGACAGTAAATATTCAGCCCTGGGATAAAAGTATTTTGGAAAGTATTAGCAAAGGTATTAGTAGTGCGAATCTAGGATTTTCTCCAATAACAGAAGGAGATAGGGTTTTAGTTAAAATCCCTGATCTCACAGAGGAAAGAAGGCAGGAGTATGTCAAGATAATGAAAGAGAGAATAGAGGATGGAAGAATCGCTATTAGACAAGTAAGGCAGAAATATATGAAAGAGATTGATGAAGCACAGAAATCTGGGATGTCAGAGGATGAAGCAGACAGGCTTAGAGATGAGGTTGAGAAGTTTGTTAAGGAGAGGAATCAAGAGATAGAGAGTATCAAGGAATCAAAGGAAACTGACCTGTTAACTATTTAAATTTTCTTCCCTTGTAAATGCTTTCAGTATTAGTAAATATACTATTATTCATACTTGTAATAGGCTTTCTTACACTAATCCATGAGATGGGACATTTCCTTGCTGCAAAAGCTATCGGCGCGAAGGTATATGAATTTTCCCTAGGTTTTGGACCTAAACTCATATCTAAGAAATTTAAGGGAACAGAATATTGTATTAGGGTAATTCCTCTCGGGGGATTTGTTAAGATATTGGGAGATGGTGATCCTGGAGATTATGGGGAAGAGAAATTAAAAGGGAGTAAGGAGAATTTGAAGAATAAGAGCAAGTTCAAGCAGATATTTGTTATGTTAGCAGGAGTTACAATGAATATTCTCTTTGCAGTTATCTTCTACTATATTTTCTTAGGTATAAACTCGTGGAAAACATCCCCCATATATATAGAGATGAGTGAAAGTGATGTCGTAGGGGTCAAGCTAGAGAAACTTGTAGGCTATGAAGCTATCTCTGAAGGAAATGCTGATAAAGCAGGTCTTCCTAAGTATGGTTTTTTCAAAGAGATAGATGGTGTGCAAATATCGGATAGAAAGGAGATCTCTGAGTTAATCAAAGGTAAAGAAATATTGTCTGTCCTAGCCTGTGATGATAAAGAAGAAGAGTGTAAAGAATATATAATTCCTGTTACAGAGGACAAGATAGGTGTGTATGTCTCTAACGGTTTTGTATATAACTATGAGGATTTCAAACTCTGGGCAGGATTCTCATATGTTTTCAACAATATTAAACTTGTTTCCAAAGTCCTAGGCTCAATGATAAATACGGCACAGGAATCTGGGGACTATTCTGATCTTTCGAATACGGTATCGGGACCTGTGGGGATATTTCTTCTCATTGATAATCTGAAATATAAGGGAGTTGTTGTTTTCCTCTCCATGGTAGCAGACCTATCCCTTTCCTTAGCCATTATGAATATACTTCCAATACCAGCCCTTGATGGTGGTAGGGTACTGATTCTCTTTTTAGAAGGAATTCTTAGAAGGGATTTAGATGACCGTATAGAGGCAATCATTATAAATACAAGCATGATTTTTCTAATTGTTCTTGTCATAGCCCTCATGGTTAAGGATATTGTGAATATCGACGATATGCGAAACATGCTTGGATGAAATATGTTGTGGTAAATAATGTATATGGTGTGATATAATCACCAAGTTATATAATTAACAAATAAAATATGTCAGTCATAGTACACTCAAACGAAAATGTAGATAGTGCTCTGAAGAGATTGCATAGAGAAGTTCTAAGAGAAAAAATCTTAGAAACATATAGATCTAAGCAATATAGAGTAAAGAAATCTCTCTTGGATATACAGAAGAGAAAAGAATGGGCAAAAATGAAGAGAAGAAGAAGGTCTGCTGCTAGAAGGGCTAAATAAATTAATATATTTAGTTTATGTCTCTTGTTGATAGTATTCGCAAAGATATGTTTTTGGCTTCTAAGGAAGGATTCGTCGAAAAGTCGGATATCCTTAAGATGGCTTTAGCATCCATAAAGAATGCGGAAATTGAGAAGGGTGATTCCTTGGATGATTCAGAGATAGAGAAAATACTCAGGAAGGAAGTTAAGAAGATAAAAGATTCCATAGAGCAGTTTGAGAAAATGGGTAGGGTGGATCTCTTAGAAAAAGAAAAGAAACAGTTAGATGTATTGAATAGCTATCTCCCAGAATTATTAAGCGATGAAGAAGTAGAGAACATTGTAAGGAGAAAAGTTGAGGAGCTTGGCGTAAAGGACATGAGAGAAATGGGTAAGGTTATGGGGGCAGTAATGCAGGAACTGAATGGGAAAGCTGATGGAACTGTAGTCAGAAATATAGTTCAGTCCTTGTTAAGCTAGTATGGATGTAAATGTCTTCAACTGGTCTCTATTGCATAAATACTATCCTAAATTCTCACTTTCTGAGGAAAGTTTTAAAAAGATTCTAGAGAAGTATCTTGGTTCATACACCGAAGATAATGTTAATTTCATTTTTGTATCCAAGGCATACATAGAGGGACTAAACAGCCAGTATCGATCAAAGAACTACCCAACGGATGTACTATCTTTTGAGATTAAAAGTAATGATATCCTAGGTGAGGTATATATTTGTCCAGAATATATTTCTGAGAATTATCCCGAAGAGGAAATATTTAGAACAGCTGTTCACGGTTTCCTGCATCTCTTGGGGTATGATCATACAGAAAATTTCTTAGGAAAAGGTAAAAATATTGAGGAGATATTTGTAATGCAAGAGAATATATTGCAGAATATACTACATGAAATTAATAACAGGACTGGGGAACCCAGGGAAGAAATTTGAAGATACAAGGCATAATGTTGGTTTCCTCTTTTTAGATATTCTAAGAGAGAAGTTCCTCTATCAAAAAGATATAGTTGTTTCGGATTGGGAAGAGGAAAAGATTTTCATGTCCGATCTTTCTTTTGTGAGAAGAGGTACGAAGATCATAGCTGTACTTCAAAAGCCTCTGACATATATGAATAACTCAGGGGATGCTGTTTCCAAGCTTATCAAGAAATTTGATATTACAGATATCCCCAATAGCTTTATCTTAGTTCACGATGATCTGGATATTAAGTTAGGGAAGTACAAGATACAGAGTGGAAAGGCACCAATTGGTCACAATGGTGTAAATAATGTAGAAGAGAGGTTAAGAGGAAATGATTTCAAGAGAATTCGGATAGGTATAGAGGCTAGAGATAATCCAAATATCCTTGGTGAAGATTATGTCCTTATGAAATTCCTTCCTTACGAGAAGGAGATAATAGAGGAGGTAATACATGACGCAATCCGAGGCATCCTTGCCGATATCTTGATCTAATTTTGTATCAAGAAGATTATATCCTTATATGTATTCTTAACTTCCTCGAATGAGTGCATGGTTATCTTCTGATCCTCATCCATGACAATAGCTAAATAGTTCCCCTCAAGAGTTATTCCTAGGTTAAGTATATTCTGCTCACCATCGAGGATGAAGAATATCTTGGAAGAAGGGATGTTAACACTAGACTCTAGATTCAGTTCTAGTAGGTAGTCTTGAAGATATGCGAATAGAAGGTCTTGGTATATAAGGTTCTTTCCATAATAATAGTCATTGGAGTTAACAGCCTCACCATTTCTTAGTACAGGTTCTATGGGGAATCCAGTATTTATATATGCTTGTGATATTATTCTGTATGAGTCAAATGCCCCTAATCTGTATCTCAGATCTTTTTGACTAGAAGCCCACTTCCCAGAATTAACAATATCTAGGGTATTATCCAAAATCTCGGACTCAGAGACCTTGAACATGTTGGGAATACCATCATTGCCGATATCCGAATCCATTCCATCAAGAATACCATCCATATCCCTATCTTTCTCCACTCCGCTTGTATCATTATATGTGCTTGAGCAAATGTACAAGCTTATCGGGAAGAACAGAGTTGTGGTGACTAATACTGTGGTGAAAAGAATCTTTCCCCAATTAGCTGTTTTAAAAAAACGTAGATATATTCTAAATGCAAAAAGGAGAATGAAAAATATTTCAATAACGAAAAATGGACTTAGTAGATATCCTGCAAATAGATTCGGGGATATGAGATTACCAAGTATGGAAAGTTTTATATCTGATAATGGGTACAACAACATTATATTGCTCACCAAAAGATCTGCAAGGAGATGAACGATAGTGGATATTAAGAATGTATCAACAATGATATTTGCCAACTCCATGTTAAGGATCTTCTGCCATCTTGTTTGTAGTACCTTCTGAAGTATCTTTGTCCCTATCTTCAATAATATCCAAATAGTGATATAGAAGAATGGTGTATGTGTAATTATATTGTGATGTATAAATATTGGTAAATCCTTTGCGTAAAGAAGGAACATATCAAAGTCTGGGAGGATACCAAAGAAGAGGCTAAGGAAAGCAATCAAGATTTGATCATTTAGTTTTAATCTTTCTATCTTTTTCTTCTGTAATTTCTCATTTGCAAGATAGGAGATAGGGCCGTGTGCTAGAAACATGTTTTGTATTTCCAATTCATTTTACTAATCTCCATTATACATATTAGGAGGATATTGATAAAATAGCCCTGTGAAAGAAAACATTGTGAATGAAAATATAGTAGATGCACTTGTTGGGAGATATTCCGGTCTAAGAGAGGATATTAAAACAACAAGAAAAATCTCTGGTATATCTCCCACGTACTACGAGCTTGGATGTGAACTACTGGGAAGGCTACTCAATAGTGTAGTATGGTTGGTTCCTGAGGGTAGTAATTCTTTCATCCCAGAGGAATATGTAATACATGAGGGAGATTCCTTGGATATAAATACCTTGATGCAGAGAGGCTATGAGAGAGTTGAGAGGGTTTGGAACAAGGGGGAGTTTTCAGTACTTGGTGATGTAAGTGTAGTATGGCCGTTTGGAATGGGGACACTATTTCGCATCAGTACCTTTGGGAGGAAGATAGAGAGTATCACTATGATAGATCCAAGTAGTAGAAAGAAGATTAAGGATCTTTCCTCTGTATTGATTCCTGATATTAACACTCCTCTGTACACGGGGAATGAGAGACATTCTAGTAAAGGTATCAAGCTCTCCATTGTGGATAACGGTGTGGATATCTCTGTCAAGGAGATTACTAATTTAAATAATGTAACTTCAGAAGTTGGAAGGCATGAGATCATAAAGGGGTACCGAAGCAAAGGGTATGAAGTTTGGTATCAGACTTCCGACTTGGATAAATACATGTTGAGTGTAGATCCTTCGGTTCGGGGTGATATAGATAGGGTTTTCTCAAATCACTCAGGAGGAAATTTCCCTAAGGGATTTCTTTCTAACTATGCCAAAGTTCTTGTTCTAACGGATCTGGAAGTTCTTGGGGAGATAGATCTCTCGATATATGATCATGATCAAAAAGATGTAGATCTAGGTACGTCAGAGATACTAAAGAAAGTTGTCCCTGGCGACTATATAGTTCATGAGGACCATGGAATTGGTATATATAGATCGCTTGTACAGAGAGGTCCAAATACATATATGGAGATAGAGTATGCAGGAAAGGACAAACTCTTCGTTCCTCTAAGATCTTCTGATCGATTAACTAAGTATATAGGGTCTGGAATGCGTAGACCGAAGCTTACTGGCTTAAATAGTGGACATTGGAATAGAACGAAGAAGATTGCGCAGGATAGGGCATTGGATATTGCGAAGGATCTTCTTCAGTTATATGCCCTAAGAGAATCCACAAAGGGTGTTCGTGTTTTGAAAGATGAAGAGAGTATCGGTGAATTTTGGAAATTTGTTAAGGAATTTGAGTTTATAGATACTGATGACCAACTTCTTGCTACAAACCATATATTGCATGATTTTAGTAGTGAGAAACCCATGGATCGTCTTTTAGTTGGGGATGTTGGATATGGAAAGACAGAGATCGCTGCAAGAGCAATGTTTGCTGTGTTGAACTCTGGATACCAAGTAGCATTTTTGGCTCCAACAACAGTGTTGGTTGAGCAACACCTGAAAGTTCTAAGAGAGAGATTTAAAGGATATCCTTTTGTAATAGAGTCTCTCTCAAGATTTTCGTCTCAGGAGCAGAAGGATTCCGTTATTGAAGGCATAGGGAAAGGGGGTGTGGATTTAGTAATAGGGACACATTCCATATTGTCCAAGGATATTAACTTCAAAAATCTTGGACTCCTGGTTATAGATGAGGAACAGAAGTTTGGAGTTAAGCAGAAAGAAAATATTAAATCTAAGAGAGTAGAGACAAATGTTCTTTCTCTGACTGCTACTCCGATTCCAAGGACTTTGAATATGGCACTTAGTGGCATCCGTGACATATCCGTTCTTGCGACTCCTCCACAGGGCAGGGTTGAGATCCAAAATTCCTTTGGACAGTTCAGCTGGTCGAAAGTTATGGAAGCGATATCCAAAGAGTTGGAAAGAGTAGGTCAGGTGTACTATCTTCATAACAGAGTGAATAATATTGAATATGTGTACGAGAAACTGACCAATATGTTTCCTCATCATAGAGTAGGTATTGTTCATGGACAGATGGATGTTCAACAATTGTCTAAGAATATGATTAGTTTTGTTAATGGGAATACAGATATTATTGTTTGTACAACGATAATCGAGAATGGTTTGGATATTCCAAATGCAAATACTTTGATTATAGAGGATGCGACTATGCTTGGATTAGCCCAGATGTATCAGATAAGGGGAAGAATAGGTAGATCTTCTAAACAAGCCTTTGCATACTTCTTCTTCCACACTCTAAAAGGGGATGCTATTCTCCGTCTTAACGCATTAAGGGAGTCCCAAGAGCTAGGTTCTGGTTTTCTCCTTTCAAACAGGGATCTGGAGATCAGAGGATCAGGAGATATCCTAGGTCAGAATCAGTCAGGTACGATAAATTCTGTTGGATATGGCCTATACACTCAAATGCTTTCTTCTGCAATTAAGAAGCTGGGTAAATAATTATCACTTGGCAAGTATCTCTGTTTGTCCTAGTATATACCATGCCTTCCGCATTGTATCAAAAATATAGATCCTCAGATTTTGAGGAGATAAGGGGTCAGGAGCACATAACAAAGCTTCTGAAGAATGCTGTAAAGAGTGGGCAGATAGCTCATGCATATCTATTTGTAGGATCTAGAGGTACAGGGAAGACCTCTACAGCGAGGATCTTAGCGAAGGCAGTTAATTGTCAGAATCTAAAGAAAGATGGCAATCCATGTAATGAATGCCCTAATTGTATAGGGATTTCTGAAGGAAGGTTTCTGGATCTTGTTGAGATAGATGCTGCTTCGAACAGGGGGATAGACCAAATTAGAGAGCTAAAGGAAAAGATTGAATTTTCTCCAACAGATGGTGTCTTTAAAGTATATATAATAGATGAGGTCCATATGCTGACAACAGAAGCATTCAATGCTCTCTTGAAGACACTAGAGGAACCTCCTGGTCACATTATTTTCATTTTAGCTACAACAGATGTACATAAGTTGCCACCAACGATTCTTTCAAGATGTCAGAGATATGATTTTAGATTAGCTACAGATCATGAGATAAAAGAACTACTTAAAGATGTCTCTTCAAAAGAAAAAATAAAGATTGGTGAGAAGGCGTTAGATTTGGTAGTCCAAAATGCAAAGGGTAGCTATCGTGATGCTCTCTCTCTGTTTGATGTTGTATACAGTGGGCAGGAGAATGATCGTTCCGAAATTACTGCGGAAGAGGTTAGTAAGGTCTTGGGTATTCCAGATATAGATAGTGTAATTATTCTTCTAGAAAATCTTCTTCTTGGTAATGGTGTTAAATCTCTGGAGGTTGTTAAGAAGCTTGAGGAAAAAGGTACAAACCTTCAGCAATACACCTCTTTTGTTTTGGATATCCTTAGAGAGATTCTAGCTGGGAAGATAACTGGGGATTTAGACAAGAAGTATTCTTTTGCTAGGGATAGTGATATGAAGTCTGTGTATAAGTTGATAAATCTGTTTTTGGAGACTGAGAACAAAATCCGATATGCTAGTAACCAGGCACTAGTTTTGGAGTTGATAATACCTGAAATGATGAGACCTCAGGAGATAAAGGATATTGAAATGGTTAATAAGGATGTTAAGAAATTGATATCGAAGCCAGAGAAGAAAAAGGAGGAGGTTGTTGATGTAGTTGAGGTTGTTGGTGACCCAACCTGTAAAGATATATCTGTAGATGAGATAAGAGGGAAATGGGAAACATTTGTTAATGAAATAAAGCCTTTCAATGGGCATCTGTATGCCTTCTTAGGTGGTGCAAACATCGTGAAGTTTGAAAAGGGAGTTTTGTACATTGAGGTACCGTTCCAGTTCCACAAGGAGAGAATGGAGATCCCAAAGAGTCGGAATGCAATATCAGAAACTTTCAAGAATGTATATGGTACTGGTTGTAATATATCTTGTGTTGTGAATTCAAGTATAAAGCCTAAGCAGAAATCAGATGCAGAGTTTGTCTTGCGTAATCTTCCAGTTATAAAGCCGAAAGAAGAGAAGAAAGATTCTAAGAAGGAGAGCAAAAAAGATATTGATGCCATATTTGAAGGTATGTAGATTCCCTTTTTTAGGATATAATAATCATTAGTTAACTTTTTTATCAATCACAATGTTAAATCCTGTAGAGATCTTAAAGATGCAGAGTGAGGCGAAGAAGCTTCAGAATAAGATGAGAGAGAAGAAATTAAAAGGAGAGTCTAAGAATGGTGCTATAAAGATATTCATGAATGGAGCACAGGAGTTAGAAGATGTTCATATAGATGACAATTATCTTTCTCCAGATATGCACGAAGCTATAAGGAAAGGTTTCAAGGAAGCATTCAAGGACTATCAGAAGAAATTGCAGAAAGAAATGGTTCAGGATATGGACCTTGATCAATTAAAGAGTATGTTTAAATAGAATTATGTCTGTATTACCTAAGAGTGTTGAAAAGGTTATAGAAGAGTTCGGAAGATTGCCTGGGATAGGTCCCAAATCTGCTTCCAGAATGACATATCACTATCTTCGATCTCCAAATGGAGATGCATCCAAATTGGCATCTGCTCTTGTTCAGATGGATAATGAGGTAATGAATTGTGAGAAATGTTTTAATATCGCAGACAAAAAGGTCTGTGATATTTGTAGCAGTCCTCTAAGGAAGGGAGATAAGATATGTGTAGTTGAAGAGCCATTGGATGTTGTGGCTTTTGAGAATTCCGGAGTATATGATGGAGTATATTTTGTATTAGGTGGTGTTATTTCTCCTGCCGAGGGTATAAGTGCGGAGGAATTGAGGTTGAAAGAGCTGAGGGCTAGGGTGGAAGATCTCCTTGTTCAAAGTGATATTGTTGAGGTAATTATTGCGACTAATCCTAGCTTGGAAGGAGAGGCAACCTCCAGTTATATTGTTGACATGTTTAAGAATCTTCTAAAAGAGGGTAAAATAAAGATTACAAGATTAGCCATGGGTCTTCCAACAGGTGCTGATCTAGAGTATGCAGATAGATTAACTTTAAAGAAGGCTTTAGAAGGAAGGAGGGATATATAATGAAACTGTATTCTACACTTGATAAGAACATTGTTGATATCATCCCCATAAGGGATGGGAATATCTCTATATATAGTTGTGGCCCTACCGTCTATTACAGAATGCAGGTAGGAAATATTCGTGCATATGTCAACTGGGATATTCTTCACAGGGCTTTGGTATATTTAGGATACGAGGTGAAGAGGGTTGTTAACATAACGGATGTTGGTCATATGACTAGCGATGAGGATTTTGGTGATGATAAAATGGATTTGCAAGCCACAAAGGAAGGGAAGAATCCCTTGCAGATAGCAAATGAATATATAGATACGGTATTAGATGATTTCCGAAAGATGAACATCCTTGCTCCTAATGGTGAATTGATATCAGATAGTGCAACATTCAAAGATGTAGAGAGCTATGGTTTTTCTAGAGCAACAGAATATATTCAGGAGATGATTAACATGATAAAGAAGATAGAAGAAAATGGATATACATATGAGACAGATCAGGCTCTTTATTTTGATGTAACAAAGGTTCCAGACTATACGGTATTCACAGGACAGAGTTTGGAAGACAAGAATGTGGGGGTTAGGGAGGAGGTTGGTGTAGATAGTGAAAAGAGGAATCCAGCAGATTTTGTTCTCTGGATGAAGAGAGTGGGGAAATACAAAAACCACATTATGAATTGGGAATCTCCTTGGGGAAGTGGTTTCCCCGGCTGGCATATAGAGTGTACGGCAATGGGTACAACTATTCTGGGGGAGAAGTTTGATATCCATACTGGAGGTATAGACCATATGTCTGTACACCATCCAAATGAAAGAGCACAGAATATTGGTGCTTTCGGACATCCCGTGGTTAACTACTGGATTCATAACGAGTGGGTTGTGAATAAGGATGAGAGTAAACTTTCTAAGAGTAAAGGAAACTCTTTTGATCTTCCTTCTGTCATTGAAATGGGTTTTGATCCTCTAGATCTGAGGTATCTTTTCCTCTCAGTCAACTATAGAACTAGGATGCAGTTTTCTGTAGAGTCTTTGGAAGGTGCGAGAAATGCAAGATTAGGGATGTTAGATAAAATAAAGAGTTTAGGAAAGGAAGTAGGTAGTGTACTTGAGAACTATAAGGAGGACTTCAAGGATTCCTTAGAGAACAATCTAAACATGTCCAATGCCATAGCACTAGTTAATGATTTGCTCAAATCAGATAACCCCAAAGAAGATATTCTTGCAACCATACTAGATTTCGATAAGGTCTTAGGTTTGGATCTAGATAAAGCTTTTGAAGTTGAAGATGTGAACTATTCTAAAGAAGTAGAAGATCTGCTAGAGAGAAGAGAGGAGGCGAGGAAGAGTAAGGACTATTTGGAATCTGATAGATTAAGAGGAGAGCTAGAGAAATCAGGATATATAGTTTTGGATACACCTGAGGGTCAAGTTTTGAAGAAGTCTTAGCATGAGTCAGAATACTGTATCTGTAAAATTGGATAATCAGAGTCTAATGTCTCTAAAAAGGCATTTGAATGAACTTGGATGGATAGATGCTGATTTAGCAAATCCATATGTCTCTTGGAGGATGAGAAGCTCTAAGGGCTCTGTATGTACAGCGTATACAAGCATGAAGGTGGTATTGCAGGGTAGTGAAGATTTTAATTCAATACTCAGTTCTGTACAGAAGGATACTCCTTCTAATGAGGAGAGGGTTAATCATTTAGGTGTAGATGAAGTAGGGAAAGGTGATTATTTCGGTCCTTTGGTTGTTGTTAGTTGCTTCCTAGATGAGGATTTCAAGAAAACAGTATTAAGGCTTGGGGTCGGGGATAGCAAAAAGATATCAGATGGGAATATAAAGAAGATGTATGAAGTTCTTAAGCCGTATGATAAGTTCTATACATCAATAGTTTATCCAGAGGAATATAATAGCATGAATGAAGAGTTTAAGAATGTTGCAGTATTATTAGCCAAGCAACATTCTAAGGTTATAGAAATGGGATTGTATGACCTTCAGAAGAAGGGTATTGAATGTCCAAGGGTTGTAATAGATAAATTCTCTTCAAAGGATAGTAGGGTAAGTAATGAGCTAGGAGAGTTGGGGAAGAAGATAGATTTGGTACAATTTCATAAAGGGGAATCAGATTTAGCAGTAGCTAGTGCATCTGTAATTGCTAGAGCTATTTTTCTTGAGGAGATGAAAAAGATGGGTGAGAAGTATGGATTTGATTTCCCAAAAGGAGCGTCTAATGTAATTGATAGCGGGAAGGAGTTTGTAAGGAGGTTTGGTAAGGAAGAGCTGAGGAAGGTTGCAAAGATTGGTTTTAGAACAACTAAGCAGATACTTTAGATTTCTTTTCTATTACTTTTTCTTTAAACACAGATTTAATCAGTATTGCTATCATTATTAGGGAGAGTCCAATAATTATAATAACAATATAGTTAGGTTGTTGTGTTGTATCCTTGATAATAAAGTTCTCATCAATACCGTTATAGAACCTTCCAATGATTATTCTCTCATTGAATAGATCTGTAATATCGTACTTGTCTATATCAAACTCTTCTTCCAGAATACCTCCTGGATACAATTTTTTCTCTTTAGTATTTATTTTAAGATAAATAGGAGCGTATGCACCTTTCTTATTATAGATCTGTATTTCTCCTTTTGGTGATAGAACGTAATTAGTGATGTTCTGTATCGTATATTTGACGCGAGTTGGTCGTATGAAAGGGATTCCGTTTTCTAGTATCTCTATATCTATTGATGCAAATTCCGAGGTTATTCCATACACACCTTCCTCATTTTCTACGACATGTAGCACAACTAAATGTGATAGACTATCTGAGATACCCACTGGGAATTCACTTTTTATGTATTCTGAATCATCCTCTTTTCTTAGTACAATGAGATTAAAGTATGTACCTGGTTCCAAATTGTTCGGAGGTACTACTTCATAGTTCATAGATATAGTAGAATTGGGACTTACTTTTTTACTCTCCTGATCAACTCTTAAAAATGTATATTCTTGGGACTCATAGATTTGTAATGTCTGGGGATTGTATGTATATACATAGGGGAATATGGAAATAGTTTTCTTCTCATCGTTTTTAAATGAAAAGCTCTCACGAGTTCTCTCTTGGCTAGATATCTTAACTTCATTTTTGTACGGATATAGTGAGTTAGCATGGGCGAGATTAGGACAAAAGGTTATTGTAACAAATATCATTATTATGATTTTTGGTAACTCTTTGAATAGCTTCATTCTTAGTTTTGAATATTTTTATTTCTTTTTATTCTCTTACGAAGACCGTTTATTATTATTCCTGTTATTATTATCAATATCGCAAGAACAATATATTTCCAAGGTATTACCCAGAATGAGGTTTCTGCAATTAAGGGAGCGAATCCCGGTTGGAAATTTCTGTATGTAACTATCAGTTTAGCATTTATTGGACCTAGAATTATCTTACGATCTTTTGTTAGGAATGATCCGTAGTCCCATACTGTCATATAGTTTCCTAGATTGTCTCTAAGTATGCTTTGTCCATTAGCGTTGAATATTATCTTCCCTATCTCTTGGTTGAAGATGTTTGAAAGTATGATTTCTCCAACAGGGGAGATGTGTGTATCTCCTAAATTTTTTATTCTCGTTTCAAATCTTACGGTAGGGACTTCATAGAAGTTTTTGTCAGTTGAGAATTTTAATAACTCTGCATTCTCTACAAATTCTTCACCAACCTTTATGAGTATGGGTGTTCCCGCGGTGAGTGTTGTGAATGCAGTTGTTCCTAAAGATTTTGTCTCAGTATCTGAGATGAATGCTATTATTACATTGTATTCTCCTTTTGTAATGTCTTCTGGAACGTCTATTTCATAGAAAATCTTTTCATTTTTGTTTGGTACTAATTCTATTTGTTCTTTACTTGTGGTTACCCAACTTGCAGCAGAGTAGAGGGTTCTTTTCTCTTCCTCTTCTGTTAGCATTATTGCTGTTCCTGGTTGATTTTCTACTTGTTTGAATCCTCTGACTACGATCTGATATGTTGTCGTCTGTGTAGATAGGTTCCATACAACTATTTCTCCCTGATATTTCTCTCCTGGTCTTAGTTGTAGTTTCTCTGATGTCGGTGCCGTACCAATAGAGAGGGGGGATTGAGCCCTTGATGGTGATACATTTGAAAAGAGAAAAAAGAGAGCAATCAATATTGTTGATATGGTTGTTATTTTGTAGGATGGGGCAGAGTATAGATTTTCATTTTTCATAATTAGTAATAACCACCACAAACGAAGGTTACGGTCTCTGAGTAGCTACCTGATACTGCAGATGAGCTTGCTCTTGCACCATAAGTTATAGTTGAATTCTCAGTACTTGCTTGTTCGTCTGCTTGTGATAATATCAATCTTGCTCCTGCGGGAGCCCTATCTAAAGCTCCAAACTGTCCTAGGGTACCAGTCTGGAAGTTGGAAGGAACTGTTGCAGTACCCGTAGCGTCAGGGTCAGATACTGTCATTCCGAAACCTTCAGAATTACCACCACTTAAATCGATTGTAGTACTACCAGTAGATGCAATCAAATATGTAGTTGCTGAACTCTTGTACAATCCAGCATCTGCAGAGCCATCTCCTTGTCCGTATGCTGCCCAGTAGTATCCTGCATTACTAGAACTTGTTCCAATAGTGTGAGTAGCTGTTGCAAAAGATCCTCCTGGGTATAATGTCCCAATATCTACGGTATTTGTACTTATGGTACAGTTCACGGATGGTGCGGCAGAAACCGTTGCAGATACGACAACTTGGTCATTAGATATGATATATACGCTAAAGGCCATAGAGTCTATGCTTGAACCTTGTGTTACTTCAACAGTTATTGTTCTTAAACCAGTGGTTGAAGAAGTCCCAATAACTCCTGCAGAAGAGCCATTGGATATCTTTACACCATATGTTGTACCTCCTGTTAAAGCTCCTAGCCCAGATATTGTTATAGTATCAACGGTTGATGAACCATTTCCTACGGTACAAGAGGCAGAAAGTCCACCTCCGGAATCTGGTAATGCTGAGTCTATATCATATAGGGTAGATCCTAAATCTACAGCTGATGCAGCAACTCCTGCAACTGTCAATGTACCTGCGTTTCTACACCATTCTCCTCCATCTGAAATAGGGAAGTATATGTCAACCTGTCCACCAGAGGAGAAACTTTGGTCAGGAGCGAATGCTAAAACATATTCAACCTCTTGTCCGGAACTACCATCGAGATTTGCTTTCATGCGGCTCATATAGAAATATAGGCCGTCAAGGGTTCCTGCATTAGATTTGAAAGATGGGAATACTACAAGGAATAGGAATAGTGTTAGCAGAATTGTCGAGAATATCGTTGGCAAGCTATATTTCTTTTTCATTCTAGTAGGCAGTAAATATGCTAATTAATTATCTAGTAAAAGATATATCAACAGAGATCTAGTGTCAATAGATTTGTTAATATCTTGGGACTAAAATAAAATATATTTCTTCACCATAATCGGAGGCAGAAGCTCTCTCTGTGCTTGCCCTTGCCTTGAGATATATTCCAGCTCTCCCAAGATTTATGGGACCATCCCCATCATATATTTTACTTCCGGTTGTTCCCACAATACCAACATAATTTCCACTTCCAGAATAGTCCGATGTGGTACTTAGTTCCCCTAAGTATGGAGAATTGTCATAGTCAAGATAATAGCTTTGAAGGCCAAAACCCTCTGCTCCAGTAGTATCAAGGTTCTCTGTAGCGGACTCTATAGTTTCTGTTGTTGTGGGGCTATATAGCCCACCGTACTTCCCAAATTGTATTACAGCGAGACCTCCTGATGAACTACTCATTATATCGAGCCATATCAAACTAGTTGCTGTAACAGCAGGTGCTCCCTGTACAAGCTTTTCGGAACCACTAAATGATATGGAGTAGGGAGGGGTACTTTCTGTTGATATCCCAGACTCTGTTGCAACGTCAATATCGAATTCGATAGCTCCCAGAGTTGTAGTTGCTTCTGCTATTTGGCTGTAGTCTGATTGTGTAAAATCTCCATGAAGTGCAGTCACCCTTATATAATATTCTGTATTGGATTGAAGATTCCTTATGTTGAAAATCTCATCTTCCCAATACTCTTCGGTTCTGAAATCATTTATATCGCAAGAAGTAATAGTTTTAGGACTGAATGTAGATCCATCTACACACTTCATATCGCTACCGAAATCATCTGTAGATATTTGTACCATGTATAGAGTGTCACTTGGATTAACATATGGTTCAATTTCAAACCTAGCTCTGTCATAGCATCCTCCAGAGCCACAGAGGGCAACCATTCCATCGTCAAGTAGTTCCTGTGGTCCAGAGGTACAATTTGTAGAACCATTTGTATCTGTTTCGAAGCACTGTATAGATGGTTGTGCAGCAGTAAACATTGCCGAAGGATCTTGGTTTATTCTGTAGTTCGTAGAATAGTTTCTTGGACTTATAGATATATCTCCGATAGAAGAGAGTATGTTGTATCCAGCAGATTCTCCTATACCTCCACCGGAGGTTGTTGATACTCCTACGAGTTTGTAATTTGTTGAATCAAGATCATTAGCTATCACTTGTAGCGGAAAAGAAAGGAGCATGATGCAAGACAGTATTATATGGGTAGTTTTCATAGAGTAATGATAGTTTAAATTATCTTAATTAGTCAAATTTTGATATAATTCTTAAGCCTTAGGAGAGATGCCTGAGCGGTCGAAAGGGACGGTCTTGAAAACCGTTGTACAGGTTACTGTACCGAGGGTTCGAATCCCTCTCTCTCCGTGTGCTATTGTATACAGATGGAAGAAAAGA
>CAYVNA010000013.1:0-13029 GCA_964452735.1 uncultured Candidatus Saccharibacteria bacterium
AGAACGCTGCGTTTGGGACGCAGAGGTCGCAGGTTCAAGTCCTGTCTCCCCGACCATTACAAGTATTGAAAAAAACATTCTATTTTGGTATAAATAGATAGCAACAACGCCTTACGTTATATTCATATAACGGATTACAACCGGCCAGCACAGGTCGGTTTTTTGTTAAATCGACCTACTCTCTTTGTACTAGTGGATCGCTAGTACAAAGTACCAAAGAAAAGACGTTTTCTTTGGGCAATGCTGTTAGACTGTATGAAGAAATTCTACAGTAGTGGGACTCTTTTCTAGAAAGAGTTCCACACTCTAACAGCAAGATATATTGCAATTATGCTACAGAGAATATAATATAGTAGTAGTAAATACTTAAATTATCAAAATAGAAACAATGTATTACATAATTGGAGCTTTAGTAGTTTTAGCTGCATTGCTTGTTGGCCTTTATAACAGATTAGCTAAGCAAAAAGTCTTAGTAGAAGAAGCATCTGCAGATATCGAAACATTCTTGAAACAGAGATATGATATGATCCCTAATCTTGTAGAGATAGTTAAGGGTTATGCAAAGCATGAAAAGGATACCTTCAAAGAGGTAACAGAGATGAGGTCAAAAGCTATGTCTGCAGGTTCTCTCTCTGAGAAGATGGAGATAGAGGATCAATTATCAAAAGCAGTTTCTAAAATTATTGCAGTAGCAGAAAGCTATCCTGAATTAAAAGCAAATACAAACTTCCAAGATCTTCAATCTAGTTTGAAGGAGTTAGAGGAGAATATACAGAAGTCTCGTAGGTTCTATAATGGTTCTGCTAGAGATTTCAACACTTTGATTGCTGTATTCCCCAATAATTTACTAGCTGGAATATTTGGATTCTCTAAGCTTCCTTTCTTTGAAGCATCAGAGGAAGAAAAGAAAAATGTTGAGATAAAATTCTAATAACTATGAGAAGAGTAATATCTCTATTTATCTTTCTTGTAACTAGTTTCTTTCTACCTTCTGTTGCGAATGCACAAGAGGTTCTATATAGTGAGCAAATAACTTTTTTCCATTCAGATATTGTTTTAGAGCAGAATACCGATATTCACATTAAGGAAGAAATACATTATTACTTTCCTACATACAGACATGGGATAATAAGAGAGATACCAACAGATTACAAGGTAGCAGGAGGTTTTAAAAGACCTACGACTTTATCTATAAATGAGATTTACTATTATCAAAAGAATTCTCAAAATACTCGAGGTTCTGATTATGAAAGAAGTTATTCAGATGGTTATACTGTTTTGCAGATTGGTGATCCTGAGGTAACAATACAGGGTGAGTATGTCTTTGTTATCTCATATACATTAAAGAATGCTGTGAACTACTTTGATGATCATGATGAGCTATATCTTAACATTACGGGAAATGGTTGGAATATCCCTATCAATCAATCTTCCGCTTCAATAACAGTCCCTGGGAATATAACAGAGAGAGTCTGTTATACAGGAGCATCTGGATCTGAAGAATCTAATTGTCTCTTTGAAGAAATCTCCCCTACGGAAACAACTGTATCTGTTGGATCTGTATTGAATGCCTACGAGGGATATACAGTTGCTCTTAAGATGCCTAAAGGAACACTTGAGGACACTACACAGAGACAAATGCTTGCTATGTTATTAGCAAATATTGGAATACTACTTCCTATTCCAGTATTTATAATCCTCCTGAATATTCTAAATAAAAAGGGAAAGAACAAGAAAATAACAATTATTCCTCATTACGAACCCAAGAAAGGGCTATTTCCTTTATTATCAGGATATATTTATTCAAAGATTCTCAATAACAAGCATATAACCGCTGAGATACTGGACTTAGCAATTAATGGCTATATTAAAATTAAGCAGGAAGGGAAAAAAGAGTACCTTTTAGTGAGGGAAAATGAAAATGGAGATCCAAACAATGATATTACGAAATCTCTCTTAGATGGACTTTTTAAAAAGCAAGATTCTATTAATACAAAGAAAATACCTTCGGATTTCTATATTACTGTACGTAATCTGAATACAAAACTTAATTCTCTAATGTATAGTGATGATTACTTTGATACTTCTAGAAAGAACCTTCAAACAATATTACTTGTAACTGGTATAGTAGGTTTATTTGCCTCCTTTATGACAATTGCTCCCTTATTATATATTGCCGCTAGCGGATGGACTTTTGGTTTTTTCGGATCCTTTGGTCTAGTTCTACTATTTTCTTTCCTTGTTGATCTTAGAAGTGTAAAAGGGAATGAAATATACTATGAACTTGAAGGGTTGAAGATGTATATTAATACAGCAGAGAAAAACAGAATTGATTTCCACAATGATCCCAAGAAGTATGCCGGTGTATTTGAGAAGCTACTACCCTATGCAATAATCTTTGGCCTTGAGAAAAAGTGGGCAAAGCAATTTGAAGACATATATAAAGAACCACCATCTTGGTATGAGGGTGATATGAGCACGTTCAATTCATATCTATTAGTCAATTCCATATCGAATATAAATAGGAATGTACAATCAAAGTCCGTTGATCCAACAACATCAAGAGGTTTCTCGTCTAGCCATGGAGGTTCGGGAGGTAGCGGCTTTAGTGGAGGCTCAAGTGGTGGTGGCTTTGGTGGAGGAGGCGGTGGAAGTTGGTAATCATCTACCACTTTGTTGTATGACCTTTTAGTCTAGTCCTTATCTCGGAATATATATAATAGATGGGGTATTTCCATTTGCTAATCACATAATCCATACTATGCATATATGTTACCTTCTCTCCTCCTAAACTCTGCTTAAAATCATTAATTCCTCTCCATGGATGATCCCTCTCTTCATAATCCTTTGGTACTACACCACCAAAAAGGTCAAAGGTTGAACATCCTTTCTCTTTACCCAATTTAAGCGCTTCCCAGAAAAGAAAATATGTAATATTTATATTCTTATCCCTGAAACTAGTATCCATACAAGCCTGATAAAGATGCATGTTACTACCATATACAGTACATTGCCATATCCCAATAGGCTTGCCATCATAGTAGCCAACCAACATATGGCACATTTGATCCTTAACTTGCTCGCGAAGTTCTCTTAATAACAGATCTGTTGGCTTATCAGTATACCCTTTCAAATTCACTGTTTGCTCATGAAAGTCTTTAAACAACTCGAACTGTGAGTCATCAGAGAATATCTGTACAGAAACTTTTTCATCAGATAATAATCTATTCAAAAGATTCCTTTTTGTCTTATTCATTTCCATCTTCAAAACCTCCATATCCTTCCTCAAATCTATTTGCTGAGATATCAAAGCATCAACATTATGTATTGGTGCTTTTACAAATCCGGAATTACTGTAGAAAGATTCTAAAACGTTATTCTCAGAATATAATGGTGAGAACCTAAACATAAAACAATTATTCTCCTTCGCTATATCCATACAAAAATCCTTAACCTCATTCCAATAATCCATTGTATCTTTAAGCAACATGGGGGAATGTTTGCACTCTAAGAACTTCCCGAAAATTTTTGAAAATCCAATAGATATAGAGATAATGCCAAGAGGTGAGTTTCCATCAGAAATCAAATACCTAAATGCTGTACCTACATCCTTGTTATATCTAAATCTTGCACTACTGTTAAGAAATGAGTACTTTGGCATAGATAATACATGCATATCCCACTCCATATCATTCTCTATGTTTGTAAAAGTCAAAGACATATCATTGATATTATAATTTAACTTCCTTCCCCACCCTGTTTATTACATCAGAGATATCCAAGGCATCCTCTTCTGTAGTATGTATATTCGTAGGTAAGTTGATAATATACTTATTACAAAACTCACAGTTAGGACAACTACCTAACTCATACCCTACCCTAGATAGGTGATCTTTTGAATCAAGAGGGAATACAGGAGAGGTATACCAAGAACCAATAATGATTTCCTTTTTCTTAAATTCCTTCAAAACCTCATCTCTATTCTTAACAAGTATCGGGAATCTTAATAGACAGTCACTTAAGTTTTCACTTTTCTTAAGAGCAATATTTCTTTTATAGCTCCTAACTATTCTCTCTCTATGATTATTAAATTTCTCTACTTTAGAAATCTGATGAAAAAGCATTTCTGCCTGCACATCTCCCATCTTAACAGGATCCGATACCTCTAAAGACCCTATGGAAGCTTGTTTTCTTAAACAGCCAAGAAACCTTAAGACCATCAGAGCAACCCTACCTATGGTAATATTGGAAAATGGGATCAGTTTAGTATAGTAGAATCTCTTAATATATTCCCAATAGAGAATATATTTAGCATTATACATAGATTCTTTTCTGGAATTCTGTTTCAAAGTCCTATGTTCTTCTCTCATACCCTTCAATACTTCATCATCGGGGATATGCAACATTGACCCTTGGGTGCAACTAATAGCCTTATCCTGAGCAAAACTGAATAGAGAGAAGTCTGAGTACTTACCTATATCTTCGAAATCGGAAGGAAAGAGATGAGCGCAATCCTCCAAGATATATATTCTTTCACTTTCTTTTCGCTTTTGATTTTCTCCATTAACAATATCCCTCAAAGCTTCCATATCTAGCAAGTTCCCAAAAGTATGTTGGGCAATTATCAGTCTGGTCTTTTTTGTAATCCTCTTCTTTAATAGGTTAAGATCCATATTAAACGTATTCTTCTCAATATCAACATAGATAGGCTTAGCATTGCTCCAAATAATAGGTGCAACAACTGCTATACAGGTAAATGGTTGTAGTATTATTTCATCACCTTCCCCTAGACCCAGGCTTCTTAATAGGAAGAATATCGCTTCTCTCCCACGGTTAAAGAAGAGCCCTTTTGGATATAGAGTAGTTAATTTTTCTACAGAATTTTCAGAGATATTCCTACCTCTAACCAGTCTCTTTGCTAAAAGAACATCATCCTTTTCAGTATTTGGTGTTGATGCTATGAATAGCGACATTTATCTATTAATTAAAAATAAACAGGGAGACTTTTCTAAAAGTGGAATTCCCCTCTTCCATTGGCCAATATTTTTCGTAGTAATGGTTTCCTTCTCAGACATAATGTTGTTTGCTATGCAAAGTCTTGTATTGTCATAACATACTGCAAGAACATCTTCCAAAATAGCATTGTTTTTGTATGGTACTTCCATAAAGATCTGTGTCTGGTTTGTACTAATAGCTAACTTCTCCAAACTCTTTATCCTTTTTCTCCTCAAACCCTTTTCTTTAGGAAGATACCCATTAAAAGCAAAAGACTGTCCATTTAGACCAGAAGCCATGAGGGCAAGCAGAATAGAAGACGGACCAACTAGTGGAACAACCTTTATACCTTTTGATTGTGCTAATGAAACAATACGATATCCTGGATCCGCGACTGAAGGTACTCCCGCATCCGATAATAATCCCATGTTATATCCACTCATAATTGGTTCCAAAAGATCCTGAATATCTGATTCATCGGTATGTTCATTCAACTCTCTGATTGAGATTTCCTGTATTGGTTTCTTCAAATCCAAATCTTTCAAAAAATACCGAGCTGTTTTAGCTGTCTCAACAATGAAAAAATCAATCTCTGAGACAATGGGAATGTCATTGGGAAGGAGTGTTTTTGAAATTGGAAATTTATTACTTATTGGAGTTGGTATTAAATACAGTTTTCCTTTTTCCATTAATATGTTCTTTCAAAATTATTATCTATTTCACTAATATCGAGCTTCCATATCGCTGGTCTACCATGAGGACAGCTGTATGGATTATCACATATAGACAGACGAGAGTACAGGTCCAGCATAGTTGCTCTATCTAGCTTTTGACCACTGCGAATACTAGAATGACAAGCCATTGTTGCTAATATATCATCCTTTATCTTCTGAATATTATTTATAGAGGTATTAATATCCTCAACTTCGAATATACTGTCAATTATTTCTTTCATATCTGCATTAAGGAATTCCGATGGTATTGCATGTATCTCTATGCTTTTCTCTTCTACTTCCATATCAATCCCAATCTTGTTAAAGAAATCCTTATTCTCTTCTATGAACAGAAGCTGGTCAGGCTTCAGCGTTACTGTTATTGGTACTAGAAGGTTTTGGACATCTAAAGAATCTCTTCCTTTTTTCAATTTCTCAAATGTTACCCTTTCGGCAGCGGCATGTTGATCTACAATCCATAGCTTTCTATTTAGGAACTCTATAACTATATATTTATCAAAAATCTGGAAAACATTCTTGACCTCAGAGTCATTCTCGAGAACCATCTGTTCTTCAATTTCTGTACTTTGCGGATATTCCTCTTTGAGTATTTCTTTAGAGAAAAGCAGAGTTTCCTCTACAGAAGGTTTTGATTTAAACATAGGAGATTGGGAGGAATTTGAGATACTACTCTTTTGATTAAATCGATCTCTTAACATGGAAATACTCTGACTTTCTTGAGCTGAGTAGTTATCTTGATTAGGAGCTTTAAATGAAAGTTCTTTTTCTAATGTATGCCTAACAGCTTCCGTTATTGCAGAGTAGACTCTAAAAGGGTTTTCAAATCTCACTTCTTCTTTTCGGGGATGAACATTTACATCAACAATCTCAGGAGTGAGATTAATACTAATTACGAAATCAACCTTCTCACCAAAGGGTAGGTATCTGGAGAAACCCTCATAGATGGATCTCGTTATTCCACGATCAACTATGCATCTGCCATTAACAAAGATATATGATTTGGAAGATTTATTTCTATGAGTAGATGGATGTCCTATGTATCCATCAATTTTAATACCAGCACCATCTGAAAACATCTTTAATACTTCTTCATTACCTATCACTTTTCGTATTCTCTCCTGTGTTATTACTTTAGGAGATGAATCATTCACTTTCTCTATCTTCTCTACAACCTTTCCATCTTTCTCTAAAACAAACCTGATCTCTGGATGAATAAGGATATATTGGAGGAAAATCTCATATATTTTTCTATACTCGGTTTGTGCAGTTTTCAGATACTTCTTTCTAACAGGAATATTGAAGAAAAGGTTCTCAACTCTCACAGTTGTCCCTCCCTCCTTGGCTACACTACGAATCTCAGACTTACCATTTTCATCATAGCTAATTTCAGAAGCAATACTTTCATCCAGAAACTTCGTTGCAACATGGACTCTAGAGACAGAGGTTATCGTTGAAAGTGCTTCACCACGAAATCCCATACTTAAAAGGTTATTCAGATCCCCTATATCCTTCAACTTTGATGTTGTATGAGCCTCAAATATATCTTCTAAATTAGCCCGAGGAATACCAAAGCCATCATCAGACACCTCTATCAGATCAATCCCTCCATTCTTAACCTTAACAACTATCTCTTCAGCATTTGCATCTATTGCATTATCAAGAAGCTCCTTCACTACAGATGCAGGTCTCTCTATGACTTCACCTGCAGCTATCTGATTAATTACTTCGGGAGATAATTTGTTTAATTTCGGTTTATCCATTACTATCATTCTAACATATCTCCATATCTGCTAGAATACACTATGGAAAGCTTCTCACTTAATTCAAAATTCAAACCGTCTGACGATCAAAAATCTGCGATTGAGAATATCGTAGGAAATCTTATTGAGGGCAAAACACGTCAGACACTACTTGGAGTAACTGGTTCAGGAAAGACTTTTGTCATGGCAAATATAATAGACAGGTTGAAGAGACCAACCTTAATAATCTCACATAACAAGACACTTGCTGCTCAGCTATACGAAGAGTTTAAGGACTTCTTCCCAAACAATTCCGTGAAGTATTTTGTTTCATATTACGATTACTATCAACCAGAGGCATATATTCCAGCAAAGGATCTATATATTGAAAAAGAGTCAGAGGTTAATAAAGAGATAGAGAATCTTCGTTTTGGAGCTATGAACTCAGCACTAACAAGAAGAGATACCATTGTTGTGGCTTCTGTATCATGTATATACAACATAGGGAGTCCACAGAATTATGAAAATAAAAGTCTGTCTTTTTTCATAGGTCAAGAGTTAGAGCTATCTTCAATATCAAGAGAGCTAGTTTCTATGAGATATAATAGAGATTCATATGACTTCACAAATGGAGTATTTCGTATTAATGGTGATATTTTGGAAATATATCCTCCATATGAAGAATTTTCTTTTAGAATAGAGCTGTGGGGAAACAGGGTTGACAATATATCAAAGGTTCATCCCATTACAAAACAGAAGATTTCAGAGATGAAAGAGTTATTAGTATTCCCTGCCACATCCTTAGTTTATTCTGAAGAAATAATTAAAAATGCCACAGAGAGAATAAGAACAGACTTGGAAAAGAGATTAGCTTTCTTGAAAAATATTGGCAAGAGTGTTGAAGCATATCGATTAGAGCAAAAGACTAACTATGATCTAGAAATGCTAGAACAGGTAGGATACTGCAAGAGTATGGAAAATTACAGTGTTTACTTCGATGGAAGGAAATCTGGAGAGCCGCCATATACATTGCTTGATTACTTTCCTTCCGACTACCTACTTTTTATTGATGAGTCACATATAACCATTCCTCAGATAGGGGGTATGTACAATGGTGATAGAGCAAGAAAAGACAACCTTATCGAATATGGGTTTAGATTGCCAAGTGCTAGGGATAATAGACCTTTGAATTTTAATGAATTTCAAAAAAGGCAAGGAAACACAGTATACATTTCAGCCACACCGTCCGAGTGGGAATTGGTAGATAGTAATAATTCTGTCACAGAGCTCCTTACAAGGCCAACAGGTTTACTCGATCCAAAGATTGATGTTAGAAAAACAGATGGTCAGATAGAGGATGTTGTAAGTGAAATCCAAGCAAATGTACAAAAGGGTGAGAGGGTTTTAGTTACTACATTAACAAAAAAAATGGCAGAGGATTTGACTATTTTTCTAAAAGATTTGGGAATAAAGGTTCAGTATCTTCATTCTGACGTTGATACTGTCGAGAGAGTTGAAATTCTAAGAGATCTAAGATTAGGAGAATATGACGTATTGATAGGTATAAACCTCTTGAGGGAAGGTCTAGACTTACCTGAAGTCTCTCTGGTCATAATCTTGGATGCTGATAAAGAGGGATTCTTGCGTTCAAAGGTTAGTTTAATCCAAACAATAGGGAGAGCTGCTAGGCATGTCAACGGAAGAGTTATTATGTATGCAAATACAATTACAAAAAGTATAAAAGAGGCTCTTTCTGAGACAAAACGAAGAAGAGAGTATCAGATTGAATATAATCAAGCCCACGGGATAGTTCCCAAAAGCATCAAGAAAGATATAAGAGGATTGCTTGTCGAAACAGACTCTGAAGACAAAAGTGTTGATTTAGATATAGAGAAGCTGGACAAAAGAGAAGCAAAACTTCTAATTAAGAATTTGGAGAAAGACATGTTGATTGCTGCTGATAGGCTCCAATTTGAGAAAGCGGCAGAGATCAGAGACCAACTTTCGGAATTAAAAAGTACAATTAAATAATTTATAAGGGATTAAAAATGAATAGAGGGATAGTAAGATTAACTAAAGAGGAGATAACTGAGATACTAAAATACACATCTAATGAGAAATTAATGTTAAGCGAGTTGAAGGATGAGAACGACATCTTCCTCAATGAAGAAGAAATTGAGAATATTCTAGATGATCTAGGGAATTCAAATGAAAACCAAGATCTACTATCATCACGAGAGAAACTTTCTAAAGCTCTTCTCCTTTTCAGAGGGAAAAGTCCTCATACCTCATAGTGAGTTAAATACTTGAGATAAATGCTAAAAATCCCTCTCTGGGAAAAGAAAAACGACTATGTTCGACACAGGAAAAACTACTTGCGGGACATGGACTCGAACCATGATTGACGGCTTCAAAGGCCGGTGTCCTACCTTTAGACGATCCCGCATTGCAACAGAATTATACTATATGAATATATTAAATAGAAATAAAATAATGTAACATATCTATATAGATGAGTATAAGAAAGTTTAAGAAAAACAATTTCGGAAAGATTCACCTATCTACCTCTCGTAGCGAGAATCCTCCTCTGAGAAAAAAGAATAAGACTTTCTTTTTCAAGAAGAAATCCCACAATAGCCCAAAGAGAAATAAGATTAGTTTCAAAAAGACTTTCAATATACTTCTAATTATCCTTGTTGTCTGTTCTCTTTTATACCTTTCTGTTAGAGTAATTTTAAATACAAGATTTACTGGTGAGAACGAGGAATCTTTTGAAATTGTTGTCGGGATAGAGGAAGTACCTATCTTCCCAGGATCATCCTTCATATTTAAGGATCAGTTAGAGGAATCTTCTGTAACGAATTTTATTAGTTCTGGAAATTCAGCATACCGTCTCCCTTTTGGAAAAAACTTCAATAATGTCAAAAAGTATTACGAATCAATTCTCCCTAAATATGGTTGGGAATATATTATGACAGTTGAGACAGGATCTGAAACTATGAAAGATGGTGAGTATTGGAAAAAGGGGGATAAGGGTCTTAGAATCTATTCTAAGTTCAATGATATCTGGTATGAATTAATAACGATAGAGGAAGTTTCCAATGGTCTCAGTTCTAGAGTTCAGAAGGAAGTAGAGAGAGAGCTGTTACTTGCAAATCAAGATTTAATGGATCTACTACCAGATTATCCTTGGGTCATACAGATCCCAAAAGAATATATTATAACGTATAAGGTCTCCTCTTTCGAAAATATGAGATCTCTTTATCTTAAGAAACTGGGAACCGAGGAAAGTATCTCTCTCGTTCCTGTTGCATATATAAAAGATACACTTTTGGACAATGCTCTGAGAAAATACCTTACAACATTTGAGGAGAGTGAAGGACAAAATTCTAGCATTCTTAATACCTCGATATCCTATACTAACTACGGAAAAGCTATTAAAGGAGAAATCTCTTTAAATGGATCAACACATTCTGTTGCCGTTATACCTAATAGCTATGATGGTGTTTTGTATGTATTGGATTCAAATAGTCTAGACAATCCATTCTTTGAGTATCTATTTTCTTCGTTGCAACCTCAAGTGATCTCCTCTAAGAATTAAGAGCTTCGTATATTTGTTTAGATATTCTTTTGTTCCCTAAGACACTGTCAATATCCTTGTAATTTAGTCTCTTAATGTTTTCTAATTTACCAAATTGGGCTAGGAGTTTCTTTGAGCTTTTTATTCCAACTCCTGGAATATTACTCAATTTCATTGTCTCTAATTCTTTTCTCCTAGCTTTTCTATGATGGAGAATTGCAAATCGGTGAGCTTCATCTCTCAGATCTATTAGTATTTCCTTATTCCTTATTTTTATCTCTGATATCATACCACCCTCTCTAATCCAAAATTCATCTAACTGTTTTGATCCACTTCGTTTCAACCTCTTTCCCTTAGAAATCCCAACAAGTTTAATATATTCTGGTACAAATTTACTTACTACAGAAAGTTGAGACTTACCACCATCTATCAGAACAAGTTCCGGATCTTTTGTATATTTATGGCTATTCTTTGATGAAAATCTTCTTTGCAGAACTTCTGAGAGCATCCCTGGGTCATCTGGCTTCTCCTCTCTTCGAATCTTAAATATTCTGTACTCTGATTTAACAATACCACCATCTTCCGCAACCACCATTGACCCATATGCAAGTTTCCCCTGTATATTGGAAATGTCATAGCATTCTATCCTTTTCAGATCTAATATGTTTATCTCAATCTCTAACTCTTTAAAGGACTGCTTAAGGACCTTCTTTCTTCTTTCAATATACGATGTGTCAGAGTCTTCATATTCAAAATCTATCCTTTCACCTAAGTAGTTTAAATCCTTAATCTTGTCCCTCAACTCCCTTGCTTTCTCATATTCCTGTTTAAGAGAATATTCTTTCATTTCCTTCTCTAGTATCCTTATCTGGCCTCTCTTTCTTCCAGAAAGGAACTTCTCTATCTGTTTTATATTCTTTCTGTATTCTTTTTCAGAAATATGCCCTTGGTATGGACCAGGGCATAGGCCAAGGTGAAAATACAAACACCCTGAGCTTCTTTGGGATTCTTTACATGTACAGAATGGGTAGAGTTTACGAAGGTATGTGAAAATTCTCCTTGTTGCAAGAGAGCTTGGATATGGACCATATAGTTTGCCTAATCTAAGTTCTTCGTTTGACACTTTCTTAACAATCTTAACAGTTGGGAACTTCTCCTTTGTGGAAATATATATCCAGCTATATGATTTATCATCTTTCTTATCTGAATTGAAGTATGGCTGATGTCTTTTTATTAATGAAGATTCAAGAACCAAGGATTCTATCTCATTATTTGTCTCTATAGTTTCGACATCTTCTATCAAGGGAATCATCTTCTTTATTCTCGGTCTATCTGTGTGTTTATCTGAGAAGTATGACCTAACTCTATTTCGAAGGTTGATTGCCTTTCCAATGTATAGTATTTCCCCATCTTTCTTGAGGAATTTATATACACCTGGATTTGATGGTAGAGAGTCTAATTTGTCTAAATTCATAGAAGATTATACCAGTATTAAAACCTTTTGATCCATTTCTTTGTCTCTTCATTCATCATGATTTTCTTTTCCAATATCACAGTCTTTTTAGTTTCCCCATTATTCACAACAATTTTAACAGGAATATCACCTTCCGACCTAGAGATAAATTCCTTTAGTTCTTTTATCTCTTCTTCTGTATGTATTGGGGTTATACGAAATACTACGCCTTTGAATTCCGAGGAGTATTTACTCTCATCTATGTACTTTGCTTTTTCAACGATTATGCTCTTTTCACCATCACGAACATTTAGTCTTCCCGCTATGAGCATTGGTTTATTTTCAATGAGAGAGTCTTTAAGTTCTTGATATACTCTTGGGAAGATAATAGCGTCGGTTTTAGAAGTTTTATCCTCTATAGTTAGAAATGCCATCACATCCCCTCTCTTTGTTGTTATTTTCCTGATTTTAGAAACCATTACACCTAGTATTACTAAATCGTTGTTTTTCTTCTCTTCTAAGGCTTCT
>CAYVNA010000013.1:13057-21491 GCA_964452735.1 uncultured Candidatus Saccharibacteria bacterium
ATTGATATGGTATTTTTTTGTTCAAAGAATTCCTGTAGAGGGTCTAAAGGATGACTGGAGAAGTATAGGCCTAAGAGTTCTTTCTCCCACTGAAGAATCTGTGGCTTTTCTGTGGTGATGTTAAGTGGTACTGGGGTTTTTTCAATAGTTTCACTTTTCTTATTCCCATCTAGAGAAAATATATCTATTTGTCCTATTTCGAAAGATTTTCTAGCAGATTTTGATCTTTCGTATATATCAGGAAGGATACTTAGAAGTGCACTTCTATCCCCCATTTCATCCATTGTTCCTGCCATTATTAGGTATTCTATTGCCTTTTTATTTACTTTCTCAAAATTCCTACTTACAAAATCATCTAGATGCTGGTATATGCCATTTTTTTCCTTCTCATGTACTATTCCTTTAATGATGTCTTTCCCTACATTCTTTATTCCCCCTAATCCAAATCGAATATTTTTCCCATCCTCAACGGTGAAATAGAAACCACTCCTGTTGATGTTTGGGGGAAGAACCTCTATTCCTAAGCGTTCACATTCATCGAGATCGAGGATTACTCTATCGAATTTGTCCAGATCACCTTCTAGGAGGGCGGCCATGTATTCCAAGGGATAGTTTGCCTTGAGATATGCTGTCCAGTATGAGACTGTGGCGTATGAGGCACTGTGTGCTTTATTGAAACCGTAGTTTGCAAACTGGAGAAGCTTCTCCCAGAGACCCTCTACATCCTCCTTGTTATATCCTTTTGCTATCCCACCCTCTACAAATTTAGGCTTCTCGGCGGCCATTACTTCTGGTTTCTTCTTCCCCATGGCTCTCCTAAGCATGTCTGCAGCGCCCAGTGAATATCCTGCGACTACTTCTGCGGTTTTCATAACCTGCTCTTGGTATGTTATAACTCCATTGGTAACAGAGAGAATGGGTTCCAGTGCATCAATTACATAGTCTGGTTCTTGTTTGCCTTTCTTAACAGCAACATATTCTGGGATGAACTGCATAGGGCCAGGTCTATATGCAGATAGTATATAGCAGATGTCTTCCATTGATTCTGGTTGAAGGGCTCGAATAGTTCTCTTCATTCCTTCACTCTCCAACTGAAAAATACCAATGGTATGTCCTGATTTTATTAGTTTGAAAGTTTTTTTATCTTTTGGATTTATTTCCCTCAGGTCAATCTTCTCTCCTCTGCTCTCTTCTATCTTTTTCAGTGCTGCTCCTATGATGTTGAGGTTTCGTAGACCTAGGAAATCGAATTTCATTAAACCTAGTGGTTCTATATCAAACATTTCATACTGGGTCATTCCAATACCTCCACCGTGAGCATCTCGTTGTATTGGACAGTAGTCAACTACTGGTCTTGGTGTTATGATTACACCACAGGCATGGGTTGATACTCCACGACAAAGGCCAGCTACCTTTCTAACAATTTCTGCTAAATGAAGGGTCTTTTCAGAAGAGTTTATCGTTGTTGCAAACTCAGGATTATGTTCGATCATGTAGTCAATATCCTTCGCCTTACCGAAAACAATTTCTACCATCTTGGAGAGAGAGTCTGCAACTTGAAGATCAACTCCTATAACGCGCGAGACATCTCTTATGGCTTGCCTTGTTTGAAGTTTACTAAATGTTCCTATTTGTTTTACATTATCTATTCCATATTTCTCAATCGTGTAGTTAACAACCTCGTCTCTTCTTTTATCTGCAATGTCTATATCAAAATCTGGGGGACTGGGTCTTTCGGGATTAAGAAATCTTTCAAAGTATAGTTCCCAAGATATGGGTTCTATTGCTGTTATATCTATGGAGTATGCAACTACAGACCCGCATCCTGATCCTCTCATTCCCACAACAATATCCTTCTCTCTACAGAATTTAACGATGTCTCTAACTACTAGAAAGTAGTCATCATATCCTTTGTCATGTATTATTTTTAATTCGTATTCTATTCTGTCTTCTAAGTCTTTTGTTATTTCTCCATACTTTATCTTCGCACCTTCGAATGTCAGTTTGCGGAGATATGACTCTCCTGTCTCACCCTCTGGGAGATCAAGGTACGGAACCTCTACTCTGTCAAAAACGATACTATACTCCTCTATGCTATCTGCTATCTTTTGGGTGTTTTCGATGGCTTCGGGAATGTCCTTAAAGAGTTCTTGCATCTCCTCTGGGGTTTTTACGTAGAATTCGTTGGTAGGCATTCTTCGACGGTTTGGATCTTCCATAGTGTATCCATCACTAATACACCAAAGAATTTCCTGTATCTCGGCATCTTCTTTATTAAGATAATGGGAATCGCAGGTTGCAACAAGGGGTAGTTTTAGTTCCTTCGCAATTTTTATTAGTCCTTCATTAACTTTATTCTGTTCGTCCATACCATTCCTCTGGATTTCTATGTAGAAGTTGTCCAGAAACATATTGGAGTACTCCTTTGCCTTACTCAGAGCCTCTTTATACTCCCCCTTCATTAGAGGACGACTAATCGGACCTGCAAGGCATGCAGACAAGGCAATAATCCCCTCTGTGTAGTTCTTCAATGTCTCTAGATCGATACGAGGTTTGTAGTAGAAGCCTTCCATATGGGCTATTGAGACAATCTTTATGAGATTCTCATACCCCTTTCTATTCTTTGCTAGCAGAACTAAGTGGAAGTACTCATTATCTATACCATATTCCTTGTCTTGCATACTCCTTGGAGCTACATATATCTCGCATCCAATTATTGGCTTAAGACCAGCTTGTTTCATTGCATCTTGGAATTTGAAAATCCCATACATACTTCCATGATCAGTAACTGCACAAGACTTCATCCCAGTTTCCTCCAACTTCGCAACCAAATCCTTTATTCGAATAGTGGCATCTAGCAAAGAATATTCCGTATGTAGGTGTAGGTGTGTAAACATAAACAAATATTGCCCCAATTTGATATACTAGATTATTATGACAGATGCCCTAGTTAAAAAGTCAAATACTTCACTAAAAGAAAGATTTCTTAACTCCAAGATTATTAGAGTTACGATTCTTCTCCTCCTCTTGGTAGGTTACTACCTCTTTGTATCTCCTAAGATTGAGTATGTTATATCTTCATCTATGTCTGAATTCATCAGGGGAAAAAGTCAAACACAAGTGAATTCTCTATCGCCTATTTTTGATATTCATGTTTATGCTTCAGATTACAATTTAGCATCCTATTCTAGTAGTACTAATACTTCAAGCAGAACAAAATTCTTCACCTTAGATCCTAGGGTTCTTGCTATGAACAAGTTCTTGACAGATTATCACTCTCCGATGGCACAAAATGCAGAAGTCTTTGTTACAGAGGCAGACAAATATGGTTTAGATTGGCGTCTTGTAGCGTCAATATCGGGTGTAGAGTCAGCATTCGGTAATTTGATTCCAAAAGGTTCAAACAATGCTTGGGGGTGGAGAGGAATTAACGGCAACGATGCTGGATGGAGCATGTTCACAACATGGGAAGATGCAATTAAGCACATAACGGAGAGGTTGGCTCTTGGATATGGTACAGATCTCACACCTATGGACATTCAGAATACATACTGTCCTCCTTGTGGGGAGACAGGATTGAATTCTTGGGCAAGGGGTGTTACTGGCTTTATGAATGAGTTAGAATATTATGTAAATAATCTTGAAAGTCTCTAAATATGCTTAAACTACTTATACGATTAGGATATATATTTGTAATGTTCATTGAAGCTTTAGTTATAACTAGAATTGTACTACTCTTGATAAGTGCAAACCTGTCCAACAGTGTCGCAAGCTGGATTATGAATACTAGTGATATGTTCGTAAATCCATTTGATGGAATAGTTACAAACGCTCTTAAAATTAACAGCATTGAAATTCCTGTAACTTCTGTTGTAGCTCTAGTTTTCTATATAATAGCAGCCTTTATCCTATCTGAATTACTCAAATCTTTTGCTAGAGAATAGGTATCATGTGATATAATAGCTTCATGGCAAGGATTGATCTTAAAAAGACTTCTGGTTTCCCAATAGAATATGACAACGAAAATCTTGTTGTTAAGGACTTTTCTTTTGAGAAGAAGATCGATATCTGCATAGACAAGGTTAGAGACCAACTTCTAAATAAAGAATTAACTTGCCCTGATATCTTCTATACTAAATATAAAGGTTTAGATAATAATGATATATACAAATCCAAAGGTTTCAGAGTTAATTTCTATACACTCAAACCTAATCTCGCAGGTATAGAGTATGTAAAGACAAGAGCAACAAGATGCAGAAGCTATGCAAGGATAATTGATATCATATATGGAGGAGCTACCATCCTTATCCAAAACTATGTAAATCCAAAGAATAACAGAATTATCAAAGTTTCAGCGAAAAAGGAGCAGAAAATCATTATCCCTCCTGGTTACGAATTGGTTGTTGTTAATACAAGGCAGAATACAACCCTGATATTTGCTGAATACCTAAGTACCAAAGCAAGATCTAAAGTTGTGCTTGATGATAATAATGGTTTAGCTTATTATATTATTAGGAAAAATGCTAAACAGGAAACTGTCCGTAATCCTAACTACAAAATTGTTAATGAAGCAGAGAAGGTGGACTGGGACAGAATACTAAAGGAATATAATATAACTCCAAAAACTCCTGTTATTAAACAATTAATGCGTAAATATGAGAAATTTGACTGGTTATTTAAAGAAAACTCTGTTTCTATTTAGTATATTCTTCATTCTCTTTTCTTCTAAGCCTAGTTACTCTGCAGAACTTTTCCAAGTATACACTTCATTCGAACATACTCTTGGGAATAATATTGTCAATACAAAAACCTTACTGCAGATTAGAAGTGATGCACCTAGGGTCATATCATATTACACAGCATCCATCCCCTTACCCAACCTTCAGGTTAAATGTACGGACGCGTCAGGTTCTGAATTGAATTGCACATTCTATCACCGAGGATCCATAACAGATGTTTTGATTGATCTAAAGAATTCCGTTGTTAGGCCCGATTCCCCCCTAGAGATATTTCTTCATTACAATACTTCATTCGAGGAAGGGGCACCCTACTCATTTTCCTCCCAGATAGCTGATACTACGACAAGCTCTGTTTTAATCAGATACCCTAAAGAAAAGGGAGAGCCAGCTTGGACATCTGATCCCATAGATAATATCAGGATTAATGGTGAATATATGGAGACCATGATAAATAGACCCTCCTACAAAAGTATCTCTATGATATTTGGGGAGAGAGTAACATACAGTTTTGACATTACGAAGGTCTTCTCAAATAGTTCTAAAGATTCAAATCAGACATTTGAAATATATGTGCCATCAGATACTAACTCCCAGCTAATAATTTGGGAAGAGATATCACCAACACCAAGCACTACAATCAAAGATCAAGATGGAAATTATATATTTAAATATATAGTAGCTCCAGAAGCAACCATAGATTGTAGAATAAGGGGATATATTCAAAAGATTGATTCTTTAACCTCGAAGGAAGATCCAAAACTATATCTAACCGAAAATACAGGATACTGGTCCATCACAAACAGTACTGAGTTTAAGAGAATAAATACGTATTTGAGAAGAAATGGGCTAGAAATCGAAGATGGTTTCTCTGATATTTCAGAGTTGGGAGAACCCCAAAAAGAATTATTCTATAAATATGTCTATAGATATGTGATAGAGAGGTTATCATTTCCCTCAGATATAACTTTGGGACTTGTGAACGAGACAAGACTTGGAGCTAATGCTCTAACAGAGTCTTCTAATGATTCCACTCCCATAGATTATGCAGACTTCTATATTGCAATCCTACGAAAATATAATGTCCCATCAAGACTAGTAATTGGTTATATCTCAAACATAACAGGATATTCCTCTGACGGTTTCTATCATCATTGGGTAGAATATTATGATTCAAACAAAGAAAATTGGGTTACAGCGGACCCTTTCCTTGAAGAGTATTTCTCTAAACCAATCTTTGGTAGTTCATTTCATGATCATATAACCATAATCAGAAGAGGAAAGACTGCAGTAGCTCCCAAGTTATCTTTTTACCAAGAGAATGACTTCGTAGTGAAATCAGATAGTGGGGAAGGTGTTGATCCAACGTTCGAGACAAGCTCAGAGTTAAGATTTGAGAAATTCAAAACAACGGATAGATTTTTGAAAGGATATATATACATTACAAATACTGGAAATACTACTATCAATAACTTCAGCATTAAGAATTCGAATATTAGTAACATAGCAAAATATGTTGATCCTGTTAACAATCTTAATTCTCAGATTATTATTCCTAAACAAAGTGCCCATCTGCAAATAAATATCCCAAATGAAGAGGTTCAAGGATCAAACATCTTTCTAGACGTTTCCTTACTTAACACAGAACATTATGAGCATGGAGATTTGCTAGATGAGAATATAGAGAAAGAGATACCAATATATGTAGTTCTTCTCTCGAAGTCTCTCTCCTTGGGGGTTTTCGGACTCTTTGCTTTTCTGATATACTTCATTGAAAGGAGAATAAATAATGGATAGTTCTTTATATTTGCCTCTATTAATCGTCCTTCTTGTAGTGATACTCTTCATCTTCGTGGCGATTAATGGGAAGAAGATTGATGAGAAAAAAAAGAAGAGAATATTAGAGAAGCTACAAGTTCTAAAAGAACAGATATACAGTGAAGAGTTATCTTTGCGAAGAGATGGTATTATCAAACTTGATAATTTATTATCTAAGTCTCTTCAGTTATATTTTAAAAATGATCTTCAGTGTGGAGAAAATCTGAAGCAGGCAAAGAGAATATTTAAGAAGAGACTACATGAGAGGGTGTGGGAAGCTCACAAGATTAGAAACAAGATTGTCCATGATGACTATCCAATATCTCTGGAAGAGAGTAAAAGTGTATTCGAAATATATAAAATGAGTATTATAAAAACATTATCATGAAGAAGTTCTTCTTTCTTTTCCTAGTAATATTCCTTTTACCCCTTAATATGATTTTAGCCTCAGATGGTGTAGAGGTAGAAAATACCCCAAAAACAGAAGTCGAAGGGGAAGATGCGGTTGTTGTTGAGACAATAGATGAGAATACAAAGGTTGTAACAAATAAGTATTTTGATCTAACTTTGGAAAGAAAGACTCAGAATCCTTTTGGTAACTACATACCTTATATCTTAACAGTAAAACCTCACTTAGACTCATCTAAAACACAAATAATATGGAATGTACCAAGTACACTTTCTGTGAATACAAAGCACAAGGAGTTTGTTTCTTTAAAAGAAGGTGAGGTATATACCTTCAAGGCAAATATAAAGCCTTTGAGGACAGGTACATATGATTTCTCCGTCTCTGTAATTTCTTGGCAACATGATACTAATTATACAAATTCTATTGATGATACAATCACATTAAACAGAAATCTTGTATTACAACCTACATCTACACAGTTCATACTTCTGACCATATTGAAATGGGTATTGATACTCGGTATCTTCGGAGCTGTCTGCTTCCTCGCTATAAAGGTAATTAAGAGTTACTCAGTAAAAGCAAAGAAATGGTTAACCCCTCCTAACTAATCTTCAAGGAAGTAACTGATGTTTTTCTTAAGCTCCTTGGCGATTTTCAGAAGGTTCCCGACTGGTGGATAGACAGAACCTTTCTCATACATGCTAATTGATTTGTCCGATAATCCAACCCTGATTCCCAAGGACCTTTGAGAATATCCCATCTCTTCCCTTGCTTTTCTTAATCTATTTGCAAATAACTTAGTATTCACTATTTACTTTTGTAAAATATGTTAAGTATTCTATCCCAAATTGTATCTTCTCTTTCTTCCCTCTCGCTAGAACTAGTGCTATAGTGCATGTTCTTTTCTTCCAACACTGTTCTATCTGTTAGAAAAGGAACGTCCTTATTCTCTCTTAGTGACTCTATCATTGAGTTCTTTTCCAATATTAACCTTTTTAGCTCTAGAAATTCACTCTCTTGATCACTAACCAATGTTTTAAGCTTAAGGATTTTAGATTTTGCACCACTAAGATCGTCTTTTAAAGTTGGATATTCCTTTGATCTATCTAGAACCTTACTATGCTCATCTGATTCTACAAGCTTGACGATCAGGTCATTTCTCTTCGTCGGACTGTACTTTTGCTGAGCCATTTCCCTAGAAGAAGGTTCTCGACCCAGTACTAGCATGTATATTTCTTTAAGTTCTGTGTTCTTAATAGTGGGAGTTGAAAAAGAAAAGGATCCGGAAGCACCTCCTTTAGAAAAACTATCTGTATCATCACCCTTGTCCCACATTGGAACATCAACATTCTTCATGCTATGATTATATTACAAATTGTGGATAATTTGTACATGGAGCAGGAGACGGGACTCGAACCCGCAACCCTCTGTTTGGAAAACAGATATTCTAACCAATTGAACTACTCCTGCA
>CAYVNA010000014.1:0-6195 GCA_964452735.1 uncultured Candidatus Saccharibacteria bacterium
CGTGAGCTGGGTTCAGACCGTCGTGAGCCAGGTCGGTCTCTATCCGGTATAGGCGCAGTATATTTGAGGGAATCGACCCTTAGTACGAAAGGATCAGGGTGTGGTAACCTCTGGTGCATCAGCTGTACTACCAAGTGCATTGCTGAGTAGCTAAGTTATTTTTGGATAAGCACTGAAAGCATATAAGTGCGAAGCCATTCCCAAGATTAAATATACTTGTATAGCTTGCTATACGGAAGGTCCGTGGAAGACTACCACGTTGATAGGCTCTAGGTGTAAGTATAGTGATATATTTAGCCGAGGAGTACTAATAGACCAAAAGCTTTATTGAATTTCGACTTTCTATTCGGTTTTAAGTGTACAATGTACACTATTCGCTCTTTAGAATTAAAGTCCTGCTAGTCTTTCGAAAGAAAGGCTGTCAGGCAAAAGGATTTGTATGAGTCTTTTTGCCTGGCGATTGTAGCAGAGTGGAACTACCTGACTCCATCCCGAACTCAGAAGTAAAACACTCTAGCGCCGAAAATACTTGGACCTTTGGTCCTGGGAAGATAGGTCATTGCCAGGATTTTAGAAAATGGAACCCACTCATTACGAGTGGGTTTTTGTTTATATATACATACTAAGAATATCTTTAGTTTCTTCAGGATTGGATACTGGATATATATCTAATCCTAAAGAAGATACAGAGTAGTCATTACCATCTTCATAGAATTCATCACCTATATATATACATTCATTCTTGTCGTATGAGAGTAGGGAAAGAAGGCCTAATATATTGTCAGCCTTTGTCTTTCCATTAGGTACGATATCTAGGGTGTTTCTACCCGTTATATAGATGTTTTCAGATATTTCTTCCTTAAGTTCTTTCTTGATCTCTTGCCTTATCCTTCTATCTCTATCCCAAGTGATCTTTTCTGCTTCGGTAGAGATCCCTAAGCAATCAACAGAGAGGTACGATTCTCTGTCAGTTATTAGAGGCTTGTGATTCTTGTGTTCTACATATCTCTCCCAGTTCAACTCTTTTATGATATTGCTTATTCTTTCTCTTCTTTCCTTAGAGATGATCTCTGAGGAATATATGTTCTTCCAGTCTTCTTTATAGCTGAAAATTTTGTTTCCATAGTATGGACAGAGGTATAGATTTTTCAATAAGTCCTCCTTTATGTATGGCATGAGAAGATTTCTAAGTTCTATTTCTGTTCTTCCTGCCGTTATAATCGCGACCTTCTTTGTCTCTAAGGTTTTATTTAAGACAATTACCATCTCTGGGGAAGGGGAGTGTCGAGGTTTGGCTATTGTATTGTCGTAATCAAGGAAGAAAATTTTCTTCATTACAAATTTTACCATATTAATTTGGGGGTTAGAGTATCCCATATCACAATATACTAGGATACCCAGTAAGGGAATACTGCAAGAAGTTACTCATGTGGGGAGTGTGAGCGGAGTTATGAAATATCCCCCACAGGACAATGCTAACGGCTAGTAGAAGAACAATCGTAACATCTCTGCTACTGCTGGTTATTTATTATCGAATGTCGTGATAGAATCAGGGTTAGAGAAAATGTTCCAACAATTCTGGCTTGCAGATAGGCTTGTACGAAAGGTATAATCCCCGAGTAAGATGATTACTCTATACTTGGCCTCCCTCCTGATAATGTATAATGTTTATATCATAAATTGGAAAAAGTTCTGTACTTATGGCAATTGTAGGTTATAGGGTAGTAGCTTGCGAGGGAGGGGATCAGGTAGGGAAGGCAGATGCTATCTTAAATTTCTCTCAAAGAATTCTTGAAATGGGTCTTCCTGTAACCTATACATCGTTCCCGATATATGCAACTCCAATTGGAACATGTATTCGTCAATTTCTTCGTAACGGTACTGAAGAGTTTGGCATCGAACCAATTAAGGATCTCAAGGTAAAGATGTCATTGTATGCATTAAATAGATTGGAATTCATGAACGTCCTTCTTTCGAAAAGGGAGTACAAGAGGACTCTGATTCTCCTAGATAGAAGCTCATTTAGTGCTGCTGTCACTATCGCATATGGAATAGCGAATAATGAGGAATTGGAAGATGAAGAAAAGGTAAAGGAATTGATGGAATATGGTTTAGATATGGAGAAGTTGATGATTGGGAAGCTTCGGCTTAGCCATTGTGTTGTCCAAATGGTTGCGAAAGATTCTCCTTGGGAGAATGTTCGAAATGAAAAAAAAGATATAAATGAGACGGATGATGTTCAGGGAAAAGTTAGCTATGTGTATGACCTATATTCCCAAAAATTTGGTAATGGATGGAGAAAGATTGTCACAAGGACTCCTGAAGGTTGGCGAGATAGGGGGGATATATCAAAAGATATGTATGATTTTGTTTCAGGGAGAGGAGTTTTGGAAGGGTTGGAGAGAAAAGATGGGCTAGTTTCTGTGAGGTATGAGATAGGGATCGAGGAGATATTGAAGCACATATATCACGGAGAGATTCTCAGAGAGGGTCTTCTTTTGCAATACCTAAATGCTTTGAGAGGTAATGATAAAGATACTATGCATGTATTAGGATGTGAAATAGGGGAAAGTGTTGGAAGGACATGCAAATGCATATTGTTTTCTAATAGGGAGGTTAGGGAATCTGCACGTAGGATTTGTGCAGAGCTTCCGGAGGTTTATATGATTTTTCAAAAATACATAGGGGAGGAGTTTGTAGCTAAGTTTAAGAAGGCTATTGATGAATAAGAAGGAGCTTGCAGGTATGCTGTTGCATGAATTAGAGAATCTCTTTTCTAAAGCGACTACAGAGCTTCAAAATTGGTCTTCTCCATTCCAGTTCTTGGTATGCATCATACTTTCTGCTCAAACCACAGATAAGCAAGTTAATAAAGTTACAAAGAATCTTTTTTCTATATATCCTGAGGCTAGGAATATGGCAAATGCGAAAATTGAGGAAATGGAGTATACCGTCAGGGGTATCAATTATTACAAGACGAAAGCAAAGCACTTGATAGAGAGTGCAAAAATTCTGGAGAAAGAATATGGAGGTAATCCACCCTTGAATCTAGTTGAGCTTCAAAAGTTACCTGGAGTGGGATACAAGACAGCAAATGTTTTTCTCAATGATCTGTATCATGCAAATCAAGGTATTGCTGTGGATACACACGTTGCAAGAGTAGCGAAAATGTATGGACTCTCAAAATCATCGAATCCTACAAAGATAGCACACGATTTAGAGTCCCTCTATCCTAAGGATGTTTGGTACAAGGTAAATTCGACTTTTGTACTATATGGAAGGTATATACTAAAGGCAAAAAATCCTGATATGGAAAAGGTTGTTCTAAAAGAATATCTTGTGATATAATCGGTCTGCAACATTTAATATTACGAGTATGCATGAACCAGTTGCAGGTACTGCATCACCAATAGGAGAGTCCTAATGGATAAAGATAAAAAAAATACAGATTCATATTTACAAATAGATCAATTTCTTTCAGATAGTTCTAATCAAATAAAAACCTTTTCAAGAGGTGATATTGTCGAGGGTACAGTAGTTGATGTGAGAGATGGTTTGGTAGTTGTTGATATTGGTTTCAAATCAGAAGGTATTGTCGCAGGAAGAGAGCTTAAGAGTGATATCTTGGATTGGAGGACATTAAAACCAGAGGATAAAATCATGGTATATGTTGTTAAGCCAGAGGATGAGGAAGGGCAACTTATACTTTCGATAAGGAGAACTCAACAGGCTAGTGCATGGTTGAATTTAGAGAAAGCTAAGAGAGATAATGATGTTATTGAATCTACTGTTGTTGAATCAAACAATGGAGGTTTGATTGTTGAAATAGGTAAGGATATTCGTGGTTTCATCCCAACATCTCAGTTAGATGCTTCAAGAGTGTACTTAAATGGTGTGAGGCAGGTAGGGAAGGATATATCTTCTAAGGTTCAGAAGAGACTCAGCTCATTAGTTGGAGACAAGATTTCTACCAGAATTATAGAATTGGATAGGGAGAAGAACAGGATCATTCTTTCAGAAAAGATGGTAACTCAATCTAGAGATCTCGAGCAAAGAGAAAAGACCTTGAATAAGGTAAAAGAAGGCGATGTATTAGAAGGTATTGTTAGTGGTATTACACCATTTGGTATATTTGTTAATGCAGAAGGTCTCGAAGGGCTTGTCCATCTCTCAGAACTCTCTTGGGATAAGGTTGAGGATATTGGAAACCTTTATTCTGTTGGTAGCAAGGTTAAAGTCATGGTAATAGGGGTATCTGACGGAGGAAAGAGAGTAGCATATAGTGTTAAGAGATTACAAAAGGATCCATGGGCAGAGGCAATTGCTAGATACAAGGTTGGTGATGTTGTTGATGGCCTTATTCAGAAAGTTGTTCCTTATGGTGCGTTTGTAAGGATAGCTGAAGGTTTGAACGGCCTTATACATATCTCTGAGCTATCAGACAAACTGGTCAAAGATCCTGCAGATATTGTTAAAGTAGGGGATAATGTTAAGGTTAAGATTCTTTCTATCTCATCTACTGAAAGACATCTAGGTCTAAGTCTTAAAGCTACTTCAGGTAGTACAAAACCTGTAGAAGAGAAACCAGCAATTTCAAAAGAGGAGCTTGCTTCTGTTGTCGATTCTGCTGTAGAAGAGGAGATCAACTAAAGGGGATTTCTCATAAATATAGTATAATAAAGGTATTATGAAGGTTATCAGAAAGAAACAACCTATATTTAATCGTCTGAGCCAGAATGCCAACATTTCACTAAGAACGGCTTCCCTATTATCAGACTACAAGAAAGAGGGGAAGATTTCCGTTGAAAGTATTGTTGTCGGTATTTTACTTAATGAGGAATGTCTTGCTACAAGAGTTGTGGAGGAAATGGGTGTAGATAGGGGGATGGTTTTGAATAAGCTATCTGGTGGAAAGGTTGTAGAAGTTACGGGTGATACTTCTGTAGTTAAGGAGCTATCTTTCTCAAAGGAAGGACAAGAAGTTTTGAGGTTGGCTTTTGATTTAGCCCAGAAGAAATCCCATGTGTATGTTGGTACTGAGCACTTGATGTTATCCATCCTACTATCCGATAGCCGTGTCTCCAAACAGCTCTCGAAATTGGGATTAGGTGCAGAATCTTTCAGAAGAATGTTGTCAAAAATATCTATGTATCCATTGGGAGTTCTTGCTAAGCCTAAGGAATATATGGACTCAGATAGGGAAGACAGCATTATGGATTTCCTAGGATTTGACCTTGTGGAATTGGCCAAGGCTAGTCTTCTAGATCCTGTAGTTGGGAGGGAATCCGAAATTGGGGAGTTGATGAATGTATTAAGTAGAAGGAAGAAGAATAATCCGTTGATTGTAGGAGAATCTGGTGTAGGGAAGACCTCTCTTGTGGAAGGTTTGGCTAAAAGGATTGCAGAGGGAAATGTCCCACATAGTCTTAGGGGAAAGAGAATTATCTCTCTTGATATTTCCGCAATTGTTGCCGGAAGTAGGATGAGGGGAGATATCGAGGAGAAGGTTCAGTCCATTGTTAATGAGGTCATATCTAGAGATGATACAATTCTTTTCATCGATGATATCCACGGGATTGTCTCTTCTGGTCCAATGTCTGGGAATCCCGATATTGCTTCTGTCCTTAAGCCTTCACTGCTTAAGGAAGGTTTTCGTTGTATAGGGGCAACAACTACGGATGAATATAATTCGTATCTTCAAGAAGACAACGCTCTTGCGAGGAGATTCCAGCCAATATTTCTAGAGGAACCTTCTGTGGAAGACTCTTTAGCTATCCTTTTGAAAACAAGGAATATCTTAGAGAGGCATCATAATATAGAGATATCAAAAGAGGCTCTTAAGTCTGCTGTTATGCTTTCTAATCGATATGTCATGGATAGGTTTCTTCCTGACAAAGCCATAGATATAATAGATGAAGCATGTGCTTCAAAGAAGCTTCTTGTAGAAGGCAAGTATAATGATATCGCTAACCTTTTGGAGGAGAGGAACAAAATTCTGGTGAAGAAGGAAAATGCCATTTCCCAGGGAGATATGGAAGAAGCATTGGAATTGCAGAAGAAGGAAACCCTCCTAGGGAAGAGAATAAAAAGGAGGGAGGCTGCATGTTTGAGGAATAAGCAAGATCCTCTAAATAGGGTTGGTGTTGAAGATGTCCGAGATGTTCGGATCAGAACGTGGCCCCTGCCGTTACCCCT
>CAYVNA010000014.1:6205-9198 GCA_964452735.1 uncultured Candidatus Saccharibacteria bacterium
AAATGGACAGGTATTCCATTAAATACCTTAGGGACTAGAGAGAGAGAGTCTTTGATAAGCCTTGAAGATAGTTTGAAAGGTAAAGTAGTTGGACAGGAAGAAGCTTGTTCTTTGGTAGCTTCTGCGATAAAGAGAGCTAGGACTGGGATAATAGATATCGATCGTCCTTGGGCATCTTTCCTTTTTCTTGGACCCACTGGTGTTGGGAAAACAGAGCTTGCGAAGGTCTTAACTAGAGAGCTTTTTGGGGATGACGATAGATTAATCCAAATAGATATGAGTGAGATGATGGAAATGCATAGTGTATCTAAGTTGATTGGGTCTCCTCCAGGATATATAGGCTTCCAGGAAGGAGGATGGCTAACAGAGAAGGTAAGGAGGAATCCACATGCAGTCATTCTTTTTGATGAGATAGAGAAAGCTCATCCTGATGTCTTGAATGTGCTTCTTCAGATACTTGAGTACGGGCATTTGACGGATGGAAGGGGGAGGAAGGTTAATTTCAAGAATACGGTTATTGTTTTAACATCAAATATCGGGGCAGAGGAGATAGGGAAGGATAAGGTGTTGGGATTTGGTGGAAAGGGAATGAAGGGAAGAAGTGATGTAGATATTGATGGTGCATATGAGTCCATGAAAGTCATTCTTCTTGATGAGCTTCGGGGTACTTTAAGACCAGAGCTTCTGAATCGTATAGATGATGTTGTGATATTTAGGTCTTTGAATAGAAAGGATGCAAGAAAGATAGTTCTTCTTCTTCTGGAAGATTTAAATAGGAGATTGAAGGAGGAAAGGATACAAGTTTCTCTTGATAATAGGGCATTAAACTATATAGTGAAGCATAGCTTCAATGAGGAGTATGGTGCTCGTCCTTTGAGGAGATTTTTGCAGGATAGGGTTGAGAATATCTTAGCGGAGTATCTTTTGCGAAATGAGGAGAAGAAGGGGAAAGATATTAATATTATTAAAATAGGTGTTGTTGGTGGTAAGATAGAGATATTAGATTAGTATTTTTAGAATGAAGTATATATGTTCTTCTTGTGGAGCAGAGTCTCTTAAGTGGTCTGGGAAATGTCCTAACTGTGGGGAGTGGGGATCATTAGAGGAGAGTTTTGAGGAGGAGAAGGTTAATGGGAAGACAAAGCCCATAAGTCCATCTGACTATAAACCAATAAGCGAATATGATAATAAGGCCCCTAGTGAGAGATTTTCTACTGGCTTTTCAGAATTAGATCGTGTGTTAGGAAAAGGTCTAGTTCCTGGTGAGGTAGTTTTGATTAGTGGAGAGCCAGGCGTAGGGAAATCAACTCTTTTGATGCAGATCGTTATGACCTATGCGAAGAAGGGTAAGGTTCTGTATGTCTGTGGAGAGGAGTCACCCTCTCAGCTTAAGTCCCGTTTGGAAAGATTGGCTAGTTCTGAAGATAGGGATTGGGAGAACTTTGTATTAACTGAAGACGTTGTTGTTGAGAATATAGCGGAGCTTTTGAGCAGTGGAGGGTTTGATCTTGTTGTTGTTGACTCTATTCAAAGTATGACATCTCTTTCTTCGAAGGGATATCCAGGAAGTATTAGCCAGGTCCGTTTGGCAGGATCAATTTTAACAAGAATTTCCAAAGTATCAGGAGTCCCTATGTTCATAGTAGGGCAGATAAATAAGGGGGGTGATATTGCTGGTCCGAAAGTTTTAGAACATATCGTTGACTGTGTTCTGTATATGGAGGGTGATCAGTACAATCAGTACAGGATATTGAGGAGCATAAAGAATAGGTTTGGGTCTACAAATGAGATAGGGGTTTTCGAGATGAGTGGTTATGGTCTGAAAGAGGTTGGTAATCCATCTTTAGTCTTCTTGGAGTCTGACAATTCTTCATCTGGTAGCGCTATAGGTGCAATTATACAGGGGTCGAGGGTTGTCTTTGTTGAAGTGCAGGCGCTAGTTATAGAAAGGGAGAGTGAAGGTGGTCCTCTTAGGAGGGTGGCAAATGGTATAAAAAAGCCTAGATTGGATATGCTTTGTGCTGTAATGTCGAGGAAAGGTAAGGTATTCTTGGGTAATAAGGATGTTTTTGTTAATGTAGTAGGTGGTTTGTCTGTAAGTGATCCTGCTATAGATTTAGCTGTATGTGCAGCTATAAAGTCATCGGTTAAGGATGTTGCAATATCCCCAGACCTTGTTTATTTCGGCGAGGTTGGCTTGACGGGAGAGGTGAGAGGTACTTGGGGAATCGATTCTGTTGTGAAGGAGGCTGTTAGGGCGGGATATAAGGAATTGGTTGTAGGTAGAATGAAGGTTGGGAAGGAGAGTAAGCTTAAGATTCGTAAAATGCAGAAGATTTCTACACTTTAATCTTTTTTTGCGAGGACGTATCCACATTTATAGTAACCATCTTTGTTATTGTAACGAGGATCGCTTACCACCCAGGGAAGGCTTGCCCTGATAGCCCTTCGTTAGCCTTTCCCTGTGTGGATACTGTATATAGGGTTGACAGTTATATGAAAAAGAGATATACTTCTATTAGATCTTTCAAGCTTATGTGGATATCTTAGTTTTCTCCCTTTGTCTGGGGTGTCACAAGCACAACTGGGCAACAGGAAAAGACTACGATATCAACCCTGTTTCCTCTTTATCTTTTCATTTAGTAATGTAAATAAATAGATAAGGAAAAGGGAAACATGACAATGTTCTTCGAGACTTTCTCTTAAATTAAGAGGAAGAATCCGGGGTCGGTTGGGGCAGTACCGATCCCTTTTTCTTTATTTCATATGGTTTTTGATAGTGTTTGACATCTAATTATGATTTCAATATACTTCAATTATCATATGGCTATATAGCCCCATATTTTAAATTCCCAAATAATCAAATGGTTAAGAAAAGTAAAACGATTAAAGAATACGAGCAGATGAATCTTGCCGATTTACGCTCTATAGCTCAAGATTTAAAGCTTGAGAATTTTATGGAGCTTCCCAAAAGGGAGCTAATAATAGAGATA
>CAYVNA010000014.1:9208-21162 GCA_964452735.1 uncultured Candidatus Saccharibacteria bacterium
GATACTTAAGAAGTCTACAGATGACGAAGGTTTTGTCTCCGTTGAAGGTATATTAGAAGTGCTTAAGGATGGATCTCACGGTTTGTTAAGAACTGAAGGCTTATTGCCTGGTGATAATGATGTGTATATCTCTGGATCTCAGATTCAGAAGTTTAGCTTGAGAACAGGTGATGAGGTAGCAGGTCCTGCAAGATTGCCTAAAGAGAAAGAGAAATTCCTCAGTTTGTTGAGGGTGGATACTGTTTATGGAAAACCAGCAGCAGAATCTGTTAAGAGGCCTCTATTTAGAAAGTTAACTCCAATATTCCCTAAGAAACAAATAAAGTTGGAAACTGATTCTGAAACAATTTCAACTAGGATGATAGATCTATTATCTCCTATTGGTTTTGGTCAAAGATCTATGGTGGTTTCTCCTCCAAAGGCAGGAAAGACGTGGTTACTCAAGGATATTGCTAACGGTATAGCTATTAATCATCCGAAAGCTAAGCTAATAGTTGTTTTGGTAGGTGAGAGACCAGAAGAGGTTACTGATATGAAGAGATTTGTGAAAGGTGAGGTGTATGCTTCTAACTTTGATGAATTGCCAGAGCATAACTGTAGGGTTGCTGAGATGGCTTTGCAGAAAGCCATGCGAATGGTTGAATGGGGTGAGGATGTCATTATATTAATGGATAGTATTACTAGATTAGCAAGAGCATATAATATAACGATGCCGACATCAGGAAAGACTCTTTCTGGTGGTTTTGATCCTGTAGCTCTATATCCTCCAAAGAGATTCTTCGGTGCTGCTAGGAACTTCGAAGAGCAGGGTAGTTTGACAATAATAGCTACTGCATTGGTAGAGACTGGTAGTAGAATGGATGATCTTGTTTATGAAGAGTTTAAGGGTACTGGTAATATGGAACTTCATTTGGATAGGAAGCTTGCAAACAAGAGAATATATCCATCTATTGATGTTATAAACTCAGGTACAAGAAATGAAGAGTTGCTTTTAGGAAAAGATGTTCTGAATCAGTCTTGGAGAATCAGAAGGATGTTAGAGGTTCTTGATTCTAATGAAAATCCTACAGAATTACTTGTGAGTAGGCTTAAGAAAACAAAGGACAACGAGGAATTCCTTGCAACTCTGCATGAGGCATAAATAATTGATATAATCTTTACTATCAATTTATCTGTCTATTATTTTGGATACAGAAGAGTCTTCACAAAACAAAAATATCTATGGTCTTAGCTTCAGGGAGCTTCTTTCTATGGATACAAACTCCTACAGTAGTAAGAGCGATTTAGAAAGTTTTCTTTTCGTAGATGATGATATAGGAGGGAATGCTTTCTTTAAGAAGATAAAAAGGTTTCTGTATAGATTGTATACAACGGAGAATAATAAAGGAATTCTTTCTTTCCTTTTTTCTTTTCTAGACTATCTATACTCCAGGGTTAGGATTCTCATTGTTATAATGTCTGTTATCTTCGATATGTTGTTTAAATCTTTCGATAAGACAAAGAATAGCTTTGCTAGAAGGATGTTTTGGGGTAGGGGGAATTTCCTAGGATCGTCTCTCCAAGTTGTTGCTTTTGTTCTTGTCTTCATTGTTGTAATCTCCTATTTGTATAGGAAGCCCGTAGTCATAGTTGCTAGTGATGGTCAGCTTGATAGGATAGGTGTTGTAGAGACGGACTTGATGGTGATGAATGCTTCTTTGAATACCCTCATACCAAAAGATCGTGCGAGAAGATCTGTAGAGCAGTATGTTGTTAAGGGTGGGGATACACTTGGTACTATTGCAGAGTATTATGCAATCAGCACAGAGTCCATACTCTGGGCTAATAATATGAAATCAACAGACTATATTAAGCCTGGTCAGACACTGGATATCCCCCCAAGCGATGGTGTTCTTGTAACTGTTGCAAAGGGAGACACACTGGCTGGTTTAGCTAAGAAATATAATGCGAATGAACAGTCTATTGCAGATTTTAACTGGCTTGATTACCCATTTACCTTGGAGTCTGGGGTTCAGCTTTTTATCCCCGATGGAAAAATGCCTACTCCTGTTAAGACAACATATGCTTCAACAACACCATCCTTCTATGTCTCCAATCAGTATTCTGGAGGAAGTTCTTCTGGAAGTGTAGGGGATCCAAATGTTGGTCGCTTCATATCATGGCCTGTAGCTGGTGGAGCAGGAGTGATATCTCAGTACTTTAGAACGTATCATACTGCAATAGATATTGCTTCTAGCGCACTTCCTAACATTGTCGCGGCAGCTCCTGGTACTGTTGTATTTGCTGGTTGTAGTGGATATTGTCCTCCTCTAGGCTCTACTTATGGAGGTTCTGGTTACGCATGGTCAATCCAAATAGACCATGGAAATGGATATAGTACATGGTATGCCCACTTGAAGAATATCTATGTTAGATCTGGACAAGCTGTGGGAAGAGGTGAAGTGATTGGCCAAATGGGTTCAACTGGTAGGTCTACTGGCCCTCATGTCCATTTTGAGGTAAGAAGGGGATTGGCATATGGTACCCAGGTTAATCCTCTAAGCTACTCAAACTGGTAACTACTAGATATGATATAATTTTGGATCTTGGGCTTATAGTTCAGTTGGTAGAATACCACATTCGCATTGTGGAGGCGCTGGTTCGATTCCAGCTAAGTCCAAATATATTCCGGGCCTGTAGCTCAGTTGGCTTAGAGCACATCGCTGGCAGCGATGGGGTCAGGGGTTCGAACCCCCTCAGGTCCAATTTAAGATAACATAAAAGCTCATGAATAATCTTCCCAAGCTCGTTCTATTTGATATAGGTGATGTCCTCATAGATTATTCAAAATCATTTGAGACTGCTTCCAAAGAGCAGGGTGTCTCTAGAGAGTATTTTGATAATGGATTTGACAAGTATGATATTGATATCACAAGGGGGCACATAACACCGAATGATCTCTATGCTAGAGTAATAGAGGAGAATAAATTAGACATAGATCCTCAGTATGACTTTCTCCAAAGTTGGATTAGAGACTACCAGAGTATAGAGCCAACATACAAATTCCTGAAGGAAATTTCAGATAGTTACAAAATAGGCTTGTTGTCTAATATATATAAAGGTATAACCCCCAATTTAATATTGTGTGAACTAATTCCAGATATAGAGTATTCTTTTAAATTCCTGTCTTGCGAGATAGGGTATATAAAACCGGAGAAAGAGATTTATGAAGAAGTTGAGAAGGTAACTAGCCTGAGAGGATCTGAGATTTTCTTTCTCGATGATAGAGAATCGTTTTTGGAAGTGCCAAAGAAGATGGGGTGGGGTACATTCCAATTTGAAAAGGAAAATAGAGAGGGCAGTATTGAAAAGCTCCGCCAACTGTTTGGTATAGGATAATAAAAACAACTTTGAATCCTTCATGTCCATAATATTTTGTTCAATGCAGAATAAGTTTCATAGCTTAGTTTCATAAAATACGTTTTCCCTTTCTTCCAATGCTTTTAAATTTGATGTAAAATATCTAAAATTAAATGAGTACTACAAGATAATATGGAATATAGGCCTAAGGATTTCGAGAAAAAATGGCAAGACAAATGGTTCAAAGACCTTTTCTATGAAGCGAAAGACCTAGATACTAACAGGGAGAAATTCTATCTGCTTGTTGAATTTCCATATCCTTCTGGAGACAGTATGCATATGGGACATACTAGAAACTACTCTATGATGGATGTTGTTGCCAGGTTAAGAAGGATGAAAGGTCAGAATGTTCTCTTCCCTATGGGGTGGGATGCCTTTGGACTTCCAACGGAAAACTATGCAATCAAGGTAAAAAGGCCTCCTCAAGAGATAACAGAGGAGAATGTTAATAACTTCCGAAAGCAACTTAAAAGCTTAGGATTGTCATTTGATTGGAATAGGGAAGTAAATACCACTGATCCAGAATACTATAAATGGACACAGTGGATCTTCCTTAAGTTGTATGAGAAAGGCCTTGCATATAAGGCTAAAATGCCAATAAACTGGTGCCCTAAATGTAAGGTTGGTTGCGCAAATGAGGAAGTTGCAGATGGGAAGCATGAAAGGTGTGGATGTGATGTTGAGAGGAGAGATATTAGTCAATGGGTATTAAAGATTACAGAATATGCAGATAAATTGGATAAGGATCTCGATCTAACCGACTATATTGATAGTGTTAAGACTAGGCAGAGGAATTGGATTGGTAGTAAGACTTGGTATGATATCGAATACAAAGTTAAGGGGACGGAGGAGAAGATACTGATATCTACCACTAGACCTGATACTCAATTCGGCTCAACTTTTGTCGTCATTGCACCAGAACATGAGATTGTTGAGAGGTTGAAGGGATATATGACAGAAGAGAATAGAGGTATGGTTGAGAAGTATCAGGAAGAAGCTAGAAAGAAATCCGAGATGGATAGGCTATCTGAGGACAGAGAGAAGAGTGGCGTGAGTACGGGACTCTTTTGTATAAATAGCATCACGGGGGAGGATCTGCCAATATACCTTGCGGACTTTGTTCTCACAACAGTGGGTACAGGTATGGTAGTTGGGGTCCCTGCACATGACAAAAGGGACTTTGAATTTGCAGATAAGTATGATCTTCCTATCATTAGGGTAATAGAAGGTTTAAATGGTGATAGGAGTATCATAGATTCTGTAGAGAAAGTATACGAAGAAGAGGGAGTCGTTTATAACTCGGGATTTATGGATGATCTTAGCAGTGAGGATGCTCGGGTGAAAGCGGGTGAGTATTTGGAAGAGAAGAAGATAGGGAAGGTTGTTACAAGGTATCATCTTAGAGATTGGATATTTTCAAGGCAACATTATTGGGGAGAGCCAATCCCTATAGTTCATTGTGATAAATGTGGAATGGTTCCTGTACCTGAGGATCAATTGCCTGTGGAACTTCCAAAGGTAGAGAGCTATGAACCAACTGATACTGGGGAATCCCCGTTGGCAAATATTACACAGTGGGTCGAAACCAAATGTCCGAAATGTGGATCGCCAGCAAAGAGAGAGACAGATACTATGCCCAATTGGGCCGGTTCTAGTTGGTATTACATACGATATGTAGATCCAAATAATTCGGACACTCTGTCCTCGATGGATAATATGAAGTACTGGTTGCCTGTTGACCATTATGAAGGTGGAGCCGAACATGTTACTCTCCATCTTCTTTATTCTAGATTTTGGCACAAATTCCTATATGATCTAGGAGTTGTTCCTACTCCAGAGCCTTATCAGAAAAGGACAATCCATGGTTTTGTATTAGGGGAGGGTGGTGTTAAGATGTCTAAATCTCTTGGCAATGTAATAAACCCAGATGATCTCATAGAGAAATATGGTGTGGATGTTACTAGAGCATATATGATGTTTATGGGTCCATATGAAGGAGATGTAACTTGGAATACAGAGACTATCAACGGGGTTAAAAGATTCATATCAAGATACTATAAGTTCTTACTTGAAGCCTGGGAGAAGAAGGGTGAAAGTACCGAGAAAGAATCTCGAGCAATTGCGAAATTAATAAAAAGGCTTGAAGATAATATACTGACCTTCAAATTTAATACAAGCATCTCTGCTCTAATGGAATTCTTTAATGAGTTCTCCAACTCAACATTTTCAAAAGAAGATTTGGAAAGCCTATACATCTCCATAGCACCAGTATTCCCACATCTTGCAGAGGAAATTTGGGAAAAAACAGGTCATGATTACAGTATCCATATGCAAGAATGGCCCCAGATAGAGGAATCCCTCTTAAAAGAAGATTCTTTTGAAGTCCCAGTCCAGATAAATGGGAAAGTCAGGGGGAAGATAACGGTTTTAGCTTCTGATGGAGATTCGGAAGCTAGAGAAAGAATCCTCTCCGAGAAAGCATTCTCGAGGTACTTGGATGGTGTCGAAATAAAGAAATTGATTTATGTGAAGGGTAGGGTCGTTAACGTTGTTATATAGGGATAATTCGGGGGTAAGAATTTGTACAAAAACTTTGACAAAAAGTATGTTTTTATCTATTATTATTCATATGTTGGGGCTTTAATATTTTATTGGTAGAAAAGCATTTCCTACTGTCCAGAATAATATGCTAAAAACAAACTGCCTAAAACTATCAAAAAATATATTCATTTTGTTGGGAGTAATCGTTTCGGTTTCCTCTTTTTCAATGCTAAGTAATGCATATGCTAGCTCTGTTAACACTATAAATCTCCAAGGGAAAATAGTTAGGAACGATACGGGATATGAAGGTTTGAACGTTACTACAGGTAACCCTAGCTGTGTGGTCTCAGGTTCTGGTAATGACACCTGTGATTTTAGGATTAGGTATTACAGTGCTTCCTCTGGGGGGACTCTTTTTCTAACAGAAGTCTTTTCGAATAAGGAGATAGGTCAGTATAACGGAGCGTTCAACCTATCCTTGGGTTCAACTACACCAACCGCTGGCTCATATTCTACTTTTGATCAAATGATAGTTTCTGAGGATGACATATATGTTGAGATAGGGTTCGATCCTGCAGGCGGTAATTCATACACAGAGACATTCTCAAGAATGCCTCTTCAAGCATCAGCCTTCGCTATTAGGTCAAAATACTCATCTCATGCCAGTACGGCGTTTCAATTCCATACGGCAGCGAATTCTTCAGGATACTCTTCTCCAAGTGCTGGTATGGTTTATTTTGATACTACGGATTCTGTTCTCAAGGTATACGATGGAGCATCTTGGGCCAACATAGGTAGTGGTGGTAGTGGCGGTTCTCTCTTCACGGATTCAGGCCTCTTCACATACCTCACGGATACTGCAGATCACTTTGTTTTAGGATCAAATTCATATACAGCAATTGGAAGTGATTCATATGCTACATATGTTGCAGGTTTAGCTTCTAGAACACCATTCTCTTTCGATATGGGGGCAGAGAGACTAACCCTCTCAGGAGACAAGTCTAATTCTGGCCTTACAGTGTATTCTAACTACACCTCTACGGGTGCATGGCCATTAGTTCTCTTTAAGGCCGAAGATTCTGGGTTTGATAATGTTGTTTTAGAAATAGTCCAGGATGGAACAGGTAATCTAATGTCCTTGAAAAAGGGTAGTACAGAGGTTTTTGCTTTTGAGAATGCAATGACGTTCTTCATGCGACCTAGGGATACAGCCCCAACCGTTTACGAGAACAGATTATACAATGTTGGAGGAACCCTTTATTGGAATGGGTCTGCTGTAGGGGGAGGTGGGGGAAGCTCTCTCTGGACAGATGCTGGTACCTACACCTATCTGACAGATACTGATGATAATCTGATAGTTGGTGGGAATAGCTCTGGTAATGCAGTTTTCTACTTTGATGTTGCAAATGGGCGTCTTGGTATTGGGACGGGTTCTCCAACTTCAACATTAGATATTGGTGGTACCAGTTCGCTCATATCGAATAGTAGTGGTGATATAACGCTTTCTGCTAATGAAAGTGTTGTTATAAAAGCACAGGGAAGTTCAAGTAATCTTCAAGAATGGCAGAATAGTTCTGGAACTATTCTTGGCCTAATTAATCAAAATGGCTATGCAACTTTTGGTAGTAGTACTGGAAGTAGCTCAGCAATACTCTCCTTAGGATCAAGTTCTTCCTCTGTTGCGCAGATCAACCTAGCAAGCTCTAGCGGTGTGGATGTCTCTTCTCCTAATACGGGAGATCTTTGGTGGAATGGTACTAATCTTTTCTTTTTTGATGGTACAAGCAATGTTGACCTACTAAGTGGTGGAGCAGGGGCTTTGTATTCGGAGAATGGTCTTGTTGATCATGATGGCTATTTGAATGTCCAGCATGATGATGATACATACAATGTTCTTGCTGATGGATGGGTTTGCGTTGGGGGTAGTAATAATGAAACTTGTAGTGGGGGGAATTGGAAGAATATTAAAGATATTGGGACAACAATAGGGCACTACTTGAGCAATGTTTGGAGTAAGGCAGATGAGGATGGAGTTATAAGAACAGATACTAGGCTATCGAATCTAGAATTGGCTCAGGGTGTTGATGTAGGGACTGGTAGTGATGGTGATGTAACCGTTCCGGCAGGAACTACAGCAGACCTGAATACTGGGCGTTTGATATCCTCGAGAAGTGCGGCTTGTCCAGATGCTCCTAACTACAATATTACAGCTTTCAATTCTGCTGGTACCGAGGCTACAGTAACTCCTGCTCCTGATACCGCGAATGGTTGTTTGGGTGCAGGGGATGAGGTTTTAATAATTAATCTTCAAGGTATTTCTAGTGCATATAACAATGTTGGTAACTATGAGACATTAGAGGTCGCTAGCGTTAATGGCAGTACAGTTACGTTTAAGACTGCAAAGATAAAGTACTATGGGAATAATACTAATGATGATACTAATTTAGGGACAACGATATCTACTCAGAGAGTTATGATGCAGAGGGTTCCAAATTACAATAATGTCACTATCGAATCCTCAGGGACAATGACAATATCAGGGTGGAATGGTGTTAAGGGTGGAGTTCTCTACTTCAGAGCGAGGGGATATGTTAGTGTAGGGGGTAGTATTGACGTTACAGGAAAAGGATATTTGGGAGGGATAGGGCAAACAGCATATGACTATCCAGTCCCTTCTGGAGAGTGTTTGTATACTGCCCCAGCCGGTAATAAAGAAGGTTACGGTGCAGAGGCAGTCGCTAGTACAACGATTAACGGCTACAATGGTACATATAGTGGTGGCGGTGGTGGTAGTAAATATACTGGTTCGACTGGTGGGAATGGAGGATTAGGGAACTCTAGCACTCCTTCATGTGGAGGAGGAGGAGGAGGAGCCGTTAGTAGATATGATAGCTCATATGGTGGATATGGTGGAGGAGGAGGTGGTGGTGGTTATGCAACTCCTGGATACGGAGGTCTTGGTCAGAGTGAGTCATACAATGGACAAAATGGAACAGAAACTTCAAGTGGAGCGGGTGGTGTTAGTATCCGTTCGACAAATAACTTCGGTGGTGGTGGTGGTGGTGGTTCTTCTGGCTATGGTAATTCGGAGCTCTCTAAGGTCTATTTCGGTGGTGGTGGAGGTGCCGGGGGTAGTGGTCAGACTAACTCAGCTACCCAATATACTGGTGGAAACGGAGGAAATGGAGGAGGGATTCTATTACTTTCTGTTGCAGAAGCTTCTGTCAGCGGAAATATAAAGGCCGAAGGTGGATTTGGTAATTATGGTGGAACAGGTAGTGCTGTTGAAGGAGGGGGAGGAGCAGGTGCTGGTGGAAGTATTCGGATAGAAAGCAAGGTTATGAATATGGGATCAGATCTAGTCTCTGCTTCTGGAGGGCAAGTGGCAGACGCAGCAGAATCTAGAAGCTACGGAGGAGTGGGTGGTGATGGTCGTGTAGCTGTATATTATGGTACTTTATCTGGTCAATCTACACCATTATCTACAGATGCAAATATAAACTACTACTCATATGGTGTGTATCACTCTCCCATAATAAATACTCCAAATGCTCAAACATATGGAAATATACGATGGGATCAAGATTTAGATACATATGGGAAGATAGGTATTCAAACAAGAAGTGGAAGTTATGATCCAGGAGAGGAAATATGGGGAGCTAGAGATTCTTTATTCCAAGATTCATATATAGGTACCACATGTTATCTTTCGAATGTGGCCCTTCAGAGTGATGGAAAAAGTGTCGTCGTTGGGACTTGTTCTGTCTTTAATGGAGTAAGTAGAAATAGGATAGCCAGATTCAACACTGATGGGAGTGTAGATACTAGTTTTAATCCAGGTATAGGACCTAATAACACAATAAACTCATTAGCAATCCAAGGTGATGGGAAAATTCTTATAGGTGGAACTTTCGCGACCTATGATGGCACTAGTAGAGTTAGAATCGCAAGATTAAACAGTGATGGGAGCTTGGATACAAGTTTTAATCCAGATGCTGGAGCTAGCAGTACAGTCTATTCAATCGTTGAACAGAGTGATGGAAAGATCTTAATAGGAGGTGATTTTACCAGCTACAATGGAACAAGCAGAAATAGGATAGCCAGATTAAATAGTAACGGGAGCTTGGATACTAGCTTTAATCCTAGTACGGGACCAAGCTCTACAGTTTATACTATGGCTGTACAAAGCGACGGGAAGATAATAATAGGAGGTGCTTTTACTAGCTACAGTGGAACTGGCAGAAATAGGATAGCCAGATTAAATAGTGATGGGAGCTTGGATACTAGCTTTGATCCTGGTACTGGTGCTAGTTCAATGGTTAGTGTTCTAACTTTACAAAGTGATGGGAAAATACTAATAGGGGGAAGCTTTACTTCCTATAATGGAACTGGCAGAAATTATATTGCTAGATTAGATACTTCTGGAAGCTTGGATACAAGCTTCAATCTCGGTACCGGAGGTAGTAGCAATGTAGTGTCAGTTGCTGTCCAGAGTGATGGGAAGATATTAATTGCTGGCAATTTTACAACTTACAATGGTACAAGCAGAAATAGGATAGCCAGATTAAATAGTGATGGGAGCTTGGATACAAGTTTTAATCCGGGTACTGGAGCTAATACTGCGGTATATTCTGCAGTTATCCAGAGTGACGGGAAGATATTGATAGTGGGAACTTTCACGACATATGACGGTATCGGCAGAAATTATGTTGCAAGGTTAGGTAGTGACGGAAGTATTGATGTTAGTTCTGATCTTTTAAATTTCTCGGATCTTTGTACTATTAGTGGAACGAATGTTGCCTCTATAGAGTACCAAACAGACGGGAAAATTTTAATAGCTGGAACATATACTATCTTAAACGGGGTTGGGAGAAATAATATTGCTCGACTAAATAGCGATGGAAGTTTAGATACTAGTTTCAACCCCGGTACTGGGGCTAATGGTGGCATCTACTCGATGTCCGTGCAAAGTGATGGAAAGATATTAATAGGAGGAGGTTTTACTAGTTACAATGGAACAGGTAGAAATAGGATAGCCAGGTTGAATAGTGATGGTAGTTTAGATACTGGTTTTGATCCTGGTACCGGAGCTAGCTCTTCCGTTTCCGAAATTATGGTACAAGATGATGGGAAAATACTAATAGGGGGGAGTTTTACTAGTTATAATGGAACAGGTAGAAATAGGATAGCCAGATTAAATAGCGATGGAAGTTTAGATACAAGTTTTGATCCTGGTACTGGTGCTGCTAATACTGTTCAGACAATCGCTGTCCAAAGTGATGGGAAATTACTAATAGGGGGAAGTTTTACTAGTTATAATGGAACAGGTAGAAATAGGATAGCCAGATTAAATAGCAATGGGAGCTTGGATACTAGCTTTGATCCTGGTACCGGTGCTAACGCAGCTATTTATTCTCTAGTCCTGCAAGATGATGGGAAATTAATTATTGTAGGTGAGTTTGTCACCTATTCTTCTTCTACAAGGGTTAGGATTGCTCGATTAAACAGCGACGGTGGTTTAGATACAAGTTTTGATCCTGGTACTGGTGCTAACTCGCCGATCAATGCTCTCGTTTTGCAAGAAGATGGGATGATTATAATAGGGGGGCAATTCACAACCTATAATGGTGTAGGAAGAAATAGAATTGCGAGATTGAATAGTAATGGCACTCTAGATACTCAATTTGACCCAGGTACAGGATTTAACGATATTGTGTACTCATTAGCTTTGCAACCCGACGGAAAAATCTTAACGGGAGGAAGTTTCATGATCTATGACGGATACTACTCCTCTATTGGTATCGCAAGGATAACCTATGTTCAAACAGGGGGTTATACTTGGGAGGAATGGAAACCATTCAACAATGTCTTCAACTATATGATGCTAGATAGTGCTGATACTCACACCACATGGGTTGGAACAAACGCTACAGTAGCAGAGGGTGATGTAAACAGAATAGTTGAATTCTTTGAGGATGAGAATGATGACTATCCTGAGAACATTACAAAAATAA
>CAYVNA010000015.1:0-19438 GCA_964452735.1 uncultured Candidatus Saccharibacteria bacterium
GTAATATCTCACAACTTTGATACTGGATATATGAACTCCATCAGGGACTTTCTTCCATATACGGTTAACTCATGTATCTCTATTGCAAAAAAGAAAGGATCCTTTGAATGGCTCTTGAGACCAGTAGATTAAAATAAATATATTTGACCTTCTAGACCATTTTCAATATAATACGGAGTATTTTCCCATTATTCTAAATTTGATTCCTGAAAAAGATGGCAAAAGTAAAAAGAGACATTATCGCTTTTAAGTGTCAAGACTGTGGTAAAAAGAACTATACCTCATTTAAAAGCAAGAATGTAAAAGATAAAATGGAGAAGAATAAGTATTGTTCTGAGTGTCAGAAACATACTATACATAAGGAGACAAAAGTTAAGTAGTTGTTCTTTACCTAATGAGGGCCCATAGTTTCAATTGGTAAGACAACGGTCTCCAAAACCGTAGTTCTCCGTTCGAGTCGGTGTGGGCCTGCCAGAAATAAATACTATGAATCTAAAAAGTATAATAACAGAATTAAGGAATAGTAAGTGGCCATCTAAGATGGAGATACTTAAGTTAACTGCATATACCCTAGTATTATGTGGTATAATCGCAGTCGTTATGCTAGGTTTAGACCTAATCCTTTTCAAAATAAGGGATTGGTTTCTTAATGTTTAATTAGAATAAAATGACAAAAGAAAAAACAGAAAAGACAGTAAAGAAAGAAAATCCTAATGCAAAGTGGTACGTATTGAATATTAGGACTGGATATGAAAATAGTATTCAAAAAGAATTAAAGCAGAGAGCTGAAGCTACAGGATTAGGAGATAAGATTGTAGAGATATTGGTTCCTGTCCAGAAAAAGATCTTTGTTAAGAAAGGTAAACAGGATGTAAAAGAAGAGAAGATATTCCCAGGATATGTGTTAATAAAGATGGAACTAGATAATAGGACATGGGATATCGTTACAAATACTGAAGGTGTTAGAGGATTCGTAAAGACAGATAAATATCCAAAGCCTTTAGCAGAGTCTGAGGTTGCTGCAATAACAAAGTTCATGGAAATAGAACAACCTTCATACAAGACATCATTTAGTGTTGGTGAAGCTGTTAAGATTACAGATGGTGCGTTCTCTGATTTCATAGGTAGTGTTCAGGAGATAGATACCACTAAGGGTAAGATAAAAGTCCTCATCTCATTCTTAGGTAGAGAAGCTCCTGTTGAGTTAGACCTTTCTCAGGTCACAAAGCTTTAATATAATTATTGATATTTAGAAATGGCAAAACCAATTAAGAAAATAATTAAGATAACGATACCAGCAGGACAGGCTACTATGGCCCCTCCTATTGGCCCTACCCTTGCACCATATGGTATAAATACACAAGATTTTTGTTCTCAATTTAATGAGAAAACAAAGGAAGGTGCTGGGATCTTAACTCCAGTAGTCTTAACAATATTTGAAGACAGATCTTTTAGTTTCATTCTTAAGACTCCTCCTACATCAGAGTTAATAAGGAGAGAGTTGAAGATAAAGAAGGGATCCGACAAGCCAAATCTAAACAAGGTTGGGAAACTCTCCAAAGAGCAAGTTAGGAAGATAATAGATATTAAGACCCCAGATTTAAATACATCTGACTATGATCAAGCAGCTAAGATAATAGCTGGTACTGCAAGACAGATGGGTGTTGATGTTGAAATTTAATATATAGATAAAGCAAGAATATGAAAAGAGGAAAAAAGTATAACAAGATTGTAAAGGATCTTGATAATTCTAAAATATATACTGTTAAAGAAGGGATAAAGAAAGTTAAAGGTCTTTCATATACCAATTTTGTAGGATCTTTGGAGATTCATGTTGATACAAATTTACCAAAAGATAAGGATCCTAAATCAATAAAGGGTGGCGTATCTCTTCCATATTCTTCAAGTACTAAGAATGTTAGGATTGCGGTTTTCTCAACTCCAGATAGAGAGGAAGATGCTAAGAAAGCAGGTGCAGATATTGTAGGTTTGGATAAGCTCATCAAAGATGTAAAAGAAGGAAAGATAGAGTTTGATGTAGCTATTGCTACTCCATCTGTTATGCCTAAGATTGCTGTATTGGGTAAGGAACTTGGACCTAAGGGTCTTATGCCTAATCCAAAGACTGGTACCGTTACAGATGATATTGCTTCTGTAGTAGAAGAGTATAAGAAGGGAAAACAGACTTTTGCTTGTGATAGTACAGGTGTTATACATATGAGTGTAGGGAAATTAGATATGGATGATGAGAAGTTAGTAGAGAATATTGATTCTGCAATAATGGCAATAGAGAATGTAATAGGAAAGAACTATACACAGTTGATAAATAGATTGCATCTGGCACCAACTATGGGACCAAGTGTAAGGGTTAATTATACAAGAGGAGAATAGTTCTCTTAATATCAAAACCTTCCCTCTATTTACAAAACGGTCACTATAAGGTATTATCCCTAAGCAACAAGTTTGTTGCTCATTCCCAAAAACCAAAAAACAAGGAGCTTACCTATGGAACTTTACAAATTCCCAAGCGATTTTTGCAATACATGCCCCTGCCCACAAAGACAGAAGACAGGGCGGTGCCCTGCCTTGGATAATCCCAAGAAATTCATCTTGCAACTTCCCCCGGAATTGCAAGAGATAGCCTTCCAAGCAATCCTAGCCCAAGAAGGGCTAGAAGAATTAGAAGAAGAATAACAAGCTTGACCAAGAGAGGATGATCACATCATCGCAATTTAATTGCATATCATCCTCTCTTGACCATCCCCCACTACACTGATATAATCCCTCTAGTATTAACCTAAGAAACAAGGTACAAACATAAATCCTTGCGAGGTAATATACATATCAAATATTAAAATACATTAAAATGGCAAAAACTCATACACAAAAGACTGAGTTACTAGAGAAATATAAAGAATTACTAAAAAGTAAAACTGGATACTTCCTTGTAAGCTCAGACAAATCAAACACACCAACAGTATCTAAACTAAAGCTACAACTCAAAGATGCAAATGCTAACTATACTGTTGTTAAGAACAGTATATTCAAAGTAGCTCTACAAGAAACTGAACAACCACTACAAACACAAGAAATAGATGGACCAACAGCAATAATATACTTCGATGAAGACCCTACACAACCCGCAAAACTCATAAAGCAAATACAGAAGGAAACAGAACTATTCGAGGCTAAAGGTGGGGTATTCGAAGGAGAATTTCTGACAGAAGAAAAAGTTATGCAACTAGCTGACATACCATCTAGAGAAGTACTACTTTCAAGACTCGTAGGGACAATGAATGCCCCTCTCACAGGCTTCATGAATGCTGTAACTGGGAATGTTAGAGGTTTAACTATGGTTCTTAAGGGCATATCTGAAAAGAATGCTTAATTAGACGAAATTAATTAATTTAATAAAAAATAAAAATGGCAGACGAAGTAAAAAATCTACCTGAGCTATCAGAGAATGGAAAGAAAGTCCTCGAGATAGTAGAGAAAATGTCTGTATTAGAACTTGCTGACCTTGTAAAGGTAATGGAAGACAAGTTTGGAGTATCTGCAGCAGCTCCTGTTGCAATAGCAGCAGCTCCTGCTGAAGCAGCTCCTGAAGAAGAGGAGAAAACATCTTTCAACATAGTTCTAAAAGAGGCTGGTGCTAACAAGATCGGAGTAATCAAGGTTGTAAGAGAAATTACAGAACTTGGACTCAAAGAGGCTAAAGATCTTGTAGATACAGCTCCTCAGACTGTAAAAGAAGGTGTTTCTAAGGATGAAGCTGAACAAATGAAAGCTAAATTCGAAGAGGCAGGTGCTACTATTGAGTTAGCATAATAACCATAGATATTGGTTTCTAAAGACCACCTTAGGGTGGTCTTTTTCATTCTCAAGAAGTATAATTATACGAAACCTGCCATTTAAATTATCAACGGAACAGAGCAAATGGAATCCTTTACCCAATGGTTATTAGAAAATGGAATAACACAACAAATGCTCCAACTACTCTCTGCTATAACAGTACTAGCAACAATTGTCAGTGCTGGAAGATACATATTTGGATCAAAAACATATGGGATATATGCACCAATAATATTGGCTATAGCATATTCATACACAGGCCTTAAATATGGATTGTCTTTAACAGCTATCGTAATTCTAACAACCCTACTCTCCTACTCCATCGTGAAAAGGATAAGAATGCATTACATTACCAGAATAGCTATAAACTACTGCCTACTATCCATTTCCCTTGTACTCTTCTTCCTTCTCGTAAACAAATACGGCTTAGGATTAGAGAATATGAGCAATGTACCACCCCTTGCAGTAATCTCAATTGCTGCCCTCTCTGACTTCTTCATAAAACAATTTGTACAGAAGTCACTCAAAACATCAGCAATGATACTCTTCTCAACAATACTCATCTCTGCAATTGGTTGGTATGCAATCACAAGAGACCATATATCACAATACATGCTCAACAACCTCTGGATTGCACCACTACTAATACTGGTAAATCTCTTAATAGGACAATTTAAAGGGTTGAGAGTAAAAGACCTATTTCGATTTAAATCTGTAATATCTGAAAAAGACGATGTTTCTAAATAATCACTACAAAGAAGTATTGGGACTTAACAGACGAAACCAAGAATACGTTCGTCCATACAATCCTCCATCAGCAAAAAGTATCGCAGATAACAAGATCTTAACAAAAAAGATATTGGAAAAGGAAGGTATAAAAACACCTCTGGTATACAAACTCATAAAGAATAAAAAACAACTACAGTTCCTTGATTGGGAGACACTTCCCAAAAGCTTTGTCATCAAACCTAACAAAGGAACTGGTGGAAACGGCATAATAGTCTTCTACGGCAAAAAGAAGAAGGAAACTGCTTGGATAAGACCTAATGGAGAAATAATGTCGAAAAAGGATATCATCCTCCACATAGAAAATATCCTGGAAGGAAGATTTTCCATGGGGACAAAAAACGATATAGCAATAATCGAGGAAAGAGTTAAAACAGACCCCATATTAAAACAGTACTCATACAAAGGAGTTCCTGATATCAGAATAATATGCTTCAACAATGTACCAATAATGGCCATGACAAGACTTCCAACCAAAAGATCTAATGGTACTGCAAATCTCCATTCTGGGGCAATATGTACTGGGATAGATATAAGTACTGGAATAACAACATACTCCATGCATATGAGCCCTAAATCTATTCTCAGTGACATATATGAAGAGATCGATACAACACTAGACTTGAAGGAGAATAAAAAGCTTAGTGGTATACAAATACCATACTGGGATGACCTATTAAAAATTGCCCTAAAGTGTCAGAAAGCTACCAAACTAGGATACATAGGGGTAGATATTGCTCTAGATGCAGAAAATGGACCTGTTGTCTTCGAATTGAACGCTAGACCTGGTTTAGGCATACAAGTAGCAAATAAGACAGGTTTGAGATGGAGGCTTGAGAAAATAAAAGATTTAAAGATAAAAAGCATAAAGCATGGTATAAGGGTTGCAAAAAACCTCTTTGGTGGAGAGGTGGAAGAAAGCATAGAGGCAATAAGCGGAAGAAAGGTTGTAAATATAAATGAAAAGATATTAGTTTACTACAAAGACTCTGTCATAAACAAAGATGCTAAAAAAGAACTCTGTACTGCTTTCATAGACACAGGGATGCTCTCCTCTAGAATCTCTAGAAATCTAGCAAACCGTATAGGCTTCATGCCCACTATAAAAGAATTCGACACAATGAAAGTACCGAAGTCATTCAAAACACTGAAAGATGCTCAGGACTACATAGATAAAAATACCCCACTCCCTATACAGGACCCTTCCATAAAGAGACTCGCCAAGATCATGGAAGATGATGAGGTGCATATTTGCCCTGTCATAAATGTTCCCATCAGGATATCTGGGGAGGTCCGAGAGCTAGAACTAATAATAACTGAGGATACCTCCCACCCTATCGTGATTGGGCGATCAGATCTAAAAGGATATTTAATCGACACTAGTAAAACCTTCAAATAAAATGAAAGAATACAAAGACTATCTAAAAGAATCTGGCAATGTACATCTAGCATACTACGTACAAGCTGCAGACCAGCTAGGAATAAAATACAAGATTCTAGTACCTAGCTTAATAGCAGAGTTCAAGACAGAATCGAAACTCTGGCACATTATTAACACTGTAACACCCCTGACACCATCAACAAGTACAACAATATGCAAGAGAAAACATCTCACAAACCTCATACTAAAAGAGCATGGGATACCCGTACCCATACAGGAAAACCTCCAATCACCCATTGATGCTATTAAATTCTTTGACAAATACAAAGACATTGTAATAAAACCTACACAACAACTCGGAGGGACAGGGGTTACTGTATTACCACAAACAGAAGAAAACGTGATAAAGGCATTCACCTCAGCACTTGAAAATTCAAAAGCAACTACAGAGAACAAAGTAATAGGAGAAGAGTTTATTTCTGGAGAAAACTACCGATTCCTAGTCTTAGGAGAAAAAGTAATTGCAGTAGCACGAAGAAAGGCCGCGCATGTTATTGGTAATAGTAAGAACACTATAAGGGAGTTGATAGACATTACTAACCGAGAGAGGAAAGAATCCACATTGAAACCAATAATAATAGACAATGAGGTCAATCTAAAGCTACAGAGGGAAGGAAAAAACCTTGAATACATACCACAAACAAAAGAAGAAGTTCTTCTAAGATATAACTGCAATTTAACAACTGGAGGAACAACTGAAGAATGCATGAGTGAGGTACACGACTATTACAATCAGATTGCCATAAAGGCTGTAAAAACTATTGGCTCAGAGTTTGGTGGTGTAGATATAATTTCTGAGAATATCTCTAAACCCTCTAAAATGGCGATAAACGAGATAAACTACAACCCAGGGTTGAGACTCCACTACAAAGTTGATCAAGGGAGTATAATAGACGTAGCTACATTAATAATGGAGTACATTAGGGATAAACATTTAAATTAACATTAATTAACATGGACAAGATAACTACTCTTCAGGGATTAAACCTTCTCTCCAGCACCTCCGTAACAAAAATCAATGTTAAGTATTCTCAAGAGATAGAAAACATCCTCAAACTAATAGCCTCCTTTCATCCCATATTTATTAAAGACTACAAGTTTGAAAAAGATACCCTCCTGATATACTCCAACTTAACATTCCTTTGGAGAGAAATTGCATCTGTGCTCCTCTCCTTAGATAAAGGCGATCTGCAATACGAAGAGGCAAAGAAGAAAATAGTGGAAGAAATAATAAAAGAGAGAATATCATCAATGTCAACAATACCTCTTCTAGAAGCTGCTCTCAAAATGGGCTACGAAGTAACCCCGACCCTCATATCTGATGAAAGAGCTGAATATTCAAAAGGTTTTAATCGACACTACACAATAGGTGCAGGGAAAGGCTCTGAGATAATATATTCAGTTTCTTCCAGTAGAGACTCAAAGATTGCAAAAGAAATTCAAAGAGACAAATGGTCCTCAAATCTAATGATACAGAGATTAGGACTCCCCATACCTAGATGGCAGGTAATAGATTCTGTAAGCGATATAAAGAAGATATGGAGCAAGTTTGAGAAACCCGTAGTCATAAAACCAACAGGATTAACTGGCGGAAAGGGTGTATCAACAGGAATAAATACCCTAGAGCAGGCCAAGAAGGCATTTGATTGGGCATACAAATCAACAGATAAGCACGAAGGATCCCCATGGCAAAGGAAGATAATGATACAAGAACAAGTATCTGGAGAAGATTACAGACTTTTAATAGTTGATGGGAAGTTAGAGATCGCAACAAAAAGAATTCCTGCATTCATTGTAGGAGACGGTGTTAATACTATAGAGGAGCTTATCAATAAGACAAATAGTGATCCCAAGAGAGATGTAATGAATCCATCCCATACATTGAAACCAATAAAGATAGATAAACCCCTACTGGACTTCCTAAAAGAGCAAGGATTAACTCTCAAATATGTCCCTCAAAAAGATGAAAGAGTTGTAGTAAGGAAAGTCGCAAGCATGAGCCAAGGGGGAATAACCGAAGACTATACAGACAAGGTATGTCCCGAAATTAAACATATGGTTGAAAGCATAGCTCAAAGCATACATGCATTCGTAATAGGCGCTGATGTCCTATGTAAAGATATCAGCAAACCGCTGACGAAAGACAACGGGGGTATATTAGAAATAAACACAATGCCAGAAGCATACCTCAATCTCTTTCCAGTTATCGGTGAAAGCCGACAATACGTTGCAGAAACATTTGTAGAGAAATTATTAAAAAACAATCACACAAAGAAGATCGTCGCTATAGGGCAGTTCTCCCAAGACCTACCTACTCTTCTCAAACAGAAAACGATATTTGGATCATACATTGGAGAATCCTCAACCATTGGCGAATACCAAGAAGGGGAAATTAGAATCAACGGTCTAGATATAAATAAGGACGTCCCTAAACTAGAGGCTATATATGGTTTGAAAATAAATGCTTCACTAGATGCGATAATAATAAACCATCGAGATGTAAAAGATGTAGAAGAATACGGCTTCGGCTTTGATAGAGTAGATCTTCTCATAACGAACAGAAAGAATAGAAGTGACAAAGCCTTTATGAAAACAATTCGTAAATATAAATGGAAAGGATACATAAATAAAATTAAATATATAGACTAATGAAATACCTAATAATAGATAAAAGACAAAGAGTTGAAGTAGAAAGTATGGGAGAAGTCCCTACTGGATCAATGAGACTTATTGAAGAATTAGGAAAGAAGGATATAGAATGCGATTTCGTATACAATGATCAAATAGAGTTCCTATTTTCCAATGGAGAGATGCAGGTAAACGCAGGGGACATTGATATAACAACATACTCCCATGTAATATTCCGAGGGCATAGCTTAGATAGTGATAAGGAATACCATTTCAAGAGATATATCATAGATTTCGTAGATGAATATAATAAAAAGAATCCACAGAATCATATATTGGTACAGAATTCCAACGCTATAAAGAACTTCCCCTACTACAACAAGATAGCAATAGCTATCCTCTGCTATAAGAACAACCTTCCACATTTCAACACCTATTTCCATACAAATGGAGACTATACAAAAAAGCGAACGATGTTGAATAAATATCCTTTAATAATAAAAGAATATACTGGGAGAAATAGACTAGAGATGATAGATGGAAAAGAGAAAGTTAAGAAGAATGTCTTCAAACTTGACAATGATAATGACTTTAAACAAGAAGGACTTGATGGTCAAGACCTTAGCAATTTCTTCATACAAGAGTTCTCTGATAAGGGAGAAGATTACAGAATATTTGTTAAATTAGGGAAAGTAATAGCTGGATGGAAAAGGATTGCATCTGACTCATTCATGACTGTAAGTAAGGGAATATATGAGATGTACAATGAGCCAAATGAAGAAATGAAAGAAATAGCCGAAAGGATGGCAACTATTCTAGATGCAGACTTCATGGCTGTAGATTTCATGTATATAGGTGACAAACCATACATCCAAGAGATCAGTTTCCACCCTGGATATAAGGCATATGAAACAAAAGCTGAGGGAGACGAGCCAAGAAATATAGCAGAAGCAATTGTGACAGCGTTTAAATCCCAGCCTTCTTAAATATTTCCAACCACTTCTCCTTAGAAGGCACAATCTTTGGTCTAGGTAGTAGCCCCTCTCTAACCCATTCGCATTGATCAAAATCTATCTTTCCTGCATATAATAGGTCATACAAGGAGGGATCTTTCTCAAGTTTCCTTAGAACTTTTCTAAAGCCTCTAAAATAACAAATATCCTTAGAATAGATACCATCATCTGAAGTATCACCCATACCCCTCTTTACCCTATATACTGTGTCAAAACAAGCATATTTAGGTAGAACACCAGATATACAGTTGTATAAATCTCTGAAAGAAAGTTTTTCACCTATATATATTGCATAAACCATAGCAGCCTTCTTCCTTAACCAAGACTCTGTTAACAATCCTAAATTATTCTCATTCCATGTAGCCAAGCCTTCCTCCACATCTAAATAACTTACAATATTGGGCTTACTCAAAGCTTCAAAACCGCTATTCAAACCATTATAACCCCTTAAAACGTGAGTACCTACTTCGTGAACAATGGTCTTCCTCAACTTCATCTTGCTCCTAACAATATTTTCATCAACAAGAATCTTCCTTGTCTTCATCCCTACCTTCACAGCATTCTTTCCAATATTCATAGACCTATCTACACCCCAACCTTCCAAACCAAGCTCTTTGAAAACAACTTCAAAAACTTTCTCTATACCATCATAACCTAGCATCTTGCTTTTCTCTTCCTTAGACTTAACAGGAGATATATTATATGAGTCAACCTTACCCCTCAGTACTCTACAAGCATTTCTAAAAAGCTTAGGTGATGGTTTACCATACCTCTCTATTGACATATCTGAGAATACCTCATTATTCCCAACAGCATGCATCAAATCATTTGCTTCCCTCTTCGACTCAATCAGCTTAACATAGAAATCAGAAATACGAGGATCTACATCTGATATCTCTTCTACCATAGAGAGCTTTCTTAATATCTCCCTATTATTATTCTTAACAACCCTATACTCAAAAACAGGATTGTACGTATCAGAATCAAAGAACTTCTTCTTCTCGATCTCCAAATTTGTTGGTGTAAATACCAATGCCGTAGGGACACGAATCTCCCTTAACAAAGAAGTTGCTTCCTCCAAATTCATAATTCTCTTTTCCCTATTAAAAATACCCATTCAAATATTCTACAAAAATAAAAATAGAAAAACTACCTCCTAAAATCACGATTAAATGAAAAGACTCTCTCTCCCGAAGCTATAAGCTCTAAAGCTATACCCGTACCCTTTGCAACACAATACAAAGGCTCATCTGCAACATGAGCCGGAACTCCTGTTGCCTTGGAAAAAAGCTTATCCAGATTCCTAAGCTTCGATGTCCCACCACTCATTACCATACCCCTATCAATAATATCCGCAGATAGCTCAGGAGGAGTCTTCTCCAAAACCGCTTGAATACTTCTAATTATGTTCCGAAGAGGTATCTCCACAGCCTTCGCCACATCATTGGAGTTAACAACTATAGACTTTGGCATACCTGCTCCTACATCCCTACCCCTCACCTCCATCTCTTTCGGGTCTTTGACTTCAACAGCAGACCCTATTTTTATCTTTATATCCTCTGCAGTCTGCTCCCCTATCAATATTCCCTTCTTCTTCCTCATAAAGGAGATTATACTCTCATTAATTGCATCTCCTGCGACCCTCAAAGACTCATATTCAACAATCCCATCCAATGACATTACGGCTACTTCTGAAGTTCCTCCTCCCATATTTATAATCATACTTCCTGCAGATTTATCTATTGGCAAACCAGCACCTAAAGCAGCAAGCAATGGTTCTGGCAAAAGAGTTATACTCCTCGACCCAACTGCATTCGCCGCTTTAAGTACAGCTCTTTGTTCCACTGTTGTAATACCAGCAGGGACACTAACTACAACATCCGGCTTGAAAAAACGTGCTTTCCCTAAAGCAATATCGAAAAAATGCCTAAGAAGAGCTTCTGTAACTCTTGAGTCTGCAATAACCCCATCTCGAAGAGGCCTCTTTGCAACAATATTCTCAGGAGTTTTCCCAATCATTTTCTTTGCCTTCTCCCCTACAGCGATAACTGTAAAAGTATTAACATCAATCGCAACCACCGTTGGCTCTATCAAGACAATACCTTCCCCTTGTACAAAAACAACAGAATTGGCAGTACCCAAATCTATTCCTAGCTTCTTCCCTATCATATTACAAAAGAAAAAGAATAACTTATTTAAAATCCAATAACATAGCTTCCTTCATCTCCCCAACAACCCCACTTGCTATCTCCGAAACCTTTCTACTCCCCTCCAAAGCCTTGAGAAGGAACTCATCCTTAAGCTTTTCACCCTCATACCGTCTTTCTCTAATAGGTGCTAATTTCTCATTCATAGCTTCAAAAAGCTTTTCCTTAATCTCCATATCACCTATCTGACCCTTTCTATACAACTCTTTCATCTCCTCAACAGCATTTGTATCCCTATTGAAAAGATCGTGGTATATAAAGGCCACATTCCCCTCCACATTCCCAGGATCTGTAGCATGAATACGATTTGGATCTGTATATACCTTAAAAACTTTCTTCCTCAACTCCTCCTCACTATCGGATAGATATATTCCATTACCCAAACTCTTCCCCATCTTCTCGTTTCCATCAATACCAGGAACATTCTTCGCTACACCGAATAATGCTTCAGGTATATGAAGAACATCCACACCATATGTCCTGTTAAACTTCCTTGCAATCTCTTTTGTATCTTCAACCATAGGGGCCTGATCCTTCCCGACTGGCACAAGATCAGCCTTAACACAAACAATATCCGCTACCTGATGTATTGGGTACATAAAGAAGCCCAAAGGTACAGAACCCTCCAAACCTTTCTGGGCAATCTCCGTTTTAATCGTAGGATTATGCTGAATCTTTTGTATAGTAACAAAATTCGAGAGATAGACGAATATCTCATGTATCTGGGGAACCTCGCTCTGGATGAATACTGTTGCCTTCTCGAAATCTAATCCAGAAGCATAATAATCACAAAGCAATTCCTGAATATTTTCCCTTACCTTCTGAGGATTATCAAAATTATCAGAGAGAGCCTGAACATTAGCAATCAGTACAAACTCCTCATACTCATCCTGAAGTTTAACTCTGTTTTCCAGAGACCCTAAAAGATGTCCAATATGCAACCTCCCAGTTGGCCTATCCCCTGTTAAAATTCTTTTCTTCTTTTCCATAATACACTATTCTAACAACTTATCCCCCATTATGCTATACTGTCTCCTATGAAAGCCATGCCCAAAATAAACGTTCAAAACCTACTATTATCAATATTCTCCACTCTTTTCATAATTGGAGGAGCCTTCCTAATATATTACTTCTCACGAGGATATCGATTCGACATTGCACAAAGAGGAATACTAAAAACTGGTGTAATCAATGTCCAATCAGAGCCATCCTCTGCAACACTATATATTAATGGCGAGGAGATAGGAAAAACACCAAGGAGTAGAACTCTGCCTGCAGGAGTACAGAATATATCCCTGTGGAAAGAGGGATATAGAGAATGGAAAAAAGACATTGCCATTATAGAGGAAAGAACAACTCCCATCTTCCCATTCCTAATACTACAGGAAATAACTGGTAGCAAAACTTGGGAATTCGAGGGAGAGATAGAAAAGTTCTATATGAATGAGACAAAAGACATAATTACAGTAGCAGAGAAGATAGAAGACTCAAAATACAAAATATGGACATATAGCATTAATAGACCCCTATGGAACTTCAACCCAAATCCAATACAAAACCTGACTCTGGAAACCAGTAACTTTGACCTCTTTATTTCACCAAACGGGCAGACGGCAATACTAGAAGTAATAGAAGAGGAGGAGAAGTCCCACTATATAGTTGATCTTCAAAAGAATTCCACAGACATATCAAACCTCCAAACCATCAACACAGAGAACTTAGAGACATACTCATTAAAATGGGCAAACGATAACAAGCATATAATTATGGAATCTGACCAAGACATCCTCTCAATAGATATATACAGGAATGCAAGATATTTACTACTCAAAAAACAAGATGGACAGAAGCAAATATGGGATACTGATGAAGAGGGATTCTTCTATTCTTTAGAGTCTGAGAATAACGAAGACGATTCAACATACATCTATTCATTGAAACAATATAGGCTCGATAGTACAAATCCTCGTTATACTATAGAGAAAGCCTACTTTAATAAAAACACAGAATATCTTAAACATTACAGAGAGAATGGAGAGGACTACCCGGAATTCACAAGCTCCCCAGAATCCACTCAGGCTATGGGGCAAATAATATATTTTCGAGTAAGTCAGAAAGCCCAAGGCGTATACATACAAACAGATACCTCAGCATACTGGTATGACATCCCCGAGAAAAAATATAGAATGGTTTCCCCTTATCCAGCAAGCTTAATAGAGTTCTCTACTGATTTCAAAAAATTAATATTTCTAAATGGAGAGTACTACTACGTATTCACCTTCGAGAAGGAAGATGCTGACCACACTGCAAAGATAGGATCAAAGAGAGTAGATTCCCTCCAGAAAGACAGCGTTACTAATATATCCTGGCTATCAAACTCAGAATACCTATCATTCTCTAGGGATAACTCAGTCCACATTTCTGATAAAGATGGGGAGAACGATCAAGAAATTATAAACTCCGAAAACATCCTACTCTATGCTGTGAAATCCTCACGAGATATCCTAGTCACACTAGAGAAAAACCAAATGGATAATACCGTGAGTATAAAAAATTACAGAATAAACTAAAATCGCACCCGGTCGGAATCGAACCAACAACCTACGCGTTAGGAGTGCGTTGCTCTATCCTATTGAGCTACGGGTGCAAACAACTATGTCGGACTTAGAAGTTTCTCCTTTTACAGTATAGACTATACCACATTTCAATTCCTTATTTAATACTCTATGGGACGGATAATATTAAATATTCATGATATAATTGGGATTGATATGAAGCAGGAATACATTCAAATAAAGGGAGCTAGAGAGAACAACTTGAAGAATATCTCCATAGATATCCCTAAAAACAAGTTCGTTGTCTTTACAGGCGTTTCCGGTAGTGGGAAATCCTCATTAGCATTTGACACCCTCTATGCAGAAGGTCAGAGAAGATATGTTGAATCACTCTCCTCATACGCCAGACAATTTCTTGGGATAATGAAGAAACCGGATGTGGACTCAATTACTGGCCTCTCCCCCGCTATATCCATAGACCAAAAAACAACATCCAACAATCCAAGATCAACTGTCGGAACAGTCACAGAAATATATAATCATCTCCGCCTACTATATGGACACATTGGACAACCACATTGCCCCGAATGCAACATCCCGATCCAAGAACAGACAATAGAAGAAATAACAAAAAAAGTACTCAAACTCCTTTCAGGTTCCACACAAAAAATACAGGTCGTTTCACCAATCATAAAAAACAGGAAAGGACAGTTTATCTCAGTTCTAGAGAAACTCCTTTCCAAGGGATACCTTCGTGTCATCATAGATAAAGACACATACCTTTTAGACGATATAGATGAAATCAAATTAGATGAAAACAAAAAACACAATATTGATATCGTGATAGACAGATTGGATTCCAAAGACATTCAACAAAAGGAATTTAAGAAGAGACTCATAGACGCAATAGAGCTAGCAACAAATGAGTCAGATGGAGAAGTCAAAATAATAATAGAAGATCAGGAGCTATTCTTTTCACTAAACAATACTTGTTCCAAATGTGGGATATCATATCCTAAGATAACTCCTTCCTCATTCTCTTTCAACGCACCCGAAGGAGCATGTACAGAATGTATGGGTATCGGAACACTTAAAGAAATAGACATAAATCTCACATATAATCCCAAATTGACTATCCAAGAAGGCGGGATATTTCCTTGGGGTAATAGGACTACAAAGGATTCATGGACAACAAGAATCCTAAATTCTGTAGCACAAAAACATGGTTTCGACCTAAAAACCCCAATAGGTAAATACCCCGAAGATATTTTCAACCTCCTATTCTATGGGACAGGACAACTCCCTCCATATACCATCATATATACCAACAGATTTGGGAGGACGAATGAATACAATACTGACTACGAAGGTGTGATTAATGAATTAAAGAGACGATACAAAGAAACTTCTTCAGAATACTCTAGGACAGAGATAGAGAAATACATGCTAGAGCAAGAGTGTCCTGTATGCCATGGGAAAAAGTTAAAACCATATTCTCTCGGGGTAACTATACAGGATAAAAATATCGATGAAGTAACAAATATGTCCATACAGGAAGCAAAAGACTTCCTAAGCTCCCTTAAGCTATCGGGTAACAAGAAAGAGATAGCGGAACCAATAGTCAAAGAGATATTAAGTAGGCTAAATTTCTTAACAAATGTTGGATTAGAATATCTAACACTTTCAAGAAAAGCGAATACTCTCTCAGGGGGAGAGTCTCAGAGAATACGACTAGCATCTCAAATAGGAACAGGTCTCTCTGGAGTACTCTATGTTCTCGATGAACCATCCATAGGATTACACCCTAGAGATATCTCCCGTCTAATAAAATCACTTGAGGAGCTAAAAGATCTAAATAATTCTGTTATTGTAGTTGAGCACGACCCTGAGACTATGAGACACGCCGACTGGATCGTGGACATAGGTCCGAAGGCGGGGAAGCATGGTGGAGAAGTTATTGCTAAAGGCACATTCGAGGATATTAGGCAGTCTAATTCCTTAACTGCCAGATACCTAAATAAGTCCTTAGAAATAAAGAGAGTTTCCAGCGTAGAGACGAAAGAAGTACCTCAGAAGCACTTGAGGATAGAAGGAGTGAAGACTCACAACTTAAAGGACATAGATCTAAATATCCCTCTAGGAAAGCTAATCTCAATAACAGGCGTTTCTGGCAGTGGGAAGTCCTCTCTGATAGAAGATACTCTCTGCCCTATCCTATCAAACAGAATCATGCATGGTCGGCAAATAGAAGGAGAATATTCTTCTATCGATGGATTAGAAAATATCGACAAAGTCATAGGTATAGACCAGTCCCCTATAGGACGTACCCCCCGATCAAATCCTGCAACATACACAGGTCTTTTCACTCACATTAGGGACCTATTCGCAGAGACATCGGAGGCCAAGGCTCGAGGTTATAACTCTGGGAGATTTAGCTTCAATGTTAAGGGTGGTCGATGTGAAAAATGTAAGGGTGATGGACAACTGAAAATAGAAATGCAGTTCCTTCCTGACATGTACATAACATGTGATGAGTGCCAAGGTAGAAGATACAACAAAGAGGCTCTACAAATAGATTTCAAGGGTAAGAATATTGCTGATGTTCTCGAAATGACCGTAGAAGATGCTCTAAAATTCTTTGAAAACATTCCTTCTATCAAGAAAAAGCTTAGTATACTAAACAAAGTCGGACTTGGATACATTGAATTAGGTCAATCTGCCTTGACTCTGTCAGGTGGGGAATCACAGAGGATCAAACTTGCTAAAGAACTTTCAAAGGTATCTACTGGGCACACTGTATATATTTTAGACGAGCCGACTACAGGACTCCATTATTACGATATAGATAATTTAATGAAGATACTTGCCGAGTTAGTTGATTTGGGAAATACTGTGATTGTTGTCGAGCATAACCTGGATGTTATAAAACTATCTGATTGGATTATTGACCTTGGACCAGAGGGTGGAGAAAAAGGTGGGAAAATCATTGCCCAAGGAACTGTTGAAGATATCATAAATTGCCCCAATAGTTATACTGGAGAATTTCTCAAAAAACATCTTAAAGAAGGATATTAGTGCTCCGTGAAACTAGACCTCGATCATCACATTCCTGATAAGACATAAATGGCTAGAACCAATGTTCAAAGACATGCAGACATTATAAAAGTCTCTCTGGACAAGCTGTTAGAAAAGAAGAATCCTTATCTGTTTAAATATCCTCTATATTGAGATCATCATCATTGCTCAGGAAAAGATATTCCCTATTGGAAATTTTCCTAATGTTTCACTAATTTGTCTAATATGATTTAGCAAATATCCACTCTTCCTTACTCTCCTTCCCACAGTATATACACTTGCCAGAATATTCCTCACCTTCTCCTGCAAGACATCTTGTCGTAGCTTTTGTCTCATACTTTATATTTTCTTCACATTTTGGATCTCCACACCAACAAGCTTGAACAAAACCCTCCCCTTCTTTTACAATGGTTTTAAACTTCTCATACTCCTCCACTCTATAGGTTCTTGAGGTGAGTAATTCTCTAGATCGATCATATAGATTTCTTTGAACATCTGCCAGCAATGCATGAACTTTCTCAGAGATATCTCCAAACTTTACTAGTTCCTTCTCAAATGTATCCCTTCTTAAAATGGTAACAGACCCTTCTTCAACCTCTTTCTCCCCTATCTCAACCCTTAATGGTACTCCTTTTTTCTCCCATTCATTGAATTTACTTCCTGGAGAGAGGAAATCCCTATCATCCACATAAATACTGTCCCCTAGTTCCTTTGATACATCTTTTGCATATCTTAAAACCTTTTCTTTATTCAAATCTTTGAATATTGGTACTACTACTACTTTGATTGGAGCAATGCTAGGTGGAAGAACAAGTCCCCTATCATCACTATGTACCATTACTAAAGCACCCATCATCCTAGTACTGACACCCCAGCTTGTTTGCCAAGGATTTTGGAGTTTCCCATCAGCATCAGTATATTGGATGTTGAAAGCTTTTGAGAAATTCTGTCCTAGATCATGTGATGTACCAAACTGAAGAGCTTTTCCATCTTGCATCATTGCCTCTACCCCATATGTATCTAGAGCACCAGCAAATTTCTCAGATGCTGATTTCCTTCCAAAATATGTTTCCATAGCAAGATATTCCTTAGCGAAATCCACATACATCTTAAGGGCTCTCTGAACCTCCTCCTGGGCTTCTTTGTGAGAAGGATGGACTGTATGCCCCTCTTGCCAAAGGAATTCAGCAGTGCGAAGGAAGGGCCTTGTTCTCTTCTCCCATCTTACAATATTTGCCCACTGATTTATCTTCAAAGGAAGATCACGATACGAAGTAATCCATCTAGAGAATGTATCGTACATTATAGTTTCAGATGTAGGACGAACTATTAACTCTTCCTCAAGTTTAGAGTTTGGATCAACCTCTACACCTTTTCCATCTTCCGTTTCTCTTAGTCTGTGATGTGTGACTATGGCACATTCTTTGGCAAATCCTTTTACATGGCTAGCTTCCCTAGAAAGGAATGATTTAGGTATGAACAATGGGAAATATGCATTCTGAACACCGCTTTCTTTTATCATTCCATCTAAACCTTTTTGAATATTTTCCCATATTGCATATCCATATGGTTTTATAACCATACAACCTCTAACAGAAGAGTTTTCTGCTAAATCTGCTTGTTCAATGATATCAAGATACCATTGGGAATAGTTTTGTTCTCTAGGAGTGATCCCTTTGTTTGACATAATGTTGTATTTTACAATAATTCTCTACTATTGGGAACAATAACTAAACAATCTTAGGACCAAAGCCCCAGTGTTGTGCAGCCTTAGCTAAAGCACTATCCGGATTATCCTTAATCCAATCCTCTATACTACCCCTTCCTAAAGCTACCTCCTTAGCTTGAACAACAGCCTCTACCCCTGCCTCAATGCCCCAA
>CAYVNA010000015.1:19448-19766 GCA_964452735.1 uncultured Candidatus Saccharibacteria bacterium
ATCTTCTTCATTTTGCGAAGAGAATTAACGCTCCCCGAGGACGCACTTATAGTTTCCAAACCATTTCTTTTCGCGGCTTCTACAAACTCACCTGTTTTCCAATAATAGATATCCTGTAAAAGATAAAGGTTTGGCAAGGGTATTCTTTTTTTATAAGCAATAAGTTCATCCTCTATCGGAGAGTTTTCCTTCTTAAAAAAGTCAGTAAAAGTAACAAAGTCTCCCCTTCTAAAAAAAACAGAAAATATCTCCTTAAAAATTGAATCTATAAAATAAAAATGAACACCATCAATATATGCTTTTGAATCCAAACAGTAT
>CAYVNA010000016.1:0-8688 GCA_964452735.1 uncultured Candidatus Saccharibacteria bacterium
ATAACTAAACGCAAACTTCTGTCGAAAGCCTTACGTCCCCATATTGATAAAGAACATAGTATTATACCATTTATCTACACACTTTTGTACTACCAGAATACCCACCAATTGTTAACAAAAGGATAATATCACCATTCTCAAACCTCCAAAGTATTCGGATATCACCGTTAACTCTAGAACTGTACACCTTACCAATAGATGAAGTATTTACAATGTGAGTCCTTAACCCTAGACCTAAAGGATCCATTCTCAACTTTTTCAATGTAGCAACTACTTTCGCAACTAACCTACTATTTTTCTTAGTTATCTTTTTGATCTGATTTCTATATTGGGGTGTTAAATTTATTATAAAATTATTCTTCTTCATTTATAAGGGAAGAAAAATAATCTTCTATTTCTTTTGGACTTTTTAAAGAAATTGCTTTCCCCTCCCTATACTCTTTTATCCCATCCTCTATATCCTTAAGCAGTTTAGGATCATCTAGATATTCCTCGGGACCAAGATAGAAATTCTCAATATCCTTTGTTAATACATATCTAACATATTCAGGAAAAGAATAGCCAAATATCTTAGCTTTTGATTCAGCGATATCCATTAACCTACTAGGGAATGTAATTTGTCTCGTTACACTTTTTTTATAATCAATACCCTTACTCATTTGTATATAATTTGTATAATTTAATATACAAATATAACACAAGTAGGTATAGTTGTAAAACATCTAACTATATTTCTTTATTAAATCTCTATAATAATAGCCACTATTTTTGATCTTCCTTTCCTTAGTATCTGGATCTATTCCAACCAATCCAAACTTAGGCCAAAAACCCTCACTCCATTCAAAATTATCAAGCAAACTCCAATGCATATAACCGCGAACATTCACACCATACTCCAAGGCATCTCCTAAAGCCCTTACACTCTCATCTAACCACCACTTCCTATATTTATCATCCCTATCCGCCAACCCATTCTCTGTCACATATACAGGAAGATGATACCTATCTCCCAAATCCCTTAAAACATAGTATAAAGAATATGGTTCCAAACCCCACCCTATATCACTTCTCTTTTTGTATTTGTCTCTCAGACCACTAAAACATACCTCATGATCAAAATAAAAGTTTAAAGATATGTAATCTAGATAGTTTTTAACTCTATTTATAAAAAACTCATTGACAAAAAAATCAGACATCCTAGCTAATACTTTGTTAAAAAACCTCTCTTCATATGCTCTAAATCTTTGATTATTCTTTGCAAAAGAAACATGAATAGATTCATCAAACTTCTTTATAGATTCATAACCAACCTTATGCATATTAACCAAATTGATAAAACAGACTTTGTAAAAAAGAAATATGTTCTTTTTCTGAGGAGGCCATTTACCTTGCAAGTAACTACTCGTTGATACCACAAGTGGTTCATTTATAGTCATCCAATATTTAACATCATTACCAAAATTCTCAACGAGAGTTTCCACATACTTTTCGAAATAATTAACAATATTTTTAGATAATAAACCTCCCTCTTCTTCTAACCACAGAGGTAAAGTCCAATGCCAACATGTTAGAAATGGTTCGATATCATTTCTTTTTAATTCTTGTATAAGGTTGAAATAGTAACGAATACCTTCTTCAGATATTTTTCCTTTCTCTGGTTCTATCCGAGACCAATCTATAGAAAATCTATAACAATTCATACCCAAGTTCTTCATTATGGATACATCCTCTTTATATCTATTGAAACCATCTACAACACTACCACTAATATAATTGTTGCGATCACATGCCTCCTTCACATTTTTATCACCTATTGGGTAATTAAAGAACCTCTTTCCTCCGCTTTTATAATATTCACTCTCTACCTTAGAATGTTCCACTTCCCATCGACTCCAGTTATTAATTAAACCACCCTCCACTTGATGGCTAGATGTGGATGTCCCCCAAAAGAAATCTTTAGGAAAGATATTCTTATTCAAGATATATAATAATTATATTATTGATATATTCTACACTATTTATACACCTTTAAAATCTGAAACTACTTCTTCTTCTTATATACCTCCCACAACCCAATACCTGTAGCTATAGATAAGTTAAGAGAATCTATATCTTTCTCATGGGGAATATACACACTCTGCCCCAGCTTAGAATACTCACTAGGAAGTCCCCTACCCTCATTTCCCTGCACTATTGCAAAAGGTTCCTCAAATGACACATCGCTGATACTCTTAGCACCATCTAACATAAAAGGATAAAGATTATGATTTTTATATTTAGTAATATACTCCTGTATATTATCAAAGAATTCAAAATTAATATGAAAAAAGGCTCCCATCGCAGATCTAATAACCATAGGGTCAAAAATATCAACAGAAGGCTTAATAATACCTAAATTCTTAAAACTAAAACCAACCATACTCCTAATGATCGTTCCCATATTACCCATGTTACTAGGATTATCCAAAACAACATGATTACTACTAGTTTCCAACTCACTCTCATACTTATTAAATACACCAACAACAAAAGTATTCTCCTTGTATGCTATTTTCTCTATACACCGATCATTAACCTCAATTCTAATATCTGCTTCTCTACACATCTTAACAACCTCCTCTACACCACCACTCTCAAGGGCATCTTCTTTTATCAAAACTTTTAAAACGTCCTCCTTACGATATCGAAGAAGATCCAAGGTTGGATAAGCACCAAATGAATATGAATAGTTAAACTTCTTCTGATATCTTTTAAGTTTAGGGATTAACATATTTATTCTACTTTTTCCTAACAACTTTACTCTTCTTTTTACTCTTCTCATTTATCAATTCCCATTTCTCTTTCCTTATCACAAGATATGCCTCCTCTACTTTCTTTTTTGTTAAGTCTAGAAGCCTATTCTTCTCTTCAAGTACTTTCTGAAATTCTAGCTCTTTCTGATACATTTCATAGATACTGTTTAGGAAACCTATGAGGAGAGCAACATATGCGAAGAATTTTGCCCATATGGAAAGGTTGACCATGTTGTAGTATTCGATATTGAGAAAAGGAAGGAAGAATATTTGAGAGAGTACGAGGAAGGATAGGCAGAATATCAACCAGAAATCAAAATTATCATATCTCCACTCTTGTCTAAACATGAACCCTATGAAAGATATTACCAAAAGAAGTACTGTTACTGTCCCAACAATGACAACCCAGAGGCTTTCTAGAAGGATATTGGATATTACTAGATAGACAATTATTCCACTGAATACTAAGAACGCACCTGCAACCATCATTATTATGAATTTTTCCTTTTTATTATCATTTCTCTCCTCTCTATTCTTCGAAAGAAGCCATCCTAAGAAAAGCAAGAGAGAAAGGAAACCTCGCGAAAGGATAGAAGAGAATGGATATATCTCGCCAGGTCTATAGAAAAAGAGATTTCTAAATTCCGATACGTCTATCACTATTTGGAGAACATCCAAAAGACCAACAGCTAGAAACCCTATTCCCAAGAAAAGGAATGCTAAGCTTTTTCTTTGTGTGTAGTAGCGAAGTAGTGCTATTACCCCTATGAAGGTTGCGAAGATTCCGGAGATTAGAACTACGAAATATTGAAAATCTTGGATCCAAACAATTTCACCAGCAAAAAAAGCTAGTACGAGAAAGGCAAGTATGGAGATGAGCATCATCAAGAATTGTAATACTACATGTTTCTTCTCTAAAGGTTCTTTTTCCATTGTTAGAAGTATAAACTAAAATAAATACTTAGTGAATGATATTGTGACATTTCTTTCTGCATACGGGGCACAGACAGTTACATTCCCCTGTCCATCTTGTGAAATATAATAGCCTGTTCCATTTACAGATTTTGTTGTTGGATCTGATGGGAGTGCTGTTATTTTTTGTGTCGTATTCTTAATCTCTCCTAAGAAAGAGAGATTCACTAAACCTTTGCAATCATATGGACCCATTTTACAGATTTCGTTACCTAAAGATACACAGTTTTTAGTAATGGGAATTTCTTCTGGGATTTCACCTAATTCATCTACATAAGCTGATACCGTCGTCAGGATAGAAGCAATGTCAGCACTGCGATAGATATTCCTTTGATCAGCCCCTTTTTTGTCTGGGTTAAGTACAAGATATGCTATGAAAGCAATTACGAAGAGAGCACAAACAATGACCAGAAAATCTAGTATTGAGAATCCTTTTTCTACTGACTTCTCCTCTGTTTTGTGAATATAGCCAACAGGGTACTGGGCAGTTTGTTGTGCTTGCATATAAACATAATACAAAGAATTTGGAAAAGTTCCAATACCTAAGGGACTAGAAGATTCGCTTCCTACAGTACAAGCAGCACAAGGATAATTAGCATCCCCATAGTGTAATAGTCAGAAGATATAGTAGTTACATATTTCAGAAGTGTTGGAACTACACGATTACCGAACACAAAGAGCACTTATCCACAACTATTTAAAGAGTGCGAATAACTCTTGTGAGGAAGAAATCTCCGGAAATAGTATATAAATTTCTGTTAATAATCATTCGGAAAACATCTCTACTAGAGGCTTTGTAACTATGTTCGACATAGTTCATGCTCCGGAGGGAGAGGGATTCGAACCCTCGGTCCTAAATATTAGGACAGAGCTTTTCGAGAGCTCCCCTTTCGACCACTCAGGCATCCCTCCTTGAAAATAAATGGTAGTAAGCTAGACTTCATCAAAAGGAATATATTCTCCATAACTAAACTTGTCTATCCAATCCCATTTCTTTATATCCTCATACAATATATATCTCTGCAGTAAAACAAAAATAGCATCTCGATCTTTCTCATCAATCAAGAGAGTTAATACTCTCGGATAATTAAGCTTTGTCTTCACAACAAGAAATAGAACTCCATTTTTTCTTGCCATGAAAAAAGATTCAAATAAATACCATTCAAAAAGCTTGTCCCCTGTTTCTATTCCCCTAGCAGTTATTTTGTGAGTAGCATCCAAAGGCTTTGTAGTACTCACAACATACAAAAGAAATAGCATAGACATAATAGAAGCCATAAGAAGATAATTACCTAGAATTGCAAGTAATATACAAAATGCTAGAGCTAAAGCAAGAACAATTAAGAATCCTTTATTATTGAACTGGGGCTGGTATCTTTCTGGCGATACCCATTCGAAAAGTTTAACATTCTGCACTACTTTAACCTCTTCGTTCTTTCCAATTTCTACATTCCCTTCAACAATGTCCTTCCGAAGAACATCTTTAGCTTTTTCCTCTTTTACTTTTCTCTCTTTCTTGACCTTCTCTTTCTCTTCCCTTAGTTTCTTCTCCCCAGACAAGACTTCAAGAATTTTCTTTAATTCACTATTTTCTTTTTGTGTACTCATACAACAATCATATAATAAAAGGTATTACTAAAACAACTATTAGGATAGCAACCCCCCATATCCAATTTAAAATATTGAAGAAATTCAGAGTAAATACTATGAAAAATCCTATTGTAATAACTAAAGATTGTTTAATACTTACAATATAGATACTTGATTGGGTAACTTGTTTATTAATAGATCTCAAAACAATAGCTATAAGTATAGATAGGAGAGAGAATATGGATATCAAGCTGAGTACGACAACAAAGGAAATATTCAACCAATCATACTCCCCTGTCTGATTTGTAGGAAGGAAATTAGGGTTTGTGAACAAATAATACAAAAATGTTACAGCAGATATCATTGTAATTGTGAGTATTGAAAAGAATTTCATAAATTCCTCCTATATAGGTTTTTAATTTTGATTGTATATGAATTACTATCCATTCATAATAATTTTTTACATATTTATTATGAATATATTAATTATAGAGAATTCCACCACTCTTTCCCATATCATGCTTCGTTGCCTTGAGAGTCATGGGTATAATGTTTCTGTAGATAATGGAGATTTTGTATCAAAGAGCTTAATCAAGGATAAAATTTTTGAATTCTATATAATAAATACTAATCTGAAAGATAGTAATACTGAAGATATTTTAGAATATATAACAAAACACTCTCCTGAATCAAAAACTTTGGGTATTTGTAATAAAGGGAGTTGGATGGAGAAAGTCAATTTCTTAAATAAAGGTGGGGATGATGTTTTGACATATCCATTCCCTATTCAGGAGTTATTAGCAAGAATTCAATCATTGCTAAGAAGACCAAAGAATTATGTTGATAGGAATATATATATTGGAGATTATGTTTTAGATATTGAAGAGAAGACAATATACAAAGATAATAAAGATATAGAAATTAGGAGGAAGGAATATGATCTTTTTGAGTATTTGGTTAGGAATAAGGATAGAGTGGTTTCAAGATGTGAGTTGCTTGATCATGTCTGGGATTATAGAGAGTACAGAGGTTCAAATACGATAGATGTACATATTAATAGACTTAGAGATAAGCTCGAGAATAAGGGTATTATAAAAACTGTGCATGGAATAGGTTACCAAATAAGTGAACCTAAATCATCATAGGCATTACTAGATGAATGAATTTCTCATCTCCCTTTATTTTAAAAACTCCAGGGCGAACAGGTTCAGAGCATTCAAAAACAATATCTTGGCTATCTATATGATTTAAGATATCTGTTAACAACTTTGAGCTAAATGCTATTTTCAAATCGTCGCCATCAATACTACATGCGAAATTACTCTGGTTCTTTCCAAGATCAGCCTGTGTTGCAGATAGTGATATTGAATTTTCCTTTGATTGAATATTCAATATCATCTTATTCCCAAGTACAGATCTAGCTATAATATTAACAATCTTTAGAGAATTCATAAATTCATCCCTCTCTATCTCGCATTTAGTTTTAAAACCAGTTGGTATAATTTGTCTATATTCAGGGAACTCTCCATCTATTAATCTTGATATTAAATCAATATCTCCAACCCTGAAAAGTACCTGATTCTTATCTTCTATCATATATACAGATACAGTATCATCATCTTTTGACATTTCCCCAATAATGTATGCAAGTTCACTGAAAGCTCTAACTGGAACCAAGAATTCCTTTTTAGGAGAACCTTTCGTAGTATTAATTATTTGACGAGAAAGACGTAGACCATCAGTAGCTACAAAAGATATTTCATCATCATCAACCTCAACTTTCACTCCTGTTAAAACAGGTTTGATATCATCAGTAGCAGCAGCAAAAGCAACTCTATTTATAGCTAAGAGTAAATCTGCTTTATTCAATTTAATAAAAGGTTCAACACCTTTATCAATAGATGGAATATTTGGGAAATCATCAGCAGGCATTGTATTGAAACTTGCAGAATTGTTCTCGGTAGAAATATTGAAATTCTGTTTCTCAACATTAACATCCACTCTCTCTTCTGGTATAGAATTTGCAAATTCGGCTAATTGTTTCGCTGGTAATGTAACCTGTCCATCATCTTCAATATCTGCACCTATCCATGTAGTTATGCTTAACTCAAGATCTGTAGATCTCATTATTAATTTTCCTTTTTCTGTAGAAAAGAAAACATTGTTTAATATAGGTAAACCAGGTTTATTACTTACTACCCTACTCACTATATTGAGATATTTTGAAAATGTATCTTGGTTACAAGAAAATTTCATTTTTATTATATATAAGTTTAATTCTTAGGCAGTATTCTATACATATTCTAGCATTTTTTTTATCTTAACAAAATTGGTCCTAATTACTATCTTTATATATTAATATATAGTAATAGTGTTAGTAGAGAGTGTGTATATGTTGATAAGTCTAGCTCCTGCCCTACCTTTTCTTTATTATAATAATATATCTTTCTGTTTTCTTTATGTGTATATGTAAGTAGTTATTTTATCAAGTTTCTATGTACGATTTGTTGTATTAAAGAGCTTTCTTTCTGTGGATTAAATACTGGATATCTTCTGGATAAATTATGGATTGTTGTGTATTAGTTATTTGATAGATTTAGTTTAAACATAACATCTTTACGAAATAATAGTGTTTCCTTGATGTGGAAAGATATGGAAGTTATCAGGAGATATTATCCGCTTATCCACACACTTATCCACGTATTATGAATTGAGCATTTTTATACATGTACTAACTCTCTCATCTAGCTTTTTATCCTTATCTCTTAGCTCTTTTATTCTTTCACATGCGTGAATGACAGTTGTATGATCTTTTCTATTTACTTCCCGAGCGACTCTTTCCAAGGGCATGTCTAGTTCATTTCTAAGGATATACATAACTACCTGTCTACACATTGCCACATATGAAGTTCTTCTATCCCCTTTTATCTCACTGGCTTTAACATCAAAAACCTCCCCTACAGTACTTATGACTTTTGATGGTGTTATTCTTTTTCTTTTAGTATCTATATCTATTTGCAAGATCTTAAGAACATCATCATATGAAGGTTCTACCCCTAGCTTAAATAGTGATATCACCTTTGTCAACGCTCCCTCAAGTTCTCTTATATTACTTTCAATATTTCTAGCTATTATATCTATATATTCATTAGGAATACTGTAGTTTCTTTCGGAAAGGCACTGTTTCAATATTGCTAATCTTGTTTCATAATCAGGTGCTTGTATATCGGCAACCATTCCTCCCTCAAACCTTGATCTTAGTCTATCTGTTATATTTTTTATTTCCTTCGGTGGTCTATCGGATGCCAATATGATTTGTTTATTTGCTTGGTAC
>CAYVNA010000016.1:8698-14327 GCA_964452735.1 uncultured Candidatus Saccharibacteria bacterium
GAATGTATGGAATAGTTCCTCCTGTGTCCTAGGATACGTTTCCACAAATTGGACATCATCTATTATGAGTAGGTCTACAGCTCTGTATTTATTTCTAAAATCTTCATTCTTTTTTGTTCTAATAGCTTCCACCATTTCATTTAAGAATTGTTCTATGGATATATATACAACCTTTTTTCTAGGATCCCTATTTAATATCTCATTCCCTATTGCTTGCATTAGATGTGTTTTTCCTACACCTGTCTCTCCGTAGTAGAATACGGGATTATATGCTTTTCCTAAATCTTCTAAAATTGCTTGAGCTACAGCCTCTGCTAAACGATTATTTGTACCTACGATGAAATTGGAAAAGAGGTATTTCGGATTAAGATTGGATGCATCAAGATTTTTTCTGTACATTTCTTTCTCTCTTTCGGCTTCGGAGAAAAGATCTAAGTTCTCACTAGCTCCAGATGGATTGTGATATTCATACCTATCTTTTGATGAAAGGGAATCTCTCTGTCTAAGGGATACTTCAATCTCAAAGTTTCTATCACAGGTTTTAAGTAGGGAATTCTTAAGTGCATATTTATAGTCTTTGAGAATCTTCTCTCTCTTATATGCAGCATCACATGAGATTGTTACTATGCCATTATCTATACTCTCTATGTATGAGTTTCCAAACAACCCTCCGAATTCCCTTACCCCTATTATCTGTTTGAGATGCTCCCTAGCTACTCTCCATACCTCGTCGGAATCTAGGGTCTCACTATTGTTTTCTATCTCCCTATTTTGTGGTATTTTTTCAAAATGGTTTTCGAAATCTGCCTTCTTCATACGAAAGAATAATAATTAATAATAACAATGGCAGTTTATTTAATGGGGGCAGTCATATGGCCGATTGGGACTTTTATCCATTATAATGATTTATTAAGAAATGTGGATACCGTATTTTAATGATATCAAAAGTCCCTTTATCAAAGGAATTTCTACATAACAGTACCTACTCTAGTAATTCTAGATGGCAAATTACACCTAATACTTGGCAATATTGAATAACAAATGTATAATAGCGCTGTATGAAAAGAACATATCAACCTAAAAACCTGAGGAGAATAAAGAAGCTTGGTTTTAGAGCAAGACTTAAAACTAATGGTGGAAAGAAAGTTCTCAAAAGAAAAATAGCAAAAGGAAAGAAATTTCTTTCTGTAAGTGAGGAATACAAGCTATTGAGAAAAAAGCATACAAAAAGTATAAGATAGTATATATGCTTCCTAAAAAGTTTCGATTACCAGCAAAAGATTTCAACAGAGTATATTCTTCTGGTTTTAAGTATAGGGGTAAGTTTGGGATGTTGGTTGTAGTTAAGAATGATAATAAATCTCCCAGGGTTGGTTTTGTTGTTAGCAAGAAGATTGGGAATGCTGTTATTCGACATCGAATGACAAGGCTTTTGAGGGTAATATTTCTCGAGATATTTGAAGAATTTAATAATCCCCCTTTCGATATTCAGTATATTTCATTTGAGTTTTGTAATGAGAAGGAAATATTGAAAAAGGATATCCATATATTATTTGAGAAATTGGTTAATGCTTAAGAATATTCTGCTATATATAATTAGAGGATATCAAAAAACTCTATCTTTTGATCATGGATTAATGGGAAAGATATATCCGTATACGAGATATTGTAAGTTTACCCCTACTTGTTCGGAGTATGGATATGAAGCTATCAGTAGGTATGGAGCTGTTAAAGGTAGTTATCTATTCCTTAAAAGGTGGTTTAGGTGCAATCCTTGGACAGAGCCTGGGAAATATGATCCTGTTCCTTAGTCTAAATTTATGATATATTCGCTATCAGCGAATTACTTTTGTTTTTAAAAATATGTTTTCAATTATCTGGAACAATATATTCTATTATCCCGTCCTTAATATCCTAGTTGCTTTCCATAATATCCTGTTTGATAACTTGGGGCTTGCTATCATTGCTGTAGCTGTAATCTTTAGACTAGCACTTCTTCCATTAATGAAGAAACAAACAGAGATGACTAGAAAGATGACGGGTCTGAAACCTCAAATCGATGAACTTCAGAAGAAGTATAAGAATAATCCAGAGAAGCTCTCACAAGAGCAGATCAAATTGTATAAGAAGGTTGGATATAATCCTCTAGGTTGTCTTGTAACTTTTCTTCCTCAATTGCTAGTTCTATCTGTACTTATTCAGGTTATCAGAAATGTAACGGATAATAATTTAGATGGTATATATCCTTTTCTTCAATCTTGGTTAGAAAATGGTAATTCATTGAGTATAAATACAAACTTCCTTCTTTGGGATCTAACGAAATCGTTTAATGATATATCTTCAGAATTTGGAAGATTCTCAACAATCTCACTCTACTACCTATTCCTAAGTCTCCTAGTAGGCTTTTCCCAGTATCTAATGTCTAAATTTACACAGGTAATCCAAGACCCTATGGCCCCTGCCACAGGGAGTGAAAAGAAGAAAAAGGGAGATGATATGTCTCCAGAAGAAATGCAGAAAAGTATGACAAACTCTTTCACCTTCATTCTTCCTTTTACGACAGTATTCATTGCAATAAGTGCACCTTCCGCATTGAGTCTCTATTGGGTTATTCAGTCTTTTATGCTAGTTATCCAGTATATTATTCTTGACTGGGATAAGGCCGAAAAGGGTATACAAAACTTGATAAGTATCTATAGGAATAAGCGAGCTAAAAAGTAATGAACTGCTTCAAAGTTAATTTAAATAATAATTTTTATGGAAGATAAAAAGGTTCTAGATATTTTCAAGGAAGAGGTTGAAACTCTTTGTAGTTTGTTGGGGGTTGATTGTGATTGCAAGTACAGCATTGAGGAGGGGGATGAGGATATTAAATATCTTAAGGTTTCTTTCAACGGAGAGGATTTGGGATATATGATTGGTAATCATGGTAGGCATCTGGATTCTTTACAATATATGATCCAGATCATTATGGGAAGGAAGTTGGATAGTGATTACAATTTCCGTGTATTTGTAGATGTTGGTGGTTATCGTGAGGAGAAGAATAATAAACTAGAAGAGTTAGCTTTGCAGAAGGCTGATGATGCCAGAATCCTTGGAGATGAAATAGCTTTGCCTCCAATGAAGCCTTCAGACAGGCGAGTTATTCATCTTGCATTGTCAAAATTCAAAGACATTGAAACAGAAAGCAGAGGAGAAGATAGAGATCGATATATTGTTATCAAACCTATAAAGTAGAGAGGTGTAGTGGTAGAATATCTCTATGCACAAGGCTTTTACAAAGAATCTTATTTTCGTTTTATCCATAGCTGTTTTGATATTTGCCCTAACATTCCCCCTTCTACATGACTCTCTAGGAAGATTTCTATTTATACAGATATCTCTTCTTCTATATATTGGAATATTTCTTTATACAAAAGACATTATAAAATCCTCTCTTTTGTACATATTATTTGTCCTCCCATTCAACATCACATATCAACTCCCCCACTCTGTTGAAATACTTAGTACAGAAATTCAAATATCTAATCCATACGTAATGGGGATCTTTGTTAATTATCTAGTTCCAACTATTTCTATTTTAGATATCGGTGTGTTCGTTATGCTTTTGGCCTATGTTTTTCAAAATGGTCTTAGACAATTCCTTTCGGAGATTGTGGAGATGAAGAATGGTTTCCTAGTGTTTCTTTTTCTTCTTCTTCTTCAAAATCTTTATCATTTCGATTTCTTAGTTCTTTTTAACTCTGTTCGTTTCTCAACATACCTACTAGTCTTCATCCTTATGGTAAAAGATCCATTTTTAGGAAAATTAAAACTAACAACTATTTTCTATCTTTTCCTCATTAACACCTTGATACAGGTCACTATTGGAATAATGCAGTTCTCTCAAGGTGCTTCCCTTTCTCTTGATTTCTTGGGGGAGTCTCAAGTTGTCAGTGGAATGCAAGGATCTAGTTTTGTGGAGTTAGGAGGTCAATTGTTTCTTCGATCATATGGAACTTTCCCCCACCCTAATGTTTTAGCAGGGTATCTGATTCTTTCTTTCATTCTAGGGATATGCATTATCAAAAGAGATCTCCTTAAGGGAATTGTTCTTGCAACTTTTTCTTTTATGGGTATTATATTTACATTGTCTAGAATATCTATTTGTATGTGTATCATAATTCTTCTTTTCATGCTTCTAAAGAAAGTATTAAGGAGAGAGATTTTCTATTTAAGATCTTTTTTTCTTTTTGAAAGGTTCGAGAGTTTAGTTTTGGGTCTGGATAGGAGTTTTGATGAGAGAAGGAAGCTATTCGATGCTGGGTTGAAAGTTCTGAGGGAGAATTGGCTGTTGGGCACAGGTATTGGAAGATTCACAGAAGCTATGGAACTGTTTGTTCCTAGAGCTAAGAATAATGTACTTTTGCTTCAGCCAGTACACAATATTTTCTTGTTACTTCTTAGTGATTTGGGAGTTCTGGGATCTTTAGCTTATTTGTATATCCTTATATATTTATTCATCAAAAGATTCAGAAGGGTTAGTTTGTATAGTGGGATTTTATTATTTACCGTAGTGGTTATCGGTTTGTTTGATCATTATTTCTTTTCAATGCCTCAGGGTCTGGTTCTCTTCTATGTATTCCTTTCCTTGTCGATATATTTTTCAGAAAGTTTGGATTATGGCGAATAGAATATATGTGAGGATTAGTCCTATCCCCTCTTTTTTACTAATGTAGTATTTCTTTCCAAGGAGGGAGAAGAGGATGAAGATCATTGTTGCGAATATTAGGAATACAAATTCATTCAAGAACGGTTTCATATCAAGTTGTCCGAAGAAGGAGGATATGCCAGATACAAAGAGTATGTCAAAGAGTATAGACCCAAGGATATTTCCTAGGCCTAGTTGCAGGTTTCCTTTCTTTATTATTGTTAATGAGGTTACTAGCTCGGGGATGGAGGTTCCTATTGCGAGGATGAAGTACCCTATGTATGTTTGTGCTATTTGATATTTGTTTGCGAAGTCTACAATATTGTCAACGCATAGTTTCCCAGAAATTAATAATATGGCAAAGGAAATAGTTAAGTATATTATGTTGAATCTGGTATGGCTTTTGATTGTTATGGTGTGATTGTTCTTCTTTGCTAAATATATGGAGATCCCCAAGAGTATTATGGAGAGGATTCCTGTCAGAGGGGTAAGTTGGAACCCATTAATCATTATGATTAAGAAGAAGAGGACAAACATTAGGAGGTTGGTTGGGATATTTCTTTTTATGTCTATTTCCGAAAGTTTGTATTTTGTGAAAAGGGCGACGATCCCAAGTATTAATGATGTTTTGACTATCGCACTTCCTAGGAATGTGGAGATTGCTATTTCAGCATGTCCTGTGTATGTTGAATATGCACTTATGACAAGGTCTGGAAGGGATGTCCCGAGGGATATTAGGGTGAAGCCAATTAGAAAGCTACTGATTTTTATCTTCTTTGCTAGGGCGATGGATTGGTCTATGAATATTTCGGAGAATTTGATTAATACAATAAGCATTAATATTGAAATTGTTATATTCTGCATAGAGAAAATAGTAGCATATATATCTGTAGTTGGGAACGGAGAGAGTGGGATTCGAACCCACGGTATGATTTCTCA
>CAYVNA010000017.1:0-12077 GCA_964452735.1 uncultured Candidatus Saccharibacteria bacterium
CGTGTCTGCCAATTCCACCACCTCGGCATATTACAAGCTAATTCTATCAAATTAATAAGTAGTTTTAAATCACTTTCCTACCTTTTTCTTTAACATCTCCTCCAAATCTACTTTTCCATATTTATCTACATACTTTTCAGGGACTTTATTCTGAAGAAAGTTACTATTTTTATACCCTAACTGGATGAGAGTTGGACCAACATAATTCTTTACTGGAAGAGAAACACCTTCTGCGAATACAGTTACAACAATTCCCATGGCAAATAGTTCCATAGCTAGCATTTCTTTCTGTGAAGCAAAGTTTGCTTTCTGAAGGACACTAAGAACCTCCCTCCAACTGGTACACCCTTGAAATACGGGGATTTTAGAACCAAGGAATCCTATGAATTCTGGAGTCTTTTCAGCTCCTAGCACTTCCTCTTTCAGCTCCTCTGTAGAAGTATTATCTTCTGCTATATCTTCTTCGGGAATACTATCTACAACCCCACTAACTTCTTCCTCTAATCGGGGATCTCTCTTTCCAACCAAACCTAAACTCTTATCCATATTTTCAAAGAAATTACCTAAATACTCCATATCTATATATTAATAATTTAATTCTCATTAAGGACCTGAAGAAGATCCTTTATTGTCTCAGGTCCTTCCTCTTCAGCCATAATTTCTGCCATCCCTTTAATGAGGGCCCATACCTCCCTAGGATTCTCAACAGCGAATATCTCAAATAGTGGTTGTTCCCTTCCAGGTAGCTTCGCAATAATATTTGCTGGACCCTTCTCTTCAATCTCTTCAACAATATCATACCTCTCTTTTTTAGCTAAAACACTTGAGAGATTTGTAAGAAGAGATATAACTATATCCACAAGTGGAACATTATCATATTTAACCTCGGCAACCTGACGGATTTGCTCCCAACCTATATCAACCCCATCACCACCTCCTTCAAACATCCTCACTAGGCGATCCTCCATCTCTCCTTGGCTATTTCGCTCCTTTATGGTTTTTGCAGAATACATGGTATGGGAAGGATTGGATATCCTTATTCCACTTGCAGTTATCTTAATTGTCTGATTACTACCACGTTTGCCTCTTAATTGCCAAAGACTTCTCCATATGGTTCTAAACATTTGCAATCCTTCGTCAGATTCTTGGAAGCCTAGCTTCTTCAAGCCTGTCTTTATTCTATCCAACCTATCAGAAGTTATGGTAGAAGATAGTAATGTCCCTTCAAACTGTTTCCCTGCAGAAGATACGACTTTCTGAATACTTCTTTCTATTTTAGATTCATATGCAGAGAGGAGTATACTTTTCAAAACAGAGCTTCCCAAAAGTGATATACGAACAGGATCCTTCTTTATCAGTGGAAGAAGTTCCTCTATGTTCGTTGCGGAGAGTAGCTTTTCAAAAATATTATCTCTCTTAAATCTCTCATTCTTGTACACTAATCTCATCGCTCCGATAAGCTCATTCCAAATATCTTTAAAGCCATCTTTAATATCATCCTTCTTGTTATATATGTCCTTCCTCAGCTCATATTTATCATTTAACCATGTAGATATTATTGTATTGAAGGAAGAGACATCTCCCATTAAGTATCTACTATCAATATACCACTGAAGATAGTTTTGGATGAAGTATTTTTCCTGGGCATTATCTAAGTTTATAAGATTACCACCACTCTTGTCATATATAATTTCGATATTATTAGGGACCAAGAAAAGACTTCTGATTTTATTATTCCCTTGAGTATTTTCCTTATCATCCTCCCTCCATTCATAGAGAGTTGGAGAGACTAGTATCCCAGCAATCCTTTTCTCTAATTCCTCCCTACTTGCCGTTATATATACTTTCCCTTCTTTAACAAAGTTATCGAAACCTAATGATTTGATTGCGAATAGAAGTGTTTCATCAGAAGGTATATTGAGATACATACCATCAGAATCTATTTGAATATCAATATCTCCAAATTCCCTTGTTGGGGAAACGAGATTACGATATCCATCCAGATATGCTTTTAACAATTTGTTAAGAGTCTCAATATCCTTACCTCCATTTATTGTGAGTCTCACACCTGGAATCTCACAGAGTTTTTTAGCATCTTCTATAATCCTATATTCCGTTTCATCCCTAATATCACCCAAAGGTCTTCCCTCAATGGCATTGCCACCTGAGTACTCTTCTGTCAATTTCTTGGATAGTCTATTTATCATCCTTATGTTATCAAAATAGTTCCTCTCTTTTGTATTATTTGAGGCATCCATAAGGGAATCTATAATCAAATCGAAGAGTCTTTCATCTATCTCAAACAACTTACTAAGATATCCAACTCTTCTCCTATCTTTCCAGAACATCATCCAACCTTTTGTATCTTCGAAAAATTCCTTGTTCTCCTTCAAAAGCTTTTCTGTATAGCTACTGAGGAATTTGAACATAAATGTTTCTAACTTGTTTTCCTTTAATTTCTCTAAATCCTCAGTAGTAGACTTGTATGCCAAAGATGTTTTTCTCTTCATATCTTTAGAAAAAAGAATCTTGAGAATTTCCCTAAGTTCTAAACGCTCTCTTTTCGAAAGATTTTCGTCCTTAACATATCTTTCTAAATATGAATCCAATATCATCATATATATCTGTGGTGCTTCTCTGAATATTGATTCAAGAGTATCCTTTCCTGAATCTCTAAACCAATTTATTCCTCGATATTTAGGATTAGATATGGACATATCAAATATTTCCTCAAATGATATTCCCACCTTCATACCCCCAAGTAACTTACCCTTTTCTTTCTCCTCTATTCTTCTTAGGTTTTCAACTACAACAAAGAGGTCTGGATCAAAGAGAATGTTCGAAAGGAATTCTTTTGCTACACCTTGGTGTATGGAGTCATCATCTTTTGCGTATGATCCAATCTTTTCCAAAATCCCTACATACGGATTACTTCTTCCTCTTCCAAGTGTCTTATCAAACCTATCAAAGATATTGGGATCAGAAACACTCTTAACAAAAGCTTCTCTAAATTCTGAATATTTTCCTGCTACGAAGCCAGGTAGTTTTGCAATCTGTATAGATTCTTTTAGTTTTTCCATTAAAGGTTCTTTCTGTTCCCATACTTTGGGATTCTCCATTCTAGACACATCATGATTTGACTCTATGATATCTAAACAGTCTTCTCCGAAATCCTTAGAATTCGCAAAGAGGATATTATTACCTTCCTCTTCACTCCAGTATTTCAGATCTTTGTATCCAAAGTTTATGAAGTAGTTAATTATGATTGATTTCTTCTCATCACCCAATTTCATACTTTTAATCATCAGTTCCCTTATGAATTTTCCACGCTCTTGTTGTGTGTTTCTTGAAATTATCTCATCTGCCATATATGGATTATTCTTGTATAGGTCTACAACATATCTTTGTCCTACAGGACTTTCTAGTATTGTATTTTGAAATTGTTCGATGGCTTGTATAACTTCTTGTTCTTCAGATATCGATGCTTGTTTTAGCATTTCGAATGGTGATTTGTATTCTAGATATTCTTCCCTATATCCATCATCTATCCAGATCTTTTTTATATCTGATACTACTTCTTCTACTCTTTCACTATTTATTTGTATTTCTTTTTCGTTATTCATATTTAATTATTTATATATATACGGTGACTAGAATATTTAAATATATATACATATTTAATTACTTTAGTCACCGGTGAATAGGGGTATATAACAATGCATATAGCATTGATTACCTATATACCGGTGAAAGAAGCTATTGTTGGAAAAAACTTTCAATGACCTCGAAGGGTCTTGTACTACTGAGCTTTTCAGCCCCTTCGAGATTGAAAATTAGGTAATCCTTCAATATTCCCCAAACAAAATTATTGAAGGAGAAAAATGCAATCAGAATTCCGATTGCAATCAACGACTCTGTTAGATTGTGACAATCATTCAATGATTCGAAGATTGTCTTAAGCAACCAAAGAGTCCCAACTATTGCTAAAATGGCCAAAACTACTTCAGGTATTACAACAAGATTCTTAACCTGAGTAGCGTCAGCCACCCCTTGGAAACTGGTTAGAGCACTCTCTAAACTTCCTGAGAGTGATCCCCAACCCATCCTTGCAAAAACATATGCAAGGGCTAATTGAGCAACAAGCTTTACGCTATTTGGAAGATGCCAATTGTCAATCCCATCGGGGACGATCTTCCTAGCCCATTTAGGCAGCTGGTATGCTACCCAAAATGCTATCACAACTATCAGAAGCTCTTTCATCATATCCTCCTCAAAAAAGAAAAAATCCTCTTAAAACTCTCTGCCTTGCCAGAAAGATGAACACCATCTATCCGACTATCGACAGTAAAAAGTTTCACTTTTCAAACCAACCTTGGGACATGAATGACCCATCACCATGCATCAGATGCAGGTGAGGACCATTCGAGCATGAAGTGGTTCCATCAAGGATCCACCCCAAGTCTTGTCCCCGCACAACAGGTACCAATTCACCCGTTGTGGAAAGCATAATAAGCTCAGGATCAAGCTCCATATGAACATAATGGAACTTTTCCCCTTCGTCCGTTACCAATGTGATAACGCCTGCATTGCAGTCGCCACCATCCCAGTAACGAGCCATGCCATTTCCGATGGCCTTGGCTACAAAAGGATACCCTGAGTAGAAATCTAAACCATTGTGGTTGCTTCCATACCACATAGGTACACCCCATTCAAAGGAAACATATGCGTCCGATGATGCTGGCCACAAATGTCCCTTCGATTCATACTCCTGGGGAGGAGTCGAATTTCTCCGTTGCATGGAATCCATTGCAGAATCCCTCAGAGCAATGGCTCGGTCATAGACCTTACCTGCTCCTGAAGGATCCCTATTCCAAACGAAGCCTTTGGAGGAGAATTCCCCCACGAATACACCTCTTGATTGCTCAAGAGAAATATTCACTTCGTCATGAATGAAATAGCATGCTACTTCAGATGCTATTTCAGGATTCCATAAGCTTCCAGTTACCCCATACCTTTGAGCATTCCGCTCAAAAGTTTCAGGCATGAACTGAAACATGCCCAAAGCTCCTGCATAACTTGCACAGGAGTTAGGTCTTGGGAGACTCTCGTCCTCTAGAGTACAGACATTATTACCCGTCTCATACTCCTTAAGGGCGAGATTCAAATACGGATCACAAGCTATCCCATTAGCTCGTGCCCTTTTCACTCCAGCTTCCACATACGACCAAACGGTCGTATTTACTTCCTCGGGTTTCCCCAAGGGAGTGGCCTTAGCTAGAGGTGGATCGTATACTCCCACTTCTTTAGCGAGAGTTAATGTGAACAACGGTAACAGAATTACCGTTACCATCAACATTAACCCTTCGCAAACCCGGACGATGCTAATTAGCATATCCGAGAGGGGGAGCTCGATTGCAAACCTTTGGATAAGCAGGCTTAACTTGTATATAGCCCACCTACTTATTCCAAAGAAAACGACACTTACTAATAATACCTTCCCCCAAACCAGTGAAGTCTCTCCCAATCCCCTCATATCGAGGAGGAAAGAGATCAACTCTCCCAGCATAGGGAAGGTTTTCCTCAGTACAAGATATACTATGTACCAAGGAATGGAAAAAGACACTATATCTATAATAAGATACAGTGCCTCGGAAAAAATGCTTCCCCGAACCTTTGTTGGTGCGATCCTCTTTAAAAACGAGGAGATCACAAACCAACAAATCAGGTATAGGGATACAGCAATTGCAACATCTCTGTTGCTCATGCTATTCCACACCTGCTGGACAATAGGCCATATGATTGGCCAAAGTTCTTCGAACTTGACCATATGGCCTCCTTTTCTCTTTTTTAATTTCCGACAGCTAAATCCCCAATGAATGAGAATCTAAATGTCGGAAATTATATAAGGAGGAATAACCGATAAATAACTACCCCTATTCACTTGTTAAAGAACAAGGGCAGTTATTCTTCATTACTACAGGACCGTATATATACTAGCAAATAGATTGCTCCATATGCATGATATATAGGTATATTAGCAATACGCAATTATACTTCCCACCAACACTATGAGTCAATCACCACGCCACTTCTACTTGCTTCTCCCCCCTATTTGTGTAACAATCAATAAACTATAAAATATTAATCATTCCTAATGAAAATTAAAGAAATACATGCAAGAGAAATACTCGATTCTAACGGGAGACCAACAATATCTACATACATCGAACTATGGAGTGGTATATCAGGAACAGGAGATGTACCATCTGGGGCATCTACTGGGAAAACAGAAGTCAGAGAGATGAGGGATAGTGATGGAAATGGCGTATCTGATGCCATCGGGATTATAAATACAAGAATAAGGGACCTAGTTGTAGATAAAGAGCTTAGTAGTCAGAAGGATTTTGACGAATTATTAATAAAAGAAGATGGTACAGAACTAAAAGAGAAATTAGGAGGAAATACCATACTCTCCTGTTCCATGGCTTTCGCAAGAACTGTATCAAACGAACTAGGCTTAAACCTTTACGAATATCTAGGAATGATATATTGGGATAAAGAATATTCCAAAGACAAGTTCGTAATGCCAACCCCACAGATACTTGTACTAGAAGGAGGAAAACATGGTAATTGGGCAACAGATATACAAGAATATATGGTTGTACCAGATACTGAGAAATTTGGAACCTTCCTTGATTCCCTTAAAGCAACAAATAAGATTATTTCTTCCATCCACGACATATTGAAAGAAAAGGACTATTCTCTTGGATTAGGTTTTGAAGGTGCATATGCACCAAAGGAGATAAAGAGCAATTACGAGGCTTTTGAAATCATCATGGAGGGTATAGAGAGATGTGGATTTGGGGAAGAGGATTTCAAATTAGCTCTCGATTTAGCAAGTTCAGAATTCTTTGATGATGAGGAACAAATATATATACTAAAGAGAGAGGATAAGAAACTCAATAGAGAGGACTGGATATCTCTGCAGAAAGACTGGTATCAAAAACTTCCGATATACTCACTAGAAGATCCTCTAAATCAGGATGATTGGGAGGGTTGGGTATCATATACAGAAGAGATGGGAGATATGTACCAGGTAGTTGGTGATGATCTCCTTACAACCAATCCTAAGAGAATAAGAATGAGTATAGAAAGGAAGGCGACAAATGCTGTCCTCATAAAGCTTAATCAGATAGGGACAGTAACAGAGACATTAGATGCCATAAGGGTAACAGTAGAAAACAATATGCAGGCAATAGTTTCCCACAGGAGTGGAGAAACGAATGATTCATTTATTGCAGATTTGGTTGTTGCAACACCAGCTAATCAATCTAAGTTTGGAGGTTTAAGAAGAGGAGAAAGGTTAGCTAAATATAATAGGTTGTTGGATATAGAAGAAGATTTACATAAATAAGCCTTTAAATGGAGAATTCTGAAGAGATCGGATACAAAGAACCTAGTATAGAAGAAGATGTTAAAGATATAACTTTTGGGGAAATTTGTTTTGTAAAAGCAATAAAAGATATTAGATGCTTGGAGATAAATGATAAGGATGGGCTTCTAAAAATAAAAGATGCTGCTCATTCTTCAAATGGAGAAGTACCCCGTCTAACCAATCACTTCTCCATAAATCATCTAGTTAAAAATAATTTCGGAGGTGAATGGTCAACACCATCATTAGTAATAATAATGCCGGGAGAGAGGACTGTAGAAATTAATGATAATCCTAGAAATCTTGCATATGTAGACACATACTGGTTTGGCGACATAATTGTCCCTCAAGGATCGATCCTCCTGTGGAGGGATGACGTTGAGGCTTTAAATACTGGAGATAAATATACTACAGGGACTTTTGAGCCAGATAATAAATTGGTAGAAGGAATTGATAAGGCACAAGAATATTTAGATAATGTAAGTAGGGAAAAGATTATAGATCCAGAAAAAGTTCAAAGAAATGAATCACTAATGAATTTGTATAGAGAAAAATTACAGAACCAATTGCAGAAAGTTGTTATAGAAGAGATTAAATCTCTAGGGTACAAAGAAATATATAGTGAAAATGGAGTACATTCGAGTTCACCCAGTTTCGATGACGCCATACACAAACTGGCTGAAAAAATAGGAGCCTCTTCTCAAACCCACGCAAATACATTCCCAGGTAGCATGGAAAATCCAGAAATGTTAGGTCTCGGGCCCTATTGGGAGATTATAAATATAAATAAAAATGGTAAGGATAGTGAAAATAAATTGGGGAGTATACTCGAAGAGTTCATAAAACTTCTAGAAGACTACAAAGAGGATATCAGGAAAGGAGAGGTAGACATCATACAGTCTTTCGCAGGTGAGCTTAATAGATGGAAGAGACAAAATAGAGATTTCAACGATATGGAGAAAGAATTAATAAACAAGTTTGTAGAACAATATCCAGAGACAAAAAACATAATAGAGGCCTAATTTCCCGCCTCTATACTCAATCTAGGCTCCCTATCAATTTTCTCAATCTCTTCCTTTTTCTCTATGAAATCCCCCTTAATGATATGATAATATGCTGCTATTCCGATCATGGCAGCATTGTCTCCTCTGTATTCCTGTTTAGGATATATATATCTTAGTCCATAGCTCCTTACTAATTTCCCAATATATCTAGTGATCTCTTCACTATTAAATACTCCTCCACCAACAAAGACACTTTTTATATCTCCATTCTCTTGAATAGCTCTCTCCAACTTTATACTTATCGATTCTTTGATAACATCAAGAAAACTTCTGCAGAAATCATATACCCACTCTTTTTCGGGGAGACCACTTTCCCTAAGTTCTTTGATCTTGTACAGAGATGCTGTCTTTAATCCAGAGTAACTAAAATTAAGATCCTCGGAATTTTTCATAGGTAGAACTATCTTTCCCTTTGTTCCCCTTCTAGCAAAATCACAGATAACAGGTCCTCCAGGATAGCCCAAATTCAACATCCGAGCCACTTTGTCAAATGCCTCACCCGCAGCATCATCCAGGGTCTCTCCTAGCTTCGCATACACACCGAAATCACGAACATGTACAATCTCCGTATGCTTTCCAGAAACCAGAAGCCCAAGAGCAGGGAACAGGGTCTGTCCTAGGTCTGGCCCCACATCCAGAAGCGATCGGTTGTCTGGGCTATCTCCATCTGTGGGGGTCTGTCCCTCCCCAGACCCAAGATGGAGAAGACCGGAGAGGAGATGTCCTTCCATATGGTTGATAGCAACGAAGCGTTTGTTCTCCTTGATCGCGAGCTCCTTGGCAAAAGTAAGACCAACTTCAAGATCAATAGCCAAACCAGGCCCATACGTACAGGCAACATAGTCAATATCCTCAATACCAACCCTAGCTTTCCTCAAAGCCTCCATATACACAACAGGGATATTTTTCTCATGCTCCCTTCTCGCGATATCAGGAACAACACCACCCCACTGTGCATGAATTTCGACCTGAGAAGAAACAACACTAGACAGAACAGTACTACCCCTCAAAACAGCAACGGAGGTATCATCACAACTAGTATCAATTCCCAAAATCAAATCATCATTCATATATTTCTACCACCCTTTCGTTAATTGACTTATACTTAAGAACCACCTTATACACAGGAATGTTCATATTGTCACAGATAGCGGATATCTCCTGATAGAACTTATCTGCCCACTCTATCAAGACAACATTACCTGCCTCTAAATTATCAACCAGACCAGAGCTATGTAATTCACCACCCTCTAACCTCCATGTATCCATATGTGCAAGGACCTTCCTATCCCCATACTTATATTCATTTATAATGGTATATGTTGGAGAATTGATAATCTCCTCAACACCTAAGAACACTCCTATACCCTTGGCAAACTGTGTCTTCCCAGCACCTAGCTCACCACTAAGAGCAATAACCACAGGTTCAGAGATATACTTTTTAGCAAAATCCTTTCCTAAATCAATGGTTTCCTGTGCAGATTTAGTAACTACTTCATATATCTTCCTATTCTTAACCAAAGCATTTTCAAACTCAATCTTTCCCTGCCTTAATACACTAAGCTGATTCATTGTAGTATCAAGTACTGTTGAAGGAGGATTGTATGGAAGCGTTCCAGCATCAAGATAGAGATCTACTAGTTTGGAACTTTTAAGAGGGAGATTCTCAATCAGTTTATCTATATCATATGGAGTAGGGCCATAGGAGACATTTGCAGAAGTTGCAGTTATTGGTTTTCCGAAAGACTTTATTAACTCTAATGTGAATTCATAGTCTGGATACCTAACACCAACTGCGCCTTGCATAGAGACTACAGGAGGAACAAGTATACCTCTACTCATGGAAATTACTGTTATTGGACCTGGAAGATAGTTTTTGTATATATTATCTGCCATTTCATTTACCTCCACATATTCACCTGCCATCTCTCTCCCACTTATAGCAATGGATAGGGGTTTTGATCCTCTTAGTTTTTTATACTCCATTATTTTTCTTAATGCTTTTGGATTTGTTGCATCCCCACCTAATCCATAGCATGTTTCTGTTGGATATACTATTAATCCACCATCTTCTAAAATTTTAATGGCTTCTTTGATAGCTAGTTCTCTATTTTTTCTTATGTCTATTCTTTTCATGGTATAATATATATTATACTAGGAATATGTATAAATGCCCATATTCCAGCATTCTTAAATTGTCAAGGATACAAATATGTCAGTTGTACATCTAACTAGTGAGAACTTCAAGAGTGAGGTTTTAGAGAATACAGGTGTTTCCTTAGTTGATTTCTGGGCACCATGGTGTGGTCCGTGTCAAATGGTTGGTCCAATCATTGAAGAATTAGCAGAGGAGGTGGATGGAAAGGTTAAGGTTGGGAAAGTTAATGTTGATGAAGAGGGTACTTTAGGACAGGAATATCAGATTATGAGTATACCTGCAGTTTATATCTTCAAGGATGGGGAGGTTGTAGATAGACTTATAGGGGCAATGGCAAAAGAGAGTTATTTAGAAGCAGTTAATAGGTATCTATAGTTTGTAGTTTTTAGAAAAATCTGGGGATACGGATACTCTATTTCTACCAGCTTCTTTTGATGCATATGCTGCTTTATCACATTCATTTATTTCTTTTTCCCACTTCTTGAAGAATTTCTCCTCGTTCTCAGCATCTTTGAGGAACTTTCCTGCTTTAAATATGTGAACTCCGATAGAGAGTGTTGTGGAGTATTTCTCTCCTTTTACTTTTGATACTGCCTTAAGAAGTCTCTTTGCTAAACCATATGCTGTACTAGTAGATCCTGATATTTCTTCTACAACTATTACAAATTCGTCTCCACCCATTCTTGCTATGATATCTCTTTCACGAAGGTTTGCTGTTAGTATGTTTACTACATTAGTAATTGCCTTGTCCCCTATCTTATGTCCATATTTATCATTTATCTGTTTTAGCTTATCTATGTCTAGATATATTATTCCTAATTTTTTATCCTTATCACTATTTGATATTAGTCTTCTGATCTTTTCGTTGAATCCTTGTCTATTCAATACCCTTGTTAATGGATCTCTTTCTGATATGTTTACAATCTTTTCTATGTATCTGTCATACATTATTTCTCTTTCTCTGTTTGATTCAAAGAATTGTATATACAAGAATCTTTTTCCATGACAATCGTTTAGTTTTACATCAACGAATTCTCTTTCTCCTTTCTTCTTGTATAGCTCCATATATTTCTTCTTTATGTCGAAGCCTGATTCTAGTACTCTTTTCAAACGGAATTTCTCTTCTTTGACGAATAGGGTATATATGTTTTGACCTTTTGTGATATTGAAGTCGGGGTTGGTGTTTATTATTATTTCATCAATGTTTCCTTGGTTATCTATGCGTAGTATGGCAAATTCTATGAAGCAGGATATTATCTTTGCTGTTTTTGACATTGATGTAATGTTCAAATAATTAGGGATTGTAGCAGAGTTTGGTTGTTAATACAATTGTTATTTTATATTTTGTTTGATATACTTTCTTCGTTGAGGAGTGGTAGCTCAATTGGTTAGAGCATCTCACTGTCACTGAGAAGGTTGCGGG
>CAYVNA010000017.1:12087-12896 GCA_964452735.1 uncultured Candidatus Saccharibacteria bacterium
ATTATTTCAATTTCACATCCTGGTGGATGAAGACACCCATATTTAGAGCAGTTTTTACTACCCCACGGTTCGAAGGTAGAAACCCTTTGTGGTACAGTATAAGTCCATTTACATCCTCTTACTAACTAATACTGGCCACCCTATCGGTATGAATGGAATCTCTTCGTTTAGATTTCCTCTAATTTCTTTTATTACTTCTATATAACTATTATCTTGTACCTCTTTCTCTCCCACAATTAAAATATTACCTATTCCCTCTTTATACGCAATCTTTATCCTTTTTGAAACACTTTCTGCTCTATCATCAATATCTATCCTCAGATCTGGATTTTCCTCCACTATACTCAATGCAAAATTTACATACTTTTCACTAACAGGAATTATTCTTAGCTGAACAGGTCTAAAATCTATTGGGAAGTTTTCATAGTTATCAATCATCATATATATGTATCTCTCAATACCCCCAGGAATAGCTGAATGGATTATAACTGGATATTTATCGCCATCATACTTAATACCAAGTCTCTTGGCATTACCAACATCTATCTGTATACAACCAATCTCTCTAAACTGTTCAAACTTATCTATAATTCCATAATCTATATCTACTATCCAATATTTCTCTTCCTCCCCTATTTTAATATCAACCAATATCTCTTTTTTATTATCAATAGCCAATTTAACAATCTCTTTCTTATATTTCTCCCAGTTATCCTGAGAACTAATTTTTGCAATATTCAAATACTCCTTCCCTGCAAGTTTAAAACTCTTCTTTAATTGCCCTTCAATCTTGGGATACCATTTCCAAG
>CAYVNA010000018.1:0-1204 GCA_964452735.1 uncultured Candidatus Saccharibacteria bacterium
CCTGTACACCCATTTGGTATTGCAATCACTAGTTATTTCCCATATTCTTAATATGAGCATAATCTTTTTTATGCCCTTTATGCTTTTAAAAACTTTGAGAAAGTTTGTGAGCTTTGGTGTTAAGAATAGAGAGAAGAAGGTCTCTAAAGTTGTGGAAACAACCTTCCTTTCAATATTCTTTCTCTTTGTTGCTATCAATTCTGTATATGCAACTAACTACTATGTTGACGCTACAGGTGGAAATGATGGTAATCTAGGAACCTCAACAGGACAGGCCTGGAGAACTATTTCTAAAGTAAACTCCTCTTCCTTTAGTCCTGGAGATATTATCTCTTTCAAAAGAGGGGAAACTTGGAGGGAACAACTAATCATTCCCTCTAGTGGTACTTCTGGGAATCCAATTACTTTCAATGCATATGGTAGTGGAGATAAACCGAAGATCTTTGGCTCTTCTTTGGTCTCAAGTTGGGTTAATGATGACATTACTAGTGGTTCTGCTGACCTTCTGAATGAAAATTTTGAAAATACAAAACCAACAAATGGAGGATATGATAACTCTGGATGGACTGAAGAGAAAGGTTCTGGTGTTCTAGATCCTGACAGTACAGAAGTCGCTAGACCTACTGGTGGTGGGAATCAGGTATTGAAGCTACAGAAAGCAGCCTCCAGCTATCAGTCTCGCGTATCTAGGAATCTAAGTGCAGACAATCCCATTACGTATACTAGTATATATTTTCAGTACAATACCTATTCTTTGTCAGATGGAGAAATGGTCTCTATTGCAGAGATGAGGGATAGTACAGATAAGATTGCTTGGAGGCTATATTTCAAGTATTTAGCATCAGGATCCAATACTAGGATAAATCTTAGATACTACAATAATGGATCGGATAATAATTGGGGAACAGATACTACTGTAAACTTAGTCTCAGGAAATTGGTATAAGTTAGAAGTAAAGTATGATGTAACTAATAAGACATATGAATGGAAGATAGATGGTGTCTCTAAAGGATCTGGTAGTCTAACAGGTACTCTTCCTCTTGGTGGCAAGAACTTTAAGATAGGAGATTATTATATTTCTAAAACAGCCACATACTATGTAGATAACCTATCAATAAGTTCTACGAACTATCCAGAGGAACCATTGGAACTTCCTGAAAATGTGTGGCGTGCGGATTTAGCAACAGCTCCAAAAGAAATATGG
>CAYVNA010000018.1:1214-2505 GCA_964452735.1 uncultured Candidatus Saccharibacteria bacterium
TTTAGTAAGTCTTCTGTAGGGCATTGGGGAAATCCTGTAGCGTCAATGGAAGCCTTGTCTTCGGAATACGACTGGTATGCAAATGGAGGGAAGCTTTTTGTGTACTCTACAACTGATCCTGATACGACATATGATTGGATAGAGGCATCTCAGCGGGATACTGGGGTTACTACTCCTGGTGCGGGGAATCGAAGTTATATAACTATAGATAACCTAGATGTCCGTTATGTAGCAAAGCATGGTATAAAAACCGACTTTCTTGCTACTGGTTGGACTATCTCGAATAATAATGTCTCATATGTTAGTCTTCCTCATAATGCATATGCTGATGGTATCTATGTTAACAGTAGCAATTCAATTGTTTCTGGCAATACGATTCATGATGCAGGTGACCATGGTATTTATGTCCTATCAAACTATAGTGCTGGTACGGTAGAGAATGTTATCGTTGAGAATAATACATTGTATGACTGCTATCATACGGGTATAGATGTAATGAATCTTGCAGGAACTCTAAGGAATGTTACAGTGAGGGGCAACAAATACTATAACACCAGCAACTACGATACAACTTGGACGAATAGAGGAATTTTGGTATCTACAGGCTCTGGTTACTATACCGAAAGTATAGATATATATAACAATGTAATATACAACATCTGTGATACGGGAATTCAGATAGGAGGTACTCCTGGGAATGAGAGAGATATTGGAATATACAATAATACCGTATATGAAAAGCTCTCATCTTGTACCGTGGGGACTTGGGGGTATCTAATAAAGAGCACTATGTCCACAGGTACTAATAAGTTCATAAATAATTTAGGGGCACAAACAAATGGAACTTCTGGTTCGAGGGTTCTCTTCGTAGATGATAGTAGCAAGATAACCACTATGAATAATAATCTCTACTATAACCTAGGTGGGGTTAATTCTTTAGTGGCAACTGTGAATGGTACTAATTACTCATCTCAGAGTACATATAGATCCGCACTAAATCCAAAGGAATCAGCGACTCTTTTTGCAAATCCTCTTTTTGTAGATCCTTCTACTCAAGACTTTCGTATTCAACAGACATCTCCTGCAGTTAATGCTGGTGCAGATATGAGTTCTCTATTCACAACTGATTATTCAGGGACAACTCGTCCACAAGGTGCTTCCTATGATATTGGTGCATACGAATATTCCTCTCTGACCGTAACGATAAATCAGGCAGTGGGACAATCAGATCCAACTAACCTCTCCACAATTAACTTCACTGTAGTGTTTAGTGAATCAGTATCAGATTTTG
>CAYVNA010000018.1:2605-12825 GCA_964452735.1 uncultured Candidatus Saccharibacteria bacterium
CATATACAAATGGATACTATACAGTAACCTCTGTAGGATTAACTGTAAGTGATGGGACAGATTCCGGCTCTGGAGTGAATACATCATCAAGGGTAGTTCAAAGGAAATCAGCAAGTATGACCAATGGAGTCTGTGGAAGCTATGGAAGTTTCTCAACGATAACCCCAAGTGGGAGCTATCCAAACTTAGTAGATAGTACAGTATCCAGTGGTAATTGTTACATGTATCAATACTTAGTATCAGATAACTTGGGTAATGAGAGAACATATACATCAGAGAATGAAGCTAAAATAGATACTCAGTCACCAACAGATCCTGGTGTACCTACTACAACATCTCCAACTAATTCAGAATCTCAAACTTGGACTTGGGTAGAGTCAACAGATGCCATCTCTGGTATTTCTGAATACTCCTGGAGAACTTCTGGGACCTCTGTTGTTAATGGAGTCTCTTCAACAAATTCTGTAGAAACAAATCTACTAGAAGGATCATATACATTCTATGTAAAAGCAATAGACCAAGCAGGTAATGAAAGTGAGGAAGTATCTTCGACATTAATTGTGGATACAACACCACCAGTAACAACAAATGACCTAAACATATCTTGGACTAAAAACTCCATCTCCATTCAGCTATCATGTGAAGATTCTCTCGGCTGCTCTACTACATACTACACACTAGATGGTACAACCCCAACAACCTCTTCTAGCTTTGGAAATGATATAGATATTGCAGAGGAGGGAACATATATTCTTAAATATTTTTCTGTGGATATAGTTGGTAATGAGGAAAGTGTTAAATCTACATCTCTCTTCGGAATAGATAATTCTTCCCCTCAAGAAGGAAGCATCTCATATACTGATGGCGATTATTCAATTGCTTCTATTGCAATAACAGTAGAAGATGGGAATGATGGTACAGGATCAGGCATCGATAATGGTTCAAGAATAGTTCAGAGAAGAGTAGCTTCACTCCAGGATGGATCCTGTGGTTCCTTTGGTAACTATTCAACAATATCTCCATCTGGTACTTATCCTAACTATCTAGATAGTACAGTATCTAGTGGCTATTGTTATCAATATAGATTCAGAGTCTCCGATATTGTTGGGAATGAGTCAATATATACATCAGAGAATATTGCTAAGGTATATATTCCAGTTACTGGAGATGTGGATATCCAGTCAGTTACAGAATCATCAATAGGAGATACAAATGTAAATATTTCTTGGGTTACAGATAGGGAGTCTTCCTCGAAGGTCTTTTATGGACTCTCTACCTTATATGGTTCATCAACTTCTGAAACAAATACAGATACAAGAGTACTCTCTCATTCGGTTCAATTAACCTCCCTAGTCCCTTGTACGACATATTATTACAAAGTATATTCGGTTGATGCACAAGAGAACGACGGATACGGTGGGAATAAAACATTCACAACTACCGGTTGTGTCGGTTCCGCAAACATAATATCTCAAGTACCCTCTCAAGTACCCATAGTTTCTGGAGGGCTAATTAGCTTATTAAACAATGGATACGGAATAACAATCTCCATCCCCACTCTATTCTCCTCAGAAGATGCTAATTTCCAAGTAAAACAACTTGAGAAAGATGCTGTTACAAACACTACGAGTACACCACTCGGTTATCGACTTGTTGGACAGTATGTATATGACTTAAAAGCCTTAGTTGATGTATCAAGCCTACTATCTGCTTTCCAGAAATCTATAACGATAAAGATGAAATATATGGATCTAGATATTGCAACTCTTTATGAGGGATCTTTAAGAATCTATAGATGGGATGGCCAAGGTTGGAACATTCTTAACAACTGTGTAAATGATATATTGGGAAATGAAGTATCATGCACAACAACCAACTTCTCGGTCTTTGGTTTGTTTGGAGAGACAACACCTACAAAAACTTCAAATATCAAAACTAGCACTAAGACAGAAGCAAACTCTTCAGGCTTCTCTGAGGAACAGGAGATTGATGTAGAGGAAAACAACTTTGAAGAAGAAAAGACTACAAATGTTGAGAAAATTGGAGAAGATTATATCCCCGAAGATTCCGAATACAACAAGGAAGAGAGTATACCTTTTAAGAATATAATGTTAATAATATCTCTGGGACTATTCCTAATGCTTAGCCTTGCCCTCGGGATCTCTTTATATAGGAAGAGGAAATTAGAATATGCTTAAAGAGTCTTACTCATATACAAATCCCCAAGCTGGAAACCTCTATCTCTGTAATACTGTCTAGTGCCAATTGCAGATATTACAGAAATTTTCTTAAAACCACTCTGCCTTGTTATTTCCTCGGCAATACCTATCATTCTCTTCCCTAACCCCAAGTGCTGAGATTCTCCAACATTTAAATCCTTAATCCCAAGAACTTTGCCATATACATGTATTTCTCTTATCATTGTAGAATCTCTTATCTCATCTATTAGAAGCTTGTTATTTCTCTTATTAGGTATGGATAGCCTTAGGAATCCACAAATCTTGTCAGAAACCTTTGTCTTATATGATAGAAAAATCTCTTTCCCTATTTTAGTAGAATACTGTATTGTTTCCAATTTGATCTTCTCCCATGTAACACTCTCATCTTTTATTTCTCTAGCCCTTATGTCCTGCACAACCCTTCCTTCCTGAATTAGCTCTTCTTCGACAATTTGTCTAAGATTTGTCTTTTTGTTACCATCGACAATCTCATTTGAAGGAATGTCCCTTACAATTCTTGATAGTCTGCAGTATCTTGGTGTTGACGATATTGCATTCTTCAGAACATATTTTAACTGTTTCTCTGTGTACGGCTTGTATTTGCCTCTCTTGTACAGATCGTATAGATAGGTATCCTTGATTATCGAGGTAGGGTAGATCTTGAGCTCATCTGGAGAGAACCTTGGTGACCAAAGCTTCCTGAATTCAATCACATCTCGGAGAGGGTACGAACCATAAAGATTTGGCATCCAGTGAGCATGTATCTTAAACCCATACCTTCGGAGAATTTCGAATGCCTTTTCTACATCCTTCGTCTTTCTCCCAACTCTGTTAAGCCTCAGTATCCTATCGGAAAGTGACTGTATACCTATTTGCACCTTGGTACATCCAAGTCTTCGCATATGTTCAACTTCTTCTTCAACGATTAAGTCAGGGCGAGTTTCTAGGACAAGCCCTACATTCCTGCAATATGCTTTTTCATTCATTTTCTGCTCAGAGATTAAATCTTCGAAAGATCTTTCTGTCAGAAGGCTCCCTAAGGGTTTTACCATACCTATAGTGTCCTCTTGTATATCGTTCAACGCTCTAAAACACTCGTATACAAAGGCTAATTGATAATGTCGGACATAGTGAGACCAACTTCCACCAAGGATAAGCAATTCAACCTTTTGTATATTATGTCCAATATTCTTGAGAGCGATTAGCCTATTATATACCTGAGCATAAGGATCAAACTTGTTCTTAAGCGCTCTTTGTGCACCAGGTTCTGAGGATATATAGCTTTTGGGCATTGTTGGATCATTGGGACAGAATATACAAGTCCCTGGGCATGGATATGGTTTTGTGAGGACAGTCACTGTAACCACTCCAGAGTTTGTCCTTGTTGGTTTCATCCGAATCCTTTCCTCGACTATATGGTCCTTTCTCTTGAGTGAAAGGTATCCCTCTACTAGTTCATCTTTTCTAAACATTCTCCCATTTGCCTTCTTCCTCTTCCTCAGGATTTTCTGCAAAGAATCGTCCTTCCATTTTTTTGTATTCTGGATCTCCTCTAAGATATCTTTGATTTTATCTTTGTTTTCCATATATAATTGCTTACTAATATCCTTAGTATTATCTAACATTTTAATAATTCTTTCTATATGGACAAAGCTAAGATTATGCAGGAGAGAACTCTTTTACTGATAAAGCCAGACGTTATCCAGAGGCAGATAGTTGGTGAGATACTCAGTCGTTTTGAGAGGAAAGGTTTCAAGATTGTTGCAATGAAGATGTTGAATGCGACAAAGGAGCAGGTGGGGGAACATTATATTGCAGATGAAGCATATCTTATAGAGACAGGAGAGAAGGCGAAGAAAGGGGCCATTGCAAGAGGGGAAGATGTCTCACAGTGGAACTCATTGGAAAGGGGTAAGATAATTAGGAAGAACAATATTGTATACCTTACTTGTGGTCCAATAATTGCAATGGTTTTAGAAGGGTATGGTGTTGTGCCAGGTGTTAGGAAAGTTCTTGGTAGCACAAGCCCTGCAGAAGGTGATGTCGGTACGATTCGGGATGATTACTCTTTTGATACATATGAATTGGCTGACTATATTTCTAGGTCAACGAGAACTATGTTACATGCTTCTGATTCAGTGGAGAGTGCAGAGAGGGAGATTAAGATATGGTTCAAGGAGAGTGAACTTTGTAGTAACTATGAAACAGTAGCAGAGAAGATATTCTTTGATTCAAAATGGGATCATATAGAGGAATAGATTAGAGTTTTAGAATCTCCTCTATCTCATCTTTCTTCTTTTGTAGTACTTTCCCTTTCCTCTCGTTGGATTGGAGGAACTCTTTTAATTTGTGGAAGTCTTTCTTCATTGTATCTTTCAAATTAGGATTGTATAGCGCTGCAGCAGGATGGTACATAGCGAATATTGCTATGCCGGTCGGATGTGTGAAATTATTCCCATGATCTGTAGATATATGGGTATTGGGTATGAACCTTCCTAATGCGTGTCTTCCTAGAGTTACAATAACCTTCGGTTTGATAAATAGTAGTTCTGCATTTAGCCATGTTCTGCAGGACTCCTTCTCCTCTTCTTGTGGATCACGATTATTGGGGGGTCTGTATTTTACTATATTCGTTACATACACCTCTTCTCTGGAATAGCCAATTTCTTTTAGTAGTTCATCTAGAAATTTTCCAGCTGCACCAACAAAAGGTTTTCCCTGAAGATCTTCGTTTCTCCCTGGTGCTTCTCCTATGAACAGTATTCCTGAAGATGGTGGTAGTATTTCGTATACTGGTTGGGTTGCTATTTTCCTAAGCTCACAATTATTGTGTATGGAGTAGTACTGATGTATCTCTTTTAAGGTTTTAAAATCTTTTTGCATATATACATTATACATTATATGTTCACCATATTTTCACCAATGATTGTATATATTAAAGAATATTTAAATTATTAAATATTTAAAATATGAAAAAGATTGTTATATACACAACAATGGGTGTTGCATTGATTGTGTTAGGAGTATATTCGGTATCAAGTATATATGCCGAAGATAATGGCGGAGGGCAGTTCCATATGCCTTTCATAACAAAGTTAGCGGAGAAGTTGAATATGGATGAAGCGGAATTGGAGAAAGTTGTTGAGGAGGTGAGGGAGGCAGAGAGAGCAGAAATGGATGCAGAGAGGAGTGAGAAGATTCTTCAAGCTATGGAAGATGGGAAGATATCTGAAAGGCAAGCGGAAATACTTAATGCCATGGAGGATCTAAGACCTGAGAAAGGAGGTCCTAATGGAGGAATGATGGAGCTTCTAAAGGAGTCGGTTTTAGATGTAACAGATGAGGAGATCGATGAGCTCAGAGATTTGTGTAAGGAGTTAGATATCAGGTTTTTTGGTCGTGGAAGGGGTCGTATGATGTAGGTATCCCTTCTCCCAGGGTATTATGAGTACCCTGGGATTCTTTTTTATATAGTATAATCCCTATTATGAAGATATTATTAGTTGAAGATCAGCAAGAGTTAAGATCTCTTGTTAAGAGGTATTTGGAGTCAAACGGATATGTTGTGGAAGAGGCGGAGGATGGTGAGGTCGCCTTAGAGATGATATCCGTTCATAGTTATGATTGCTTGATTCTAGATCTCAATCTCCCAAAAGTTGATGGAATGGAGGTTGCACTTAGTGTAAAGAAAAGAGGTTTGGATCTCCCAATCATAATGTTGACAGCAAGGTCCCAGATATATGACAAACTTGAGGGCTTTGATTCTGGTGCGGATGATTATGTAACGAAGCCTTTTGATATGAAGGAGCTCTTAGCTCGGGTTAATGTTGTTTCTCGGAGAGGTAGAAGAAAGGATGTCTTTGTGTATACATTTGATGGCTTCGAAGTAATCCCAGAAAAGAATATTTTGATTTCTCAAGATATAGAGATAAAGCTTAGTGGAAAGGAGATGGGTATCTTGGAATATTTGTTAGTTAACCAGGGGAGAGTAGTATCTTCAGAAGAGCTTTTGGAGCATGTTTGGGATGCAGAGGTTGATATGTTCTCCAGTACAGTTAAGACACATCTCAAGACTTTGAGAAAGAAGATAGATCCTCAGAAGAAGTATATTAAGACAATAAGGGGTAAGGGATATATCTACCAAGAGTAAGTTCACCTTTTCTTCACGATGTTTTTGTTAGAGTTTAGAACTTAAATTAAAGTCTTAATATATGAACAATATTCTGGAAGTCAAGAACTTGACAAAGAAGTACAGGGATGGGGACATAGAGGTTACAGCATTAAATAACGTGTCCTTTAAGTTGCCAGCTGGATATGACCTTGCAATTCTAGGACCATCTGGCTCTGGAAAAACAACACTTCTTCAACTTGCTGGTGGTTTAGATACTATGTCGGAGGGAGATGTTGTAATAGATGGCAAGAGCATAAAGGGAATGAGTGATAGTGAAATCTCTGTATTTAGGAATAAAACAATGGGATTTATTTTTCAAATGATTAACCTTCAATCATATCTTACTGCAAAAGAGAACATCATGGTCCCTATGCTCATATCTGGTACTCCAAGAGAGGATATTGAAGAAAGAGCAGAAGCTTTGTTGCACAGAGTTGGTCTCATGGGAAGGGCTAATCATCGACCATCTCAATTGTCTGGAGGTGAGCAACAGAGGGTAGCTGTAGCTAGGGCTTTGGCCAATAATCCTAAAATAATATTTGCTGATGAACCAACAGGAAAGCTTGATAGGAGGAATTCGGATATGGTTATTGAAATACTAGAGTCATTATCCAAAGAGAATGGTATGAGTGTGATAATGATAACTCATGATGAGAGTATTGCTAAAAGATTTTCTAGAGTCGTATCTTTGGAGAATGGTTCTGTGAAGAAAGATTTTAAATTAAAGTAATATCAAAATGAAGATTTCAAATATATTTTTTCTAAATAACTGGAAATTCCTAAGGAATACAAATAAAGCGTTATTTCTAGTAATCCCTGTCGTAGTGCTAGTTGCTCTTAGTGTTCTTGTTTCTAGTCAGGTTGATAATATCCAGAAAGGTTTGGAGAGTAGTGTTTTTGATACTATATCAGATCAATATACTCTTTTGACAGTTCGTACAGAGAGTGAGAGTAACGATCCAGGAAATATGTTCCGGGGTCAATCAAGCTTCGAGCAGAATAAATTCTCTGGTACGGATATAAGTAATATTAATGCAATTAGTGGTGTAAAGAATTCTTCTTTGGAAATTACTATTCCCAATGTTACTGGGAAGAGCGGGGATCTTTTTGAAGGGAAGAGTATTTTTATTTCTACAATCCTTACGATGGACGATGTCTCAGCATCTCTTTACTCTAATGAGGATTTCACATATGAAGCTGGTAGTCCTATACCAATTATTTTAAATGCATCAACCTTTACATACTCCTATGAAGATTGGAGTAGTGGAGATACTGTAACTGTTGAAATGGGTAACCCTGGGGAGATGGGGGAAGGGAAACCGGAGGAGGGTAGGAACAGGATGAATGTTACTAAGAGTGAGGCAATAGAGTATGATGAGAGTGAATTATTAGGTAAAGTATTTACAATCTCTTTTGGTGGTCTTTCGGACATCCAGTCATACACTACAACTATGGATAGGGATACAAGAACGATGACGATATCAAAACTCTCAGATGATGAATACAATCAAAAGGTAGAAGAAAGGAAGGAGTCGATTTCGCAATACTGGGATTACGACAAGATCTCAAGTCCTGTGGAATATAGTTTTGTAGTAGTAGGGGTGATTAAGGATGAAACTTCGAGGAATACATATATCCCATATACATTTGCAGAGCAGTTAATGGCAGATATGATTTCCAATGAGATGAACGCTAGGATAGTTGAAACTATCCCTTCCGATGTTCTCAATTCTGATTTCCTAGGAACTACATATGACGGTGATGAGCTAGCAAGTAGTAATATGGGTGGAATGATGGGGCAGATTGGTAATAGGATGGGAGGTGGTATGGGTCAGAGACCAGAAGGAGATATTATGTCTAGTTTCAGTGCTATAAGTATTCCAGGATTGGTGATTAATGTAGATAGTAATAGTAATGTGATTGGAACCCTAGATGATCCTGAGGTGTTCTCATATGCAAATAAATATTCCGATAGTATAAATGTTGTGCTAGAGAGTGTAATGGATAGAGATGGAGTTATTAAAGAATTGAATAGTAAGGGTTATGCATATCAGGACCTAGGAGATCTAGAAGTTTTTGAGAATCTTGAAGGGACTCTAAATACTGTTACGAAGGTTTTCTTTGTAAGTTTTGTCTTTATTATCTCCTCTGTAATAATCCTAACAATGGGCAAATTCGTATCCGAAAGTACTAGGGAGATCGGGATCTTTCGATCTACTGGTATGAAGAAGAGTGATATCTTGGTACTGTTCTTCTCTCAATCACTACTTTGTGTTTCGGTCGGATATCTTGTAGGTGTGGTACTTGGTGTGTTGTTGAATTTGGGAGTTTCTAGGATAAGTAGTATATGGTTTAATAATTTTGTAGAGAATACAGTTTCTAAGACATTTAATGTTGTTAATTCTGTAGATCCGTCATTGTTCAGTAATATTAGTTGGAACTCTGTATTGCTATATACACTAGTCCTTTTTGTAGTATCATCTATGGTATCAATCATACCTTCGAGCTCAGCATCTAAAATTAGTCCAGTGGAGGCAATTAAGGGTGAATAGATTTAATAAGTTCGTAAAATCTTTAAAATTCAAATTAACAGTATGGTATTCGGTCATACTCTCGGTCTTCTGTATATCCTTTGTAATAGGAATGAATATATGGCTTACAGAATATATGAATAGCTGGATGCCCAGTGGTGGGCAGCCAGTACTTCTTGAGAGGGTTGATCGTCCTAGATTACGTTCTCTTTCAGAGGAGGAGAGGCTCATAATAATGGAGTCTAGAATGAGTGACTTGGAAAGTATTCGGGAAATATCCATATTGATGATTATTCCCCTAATTCTCTTTAGTTTTGCTGGGGGGTATGTAATATCTGGGATAATGCTTAAACCTTTGGAACGTTTGAATAAGGAGATAAAGAGCAAGGAGATGGAAAATCTTAATGAGGAAATAGTATATATTGATAATGGGGATGAGATATCAGAACTCATATCTAGTTTTAATAGGATGAGTAGGAGACTGGGAAGATCATTTGAAGCTCAAAAGCAATTTGTGGAGAATGCATCTCACGAGATTAAGACCCCCTTAGCGATAATGCAGGCTAATCTTGATATGGTCTTGGAGGGTAAAGGTGTTTCCAAGGAAGAGGTTAGGGATTTAGTGTCGAATTCTAAAAGGCAGATATCAACAATGGATAAGTTGACAGAGGATCTGTTACTGCTGTCAATGATTTCCTCAGGAGCAGAGATCAGCATGGAACCTATCGATATTTGTATAGTTTCAGAGGAAGTGATTAGGGATCTTAAGGGTGTTGCAAAAAGTAACTCTGTGAAGATTGTTACCAAGAAGATAGCAAAGGACTGTGTTTTAAACTGTAATAGGGTTCTTCTAGGTCGTGCGATAAGTAATATTTTAGAGAATTCTCTTAAATATTCCTCTGGTTCTGAAGTTGTATTAACTGTTGAGAAGGAGCAGAATACGTTGAAATTGAGTATAGAAGATGATGGGAGTGGAATTCCTGAGGACAAAAAGGATTTGGTATTTGAGAGGTTCTATAGATTGGATAAGGGGAGGTCTAGAAAAGAAGGAGGTACAGGTTTAGGTCTCTCAATTGCTAGGGAGATAGTAGAATTGCACAAAGGAGTACTATATCTAGACGAGGAACATAAGAAAGGGGCACGATTTATTATGAAGTTTGGATCTTAGAGATAATCTCTTCTGCCCACTTCTTTGCCCTATCATTTTCTCCAGAGGATAATGGTCCTTCGCTTTCTTCAACTAAGAATCCCTCAGGGTTAACTATGCTTATCCCTCCTTTCTTTACTAATTCCTTGTTG
>CAYVNA010000019.1:0-12233 GCA_964452735.1 uncultured Candidatus Saccharibacteria bacterium
TGGTACCGCTACGGGGAATCGAACCCCGATTGCAGGATTGAGAATCCTGTGTCCTAACCGTTAGACGATAGCGGCTCGTTACAAATAGAGATTTTACCATATACAGATAGCTTTTTGAATGGTTACTACAGGTTTCTATTTATTTGACATCACATATTCGTAACATATATGATTTGTCGCATTAATTTATAAGGTCTGAAAAGATGAATATAGAACAAAGGTATCAGACTACAAAGAAAGGGTTAGAGAAGTTAGTAGAAGAATTAAGATTTAGGGAGAAGCAATTAAGACTGAAGATAGCAAATACATTGAACGAGATGAGAAATCAGGGTGATTTAAGGGAGAACGATGGTTACTCCATGGCGATAGAGGAGCAGAATATTAATGAGGAGAGGATTGTTGAACTGAAAGACAAGATTAAGAATGCAGAGATTATCAAGACTAAGAAAACAAGTAGAGTAGATATTGGAGATACAGTCACTCTTGAGAATGGAAAAGAAATATCATATGAAATCGTTGGTGAGGATGAGGCAAATCCTCTAGAAGGTAAAATCTCATATAAATCACCTATTGGGGTCGCAGTAATGGGAAAGAAGGTAGGAGAATCTGTTAAGATTGTAACTCCAAAGGGAGAAACTATATACAAGATAAAGAAGATTTCCTAATTATGAATGAAAGATCCTTCAGAGAGGATATTTCCTATGCTTTGTTCTTCCTGTAATTTCTTACCTCCAGATATGATGAAAGATATATTCTTTGATTGGCAGAATAAAGCACATCCAACATCAATAGGTATACTGTGGTTGGCATGGTGCATGGAATCTTTATCTATTTTAAATAAATCAAAATATTCTCCCCAAGTTATATCCTTGATGGGGCTAGCGTCAATATGTTCTTTTGGATCTTTATTATATAGATATTCTATATCACTAATTTTAAAAACTCTATCACAATCTAGTATATCGGCGAATACTGCTGCATCCATGTCTGTACTCCATCCAACTTTTAATCCTCCAGATACCATCACTACTTTTTCATTATTGATGATGTATTCATATGCATCTCCTATTTTCCTAGGGATGTAGATATCCGGATCTTCCAAATAACCCTGTACTATTGCAGCATTGGTTTGAGTCACAGCCATTCCTATGTTATGTAGATATTCATCACCCCCGATGGAGTTCGCTACTCTTTTCTGGACATCCCTTGAAAAAGTACCTCCTCCAACAACTATTACGAGTTTCTGGAAATTATTTTTTTCATCGTGATACCAGTTTTTTAATTTCTGAAGAAGATTAATATTCAAATTCAGACTTTTATCGTAAAGTACGGACCCTCCCAATTTGAGAACCATGTGTTTATTCATTTTTAGAGCGTTAAAATTAAGACAGTTGCAAGAGCGACATACAGGAAAGGGATTAGATAATCTAGTAATTTTATTCTCCCTGCAAAACGTATGTTCCATAGAGAAATAACCAAATAGAAGGAGAGTGTTCCCATTGCAGGGATAACAAATAGGTTATGATCCCAGAAACATAGCGTTATCATGGATATAAATAGCGAGCTTACGATGGAAACTATGATTTCTATAAATCCAAGTTTCTCATGTATCTTTAATACAAAACAAAGAAGGATTGCAGAGAAAGCAAACGTTAATATACCAAATGTTTCAAAACTTATTCCCAGTCTTATTGAGGTATTTAAGAGAAGATAGAATATTGTTATACAAATGAAATCAAAGATTGCTCTTGTAGATATTTCTAGAGAGTATACTTTGTTTAGAGAGCTTTTTACATTAAGGAATAGGATTAGGAAAAGAACCATTGATACTCCAAGAACAGTATCTCCTAAGATAGAATTTCTATTGTAATAGAGGAAGAAAAGTAAAGAGATATAAAAGATTGAGGGGAGGATAAAGTAACTAAAGAATCTCTCCTTTAAAGAAATTCTCATTATTACATCACTATATCTAGATATCTTCTTTCCAGAGTACAGACAGAAGGTCCTTATGAACCATGTTTCCAAGAGAACTAGGCCTAGCAAACCAAGTAAGAGAAGTACTTCAAGTTCAACTTTCAAGATAGAATAGCTAAAGAATTTCGTAATAGCTGATATCAGGAAGAGGTATATCAATTCATTTTTTACTCCTAGTCTGTATTTCATTTGGGCAGTAACTTTTCTTAATTAATAACTCCCGAGAAACCATTAAATATTGCAACGGAAAGGATTAGCCACCAAGCACCAATCGTAAAAGCATCGTTAACAGCATCTTTGATCCTCCCTTTCCTCCATAGGACAAAGACTTCTATTACCAAGAGTAAAAGAACAAATGAAACAAGGGCTATACTTATAGTATCCCCGACTCCTAATCTAAAGATTGGGAGTATGCTCTTCTGATTACTTTCCTCAACAAAATATTCTGTAATATCTATCTCCGAAGTATTACCATTCTCATCATCTAAAACCAATATCACGGGCGTCCCAATCTTACTTGTTTCGAAAGAAGTAGATATGTTTCCTTCTGTGTTTTCATACTCCAAGAGGAGTGTTTCTGAACCAAGAACAATACTGATATTACGAAGATCTGTATCCAAGCATAAGAAGGATAATTTGTATGTATTTTCTTCCTTTTCTACTACTATGCTAGACAGATCAACTAGAGGAGCTTTTGAGTCGACAGTAAAACTAACAACATCTGATTTAACGTTATACTCTTTGATATTTGCAAGTATACTGTGTGTTCCTTCCGTCCAGTCACTATCTCTACTAATCTCCCAGTTATCTCCTTGTGTTGTAGTACTCCCCGCGATCTCATTCCCTTCATAGATGTCCACTGTATAGCTACCAGACACGTTGCTTACCTCTCCCTTTACGTTCATAGATGGATCAGTAATATATGCTGATTCCTGTGGATGAGTAATCCTGATACTTTTAATCTCACCAGTCTCATTGTTCACAACTACCTTCTTTTCCGAGGTTGGAGTAGTTGCCTTATTTTCCTCCTCTACAGGAGCCTGTGCGGCCCCATAGACCTCAGAAGTCAAATTCCCGAACATCTGTACTACTAGAGTAGTTTGCTTTCCTAGAAGAACTCCTTCTACAACAGCAACCCCTATGTCTTTATAATTTCCACTAATTATATTTGCTTTATGTGTAGGGCTTGCCATCCAAGCCTCATGGACACCTTCTGCAGTCTTAAAACCTTTAGCAAGGTTCTCGCCAGCATATACATAGTTGTACCCCGCTCCTCTAATGAATTGCCAAGGTGATTCCCCATTTGGGCCGAAATGATCCCAGTACTGCTTCTCAAACATATCGTTGGCTTTTGCCAAGGCAGCGGCAGAAAGTTGGGCATTAGTCTCTAAGGAGTTTAAGCCCCAAGCAACTCTCTCTTGGTTCGTTAGGCTTATTATATTAGCCGAGGTTATTGTGCTAGCTCTAACTTCTGTTATTCCCAGAAATCCTCCAAAGCTATTAACAAAGAGAAGGATAAATGTATATGATACTATCGCAATTTTCCTGAGTAGATACGGCTTGTATTTGTTCTTCTTATTTGGGATGAAGCAGTTCTTAATCATTCTGATATAGTTTAGGACATTTCTAGGATATTGTGAAGTAAAGATATGTATTTATAAAAAAAGAGGAGGACCTCGCGGTCCTCTCTCTAAGTACTTCTTTACAAAGAAATACCGGCATTACTACTTAACAACAGCCTTCAAAGCTTTTCCTGGTTTGAATGCAGGAACCTTTGTAGCAGGAAGTTGGATCTTAGCAAGAGTCTTAGGATTGATTCCTGTTCTAGCAGCTCTTGTTCTGACTTCAAATTTACCAAAACCTGTTAAGAGAACAGGTTCACCATTCTTCAAAGAATCTGCAACTGCTTCGAGCATAGCATCCAAAGCATCTCCAGCTTGTCTTTTTGTAAGACCTGTTGCTGCAATTCTATCGATTAATTCTTTCTTTAACATTTCATGATGCCTCCTTTCTTAGAGATACTATACACAAAAGCCATAAATAAAGAATTTGTGCATATCCACTCTTAAAATAAGGGAAATACAATGTTTCGTCAAGCATACTATTTATTATAGGATCTATCCAGGATTGTACAAAAAGTTTGATACAAAAGGATTCTGTACATAATACACATACAAAATGCAAGAGCATATACATAAGAGTACTCGTATTGTCGAGAGTCCTGAAAAGTCGTGCTAGGAGGGTGTTCCTAGCGTTTCGAATAAAAATATTGTAGATACTTATTTCTAAATAAAAACGTTACCCATAGAAACAAAAGGAGAGTATTTAACATACTCTCCCCTATAGCATTAACTACTAGAAGATAGGCTATCTAGCAACCTCTACAGCCCTAACTTCCCGTATAACTGTAACTTCTACATTTCCAGGATAGCTCTGTTTCTGTTCTATCTCTTTTGCAATATCCTTGGCCATAACCTTTGCCTCATCATCTGTTACCATAGTTGGTTTTACAATTATCCTGACCTCTCTTCCAGCCTTTATTGCGAATACTTCATCAATTCTATCACCACCTACTTCCTTTGCTGCTGTCTCTATACCTTCAATTCTTTGGATATATTGTTCATAGCTGTCCTTCCTAGCACCAGGTCTTGCACCGGAGATAGCGTCAGCAAGATATATAATTACAGCCTCAACACTCTGTGGTTCAATATCCAAGTGGTGTGCCTCAATAGCATTTACTAGCTTTTCGTCTAGACCATATTTCCTAGCAATCTGCCCAGAGATATGATGATGTGGGCTATCTACTTTGTGTGTAAGAACTTTACCTACATCATGTAGCAAAGCGGCCCTCTTCGCTAACTGGATATCTGCTCCTACTTCTGTAGCCAGCACCTCCGCCAACCTTACAACCTCGATAGTATGTGACATCAATGACTGACCATAACTAGTTCTGTATTTCATCTTTCCAATAAGTTTCATTAACCCTAGATCCATATCTGGCCAACCAGCCTCATCCGCAAGTATCTGTCCATTCTTCTTAATCTCCTGCGATATCTCATTCTTAGCTTTCTTTACAGCCTCCTCAATTGATCCTGGATGTATTCGTCCATCCCCTATCAATTTGGTCATCGCAACATATGCGATTTCTCTTCTCAATGGGTCAAATGAAGAGAGAGCTATTGCATCTGGAGATTCATCAACTATTACATCAACACCTGTCAACTGCTCGAAAGATCTAATATTCCTACCCTCCCTACCAATCACCCTACCTTTTACCTTGTCATCTTCGACTTTGATAACTTTCGTTGTTGTTTCTCCTACATAATCCGTAGCTATCCTCTGCATCGATTCAACAAGAATCTTTTGCGCATTCTCATCAGCAGTTGCTTCAATATTCTTCTCTGCCTCACGAATCTTCTTTGCTTCATACTCACGAAGATCCTGATCTATCTCCTTAATCAGCTTCTCCCTTGCTTCATCTCTTGAAAGTCCAGATATCTTCTCAAGTTCTTTCTTCAACTGAACTCTGTTATTTTCCAACTTCTTCAGCCCTTCTTTTAGAAGATTTTCCCTGGTTTCAAGATCCTCACTTTTTTCATCTAAGATCTTCGACCTTTTGTTTAATTTCCTCTCCCTCTCAATCAAAATCTCTTCATGCTCTGTACTCTCCCTACGCATCTCCCTAATTCTCTTCTCTTCTTTCTCTCGAAGCTCGCCCATCTCTTCCTCAACTCTCTCGAATTTCTTGTCAAAGATTTTCTTTGCAGCTTCCTCAAGCTCCTTCTCTGGGATATTATTTATGTTAACCCAATGGAAAAGATACCTTAACAAAAGGCCTGCTATGACAAATGACAAAACAGAGGAAGCAATAATAATCAATACTGTTTCCATGTACCCACAATTTAAAAATTAAATTGTCCTTTTCTAAACCCTTTTGGGATAACAAGAAGTAGCCGTCAAATGACTACCTTTACAAAAATTTTCTATTTTATTTGTTTCTATCATCGTAAATAAAATCTCACAAATTTCCAATTACCAAAAGAGTCTTTCTTAAGGACCTTCACAATGATATCATTTTTACCACAATTCCTCAAACCTACCTATGGGGTCAGACCCATGTCTGTCCCCGTTCACAGATCCTTCATTTTCCATCGGTATACTTAAAATATGTCCAGAACAAAAAGGAACCTACAAAAGAATAGTTTCTACCACGTATATAATAGAGGGAACAACAAGGAGCAGGTCATCAGAAATCCTGAGGACAAACAGTTATTCATCAATCTTCTGTACAAGAATTTCAAGGATTGTGAGATGAGAATAGTTACCTTTTGTATAATGGACAACCATTTCCACCTGATACTAAAGACGGGGAGGAACCCAAAGAATCTATCAAGATTCATGCAGAGGGTAACTACTAGCTTTGCGATACAAATCAACAAAAGATATCAAAGAGTTGGGCATATCTTCCAAGGCAGATACAATGCAAACTACCTTCCCCTGAAGCGAGATCTTGTCAGAGCTATTGCCTATGTTCAGCAAAATCCAGTACGCGAGGGGATCGTGAGAAAGCCAAAAGAGTACCGTTGGAACAAGGTTCATCGCTGAGGTTTAGGGACAGACCTGTGCCAGACCCTTTATAAGGTTTTGGTAGTGGGTTAGGTTATGGATCGTTGCAAGTGTGTAAGCGATGGCTTCTTTGTTTTTCATCATGTGATGTAGGTAGGCACGGCTGTAGTTTGCACAGCATTCACAGTTGCAGTTTGGATCAACAGGTCTCTTATCCAATGCCATCTCCCCGTTGGCAATTTTCAAAACTCCTTCTGAGGTATACAACGTCCCATGTCTTGCATTTCTCGTCACCAGAACCGTATCAAACAAGTTGTAACCGATTTTTGCAGCAGCGACAATATCCTCAGGCTTCCCAACACCCATTGCATACCGAATACTTTCCACCGGCACATTCTCAATCACGGCGCTCATCTCATCCAAAACCAAATTACTATCCTCATCCACCACAAAACCTCCGAAATTGTAGCCATCAAACCCAATACTAACTAACTCCTTCGCACACTTCGCCCTTAAATCGGGGAACTTCGCCCCCTGCACAACACAAGTCAAAAGCTTCCCAGTTTCCCTTATACCCCCATACGCACTTTCAAAATGATCCTTACACCTCCTTGCCCATCTCACTGTTCTAGCAACAGATTCCTCAGCCTCACCTCTTGTTAAATCACTTTTCCTACAATCATCTAAAGCAACTAAGACATCCGACCCTATCTTCATCTGAATATCAATGGAGCTTTCTGGAGTTAGTTCGTATATATTCCCTTCCCTTGGAGATTTAAACTTAGCACCATTATCATCAATACTTCCCTTCCACTTTTTAGAATGAATCAAAGAGAAAACTTGGAAACCTCCAGAATCTGTAAATACAAGACCATCCCATCCCATCATCTCCTTTATACCTCCTAATTTCTGAATGGTATCTGGACCCGGATGAATTAGAAGATGAAGTGTGTTTGTAACAATGGCTTCCGTGCCAGTTTCCTTTAGCTGTTTTGTTGTTAAATACCTAACTGCACCTCTTGTAGCATCAGGCATAAACAGATATTTTGTTTTTAAATCTTCTAAATCAATCATAACTATTTAATTAAATTATCACCTATTAACATACTATCACCATAGCTAAGGAATTTATATCCATTATCCAAAGCATGCTGATATGCATTCTTGATATTCTCAATCCCCGCAAAAGAACTAACTAAGAGAATCAGTGAAGAATCTGGCATGTGGTAGTTTGTCACTAATATACTAATTATTTTCCATTGGTAACCTGGATAGATGTATAAATCTGTTTTCCCTTCATATGCATTAACTGAGTATTTCCCACTTGCTTCATCTTTCTTCGCAACACTCTCTAATGTTCTTGCAACTGTTGTGCCAAAGGCCAAAATTCTTTTCCCTTTTGAAATAGCTTCGTTGATAGTGTTAGCCGTTTCTTTCCCTATGCATATATGTTCTTCATGAATTTTGTGATCCTCAATATTCTCTTCACGTATCGGTGCAAATGTTCCCCACCCTACACGTAAATCTACCTTAACAACTTTTGCTCCCTTATCCTCAATTCTACTCAAAATATCCTCTGTTAGATTGAGACTTGCAGTTGGAGCAGCTACAGCCCCTGGTATTCTGGAAAAAACAGTATTGTATCTTTCCTTATCACTTTCTTCATCTGCTCTTTGCATGTACGGAGGGAGAGGTGTATGTCCATATTTTTCAAATAGTTCATAACTTGTTCCTTTGATGAAATCAATTACAAATCCATTTCCTTTCCTCTCCTTAATTACAATATTAATATCTCCATCATTAGAAAGGATATTTCCTATCTCCACATCCTTTGCCCTTCCTATGAGTACATACCATATATCATTAGCAATATTTTCTAGAAAGAGTACTTCCACTTTCTTTCCTTTAGGAGTATTGAAGTATGTTCTACAACTTAATACTTTAGTTTCATTTAATACCACTACATCTCCCTTTTGTATGTATTCGGGTATATCAAAATATTTCCTATCCAATATATTTCCATTTATTCTATCCAAGACAAGCAAGTTAGATGTACCTCTCTGTTTAGGAGGATATTTTGCTATTCGGGATTTAGGTAGGTTGTATTTAAATTCTGATATGTTCATACATGGTCTGTATTATACTACCTTCCGCCCTTTTTAATCACTTTTCATAGTATAATTAGAAATGTTAAAAAATATGACAATTAGAGGAAAACAAATAACATTCCCAACATTCTTCCCTGATGCAACAAAAGGTGTCGTTAGAGCATGCGATTCTAAAGATTTGGAATCTTCAAAAGTAGAGGGAATTATTGTAAATACATATCATCTTCTAAAAAATCCAGGTATCAAGGTATTAAATAAATTAGAAGGTATACAAAATTTCAATAAGTGGAAGAACATTGTAATATCGGATTCGGGAGGGTTTCAACTTCTCTCCATGGTCTCTAAAGATTCAAATTTAGGAGAAATAACAGAGAATGGAATACTTTTTAAGGATGAGAAAGAGGAAATCCTCTTCACACCTGAATTATGTATACAAACACAATTTGCAATAAATTCAGACATCATGATCTGCTTAGACTACTGTCCTTCAGAAATCCCAACGGAAGAAGAAGTTAAGAAATCGGTGGATATAACCATAGCCTGGGCAAAAAGATGTAAAGATGAGTATGAAAGAATAATAAATGAGAAAGGGTTGAGTGATGATGATAGGCCACTTCTCTTTGGTGTCATACAGGGAGGAGATAGTAAGAAAGAGAGATTAAGATGTGCTACATCTTTGATAGAAATTGGTTTCGATGGATATGGATTTGGCGGATGGCCTCTGGATAGTAAAGGGAAACTGAACGACGAGATTTTAGAATATACTTGTAACCTAATGCCTAACCACCTTCCTAAATATGCACTGGGAGTTGGAAGTTACGAAGGTATCCTAAAAGGGTCTATTTGGGGATACGATATATTTGATTGCATACTTCCAACAAGAGATGCGAGAAATGGAAGGATATATAATTTAAAGATAGAGAAAGGTTCCTTTGATTACATATATATCAAAGATGAAGAACATCTGTATGATAATAAACCCTTAGATAAACTTTGTGACTGCTATACATGCCAGAACTATTCCAGAGCATTCCTAAATTATCTATTTAAGAATAACGAGAGATTAGCAAGTAGACTAGCAACCATTCATAACCTAAGAACATATACTAGATTATTTGAAATATTGAAAAAGCAAAGAAATGGATAGGGAGCGAATTGTTAAAGAGATAATGGAATCGAATAAATATGGAGCTATTTCTCCATTCACCATCAATCGTCTCATTGATGAAACAATTCCAAAGTTTAAGAAAGAAAAAGATGTTGTGAAATATGTAAAAAAGAATTTACATATAATATGGGGAGCCTTTTTTAATAATTTCAATTCTTTTGAGAAGGAAATTGAAAATGCAGAGGACCTACTTCGAATTCACAAATCCACAGAAGAGAGGACGTCTTTTGTTAAAGAATTCTATAAAGAAATATTCAATAACATCCCTATTTCTATTAAAAAAGTAGCCGACTATGGTTGTGGCTTAAATCCCATTAATATCCCATCGATGAATCTTCCAAAAGGTACAGAATACTACGCATATGATATATATGTTCCTGAGATAGAGTTCCTTAATGAATATGCCAAAGAGAATTTCCAAGATATTAATTTCAAAGCAATTGTTAAAGATATTTTCGAAGAGGATTCTAATGAATACGATGTTGTATTTCTTTTAAAGATACTACCTGTATTAGAAGAACAAAGGAAAGGTTCAAGTAGGGAGGTTCTTTCCAAACTTAATGTTAAGTATTTTGTAGTGTCTTTCCCATTGAAGAGTTTAGGAGGAAGAAATGTTGGTATGGAATCTTTCTATACGAAGAGTTTTGAATCTATTCTCCTTGATGTTAAATATGATTTTAAGAAAATAATGTTTGAGAATGAGGTTGTATATATAGTAAGAAAAAGTTAATTAGGATAGAATAAATATATGAAAACAATATTTCTAGGTACAGCATGGGAGTCATTAGAAACATTAAAAGTACTTCATAATGATAGTAATTTTGATGTGGTATGTGTAATCACTACACCAGATAAACCTGTAGGAAGAAAACAAGTAATGACTCAATCTGATGTTAAGAAATATGCTTTAGAAAATAATATCCCTGTAGTTCATACAGATCGAGAAGAGAGTAAATACATGAAAGTATTAGAAAAATATGATCCTGAGATAGTGGTATGCAAGGCATTTGGAGAAATAGTTCCGAAAAAGTTCTTAGAATATCCTAAATATGGTTGTATCAATATCCATTTCTCCATACTACCTAGATATAGAGGAGCTGTCCCTATACAAAAAGCCATACTAGATGGAGAGAAGAAAACAGGCATCTCTATCATGCTCATGAGTGAAGGTCTAGATGAGGGAGATATATTAGAGATATTCGAAGAGGATATTAGAGATGATGATACAAATGTTTCTCTTAGGGAGAGACTTGTTAAAAAGAGTACGGAGGTATTGATCCCTACACTACTTAAATGGATTAGTGGAGAATTGAGAGCAAAACCTCAGGATAACAACAAGGCTACATACTGTTGGCAAAAGGATATATCAAAGGAGAATGCAGAAATAGATTGGGATGAGTATAGTCCTGAATATATCGAAAGAATGGTTCGTGCTTTTGTACCTTGGCCAGTTGCATGGTGTAGGTTAAGTAGAAATGTTAACTCAAATCTAAGTGGGAAGTTATTAAAGATATTTAAATCTGAATTAGTTGATATTGGGACAGAGAAGGATGCTGGATATCTTTTTAGAAAAGATAATATGGTTCTATTTGCAACTAAGGATCCTTTAGTTTGCTTAAGAGTGAGAGAGTTTCAAATAGAAGGAAAGAGTATAACAAAGGAAGAGGAGTTTCTCAGAGGGATAGGGAGAAACCTATCCTAGATTATCTTCTCAAGCCCAATCTCTCGAACATGTCCTTACTCTCTTGCCTTTTTGTGTTAGGAGTCATCTGGCCATTCATTCTTGGAAGTGTGAAGGTGAATACACTACCTCTACCTATCTCACTTGTTACTTCCATCTTTCCTCCCATCTTTTCCACTAAACTAAATGCTACATACAATCCTAATCCTGTTCCTCCTGGCCTTACTAGATCTGGTTTACCCTCATCAGAATCTAAATAGTTCTCTACTCTATAGAACTTCTGTCCTAATTTAGGAAGTTCATCTTCTGGAATTCCCTTTCCTGTATCATGAACACTTATACTTACCATCTCTTCACTATGCGATGTGCTTACTGATACACTTCCTACATCTGTATATTTTATTGCATTATCTATTAGGTTATTTAATATCTCTATCACTCGAGCATGGTCAGCATATATATTAGGTGTATTAGGATCTGAATTATTTATTAGCTCTAAACCTTTCTCTTGGGCTATTACCTCATGACCATGAACTGCCATCTCTATATCCTCCAATATGTTTATTTCCTCTGGATTTAACTCTATCTTATCTCCTTCTAATTTGGCACTACTCAAAAGAGTATTGATTAACTTTATCTCATTATCTACTGCTGTCTTTATCCTCCTTAGGTACTCTTCGAACTTTTCCTTATTATTAACTACATCATCTGTGAATTTCTCTAACAATTCTGCATT
>CAYVNA010000020.1:0-10353 GCA_964452735.1 uncultured Candidatus Saccharibacteria bacterium
GATTGGCTCTGCGGCGTATCCAAATAGTTTAACCATGAAATTAAGAAAACCGTTATTTACTTTCTCTAGATTTGCTCTAGTATCAAATGATGCAATGTATACATCCTTTAGAGATTCTTTCCCTAAACTTTTTATCATTTTTGATATATTCTCTGTAGGCCTGAATGCCCTGGTAGGAGATCCTATGATGAGTAATTTCGTATCTTTGTCTATTTCTGGAGTAGACTTTTGTATATTGAATAGTTTTGTATCAAAGTCTTTTACAATTACCTGATGTATTGTCTTGGCAATCTTTTCTGTATTACCAAAATAGGAATCGTATATTATGGTAGCTTTCATACTAGATTATACCAATAAGTGGGGAAATTTCTACCTAGAAAATTTCATAATGTATGAATGAAATCTCCTCTTCCTCTTCAGTTACTGTTTTTACAGCAATTATCTTTCCAAGGGAATCATATGGAGTAGACATGCCATGAGTTAGTAATGCTGCACCATCTAGAAGATATTGTTTATTTGTCTTAACCTTTTCTTCCTCTTCTTGTGTTAACCATGTTCTCACGAAGATGTATTTCTCTTCTCCCGCTATTTGAGCAACGCCTAAGAAAGATTCAGAGTTTGAAGTCCCTTCTTCTGGGGCTCCCCTGTATAGTTTTTTTAATGAGTGTCTTGGAAACACATTCTCAAAGGTTACTGGTGCAAGTATCTTTACATATGTCTCAAGATCTAGTTGGTTTGGTTTTATTTGATACATTTTACATACATCAAGAATTCCAAGGAAATGCTTTTCTCTCTCAGAGGCAAAATTCTCGATTGTAAACCTTTTAATCTTTTCAAACATGTCCGATTATATTATACTTATAGGGCAATATCAATTGCCTAAAATCCTTTACTAGATTCTTCTATGATTAGCCTCATCTTCTCCTTTATAACGTCGGGCATCTTCTCTATCGATTTATTTGCAAACCCTCTAACAATTATCTCTTCGGCTTTCTTCTCCCCCAATCCTTTGGTTTGTAGATACTCTATCTCTTCGCTAGATATTTTCCCTAGATAGGCTTCATGAGTTAGTTGAGAGTCTTTATTCTGTGAAAATAACTTTGGTATTGCAGTAACTCTAGATTTGTCATTTAAAAGTAGGGCATCGCAAGATATATGTCCTTTAGAGTTTGAGCCCTTTCCCTGTATATCAGTTTTCGTAATGAACTTACCCCCATTACTGACTACACTAGAGAGTATTTCTCCAGAGGAATCTTTTCCTTTTAATATTACTGTCCCTCCAAGATCAATATTTGAATTAGGATGTATATATGAAAGAGACTGTACTGTTGCTTTAGCTTTCTCACCTAGTATTATCTTAGGATTTGCAACGATCTCTTTTACCTTGTCCCAAACGATATAGTTTGAGATATATTCACCTCCCTCCTGTACATATACTTTTGTATGAGGATATACCTTTGAGTTCTCTCCCCAGGAATGTATCATATTGAAGGTCACTTTTGCGTTCTTGCCTACAAAAATATCCATTATGGCAGTGTGTGTATTATCTTTTACATGGGAGTTAGAGAGGCAACCTGTGAAGATTTCCAATGTACTATCTTCTTCTGCGAAAAGAATATTATGGACTCTTTGTTTTAAACCGTTTTCTGATGTTAGGAAGCATGTCTGTATGGAATTGGAAGATCCTTTAGGTGATCTGATGAAATATCCACTGTATTTTCTCCAGTTATGTTTTTGTGTGTTTAATCCTTTGAGATATTTATTAACCTCGGGATGTCTTATATCTAATATCTGAAGGTCTTTTTCATCTATCTCTATTGGAATTGGCTGATTCCCGTTAATGACGATATATGGGTTGAAACCCAAGTTAGAGAAGTTTGAAACGAAAGAATCTATCTCCATCATATCTTCTTTCCATTACATTTTATACATGACTGATATCCATCCTTTTTTATGCAATCAAGAATCTTTTTAGGGTTTCCTTGACATGCTATATGTCCATCATATATGACTGCAGCCTTCTCAATATCCAAATGTTTTAAAATATCTCCTGTATGGGTAACTATTATACCTATGGCATTTTTCTCCTTTACTATCCTATCTATATATATCCCAATTTTTTTTAGATTGTCTATATCCACACCAGAGTCAGGTTCATCAAAGAGGAATACCTTCGTTTCTTCTAGTTTTGATATTGTGTGCAACTCTGTTCTTTTCATCTCTCCCCCAGAAAGTCCTTCATTTATATCTCTGTAGTAGAAGGAAGAGATGGAGAGGGGATCTTCATTGTCTAATTCGGAGGATATCTCCTTCATTATATCTCCTAGTTTTACCCCCTTTATCTTTGGGGGTGTTTGGTACATGTATGTAATTCCTTTCTTCACTCTCTCATCTATACTTAAGTTTGATATGTCTTCTCCATCTAGCATTATCTTTCCATTTGTTCTGTATTTTGAGAATCCCATGATGGATCTAAAGAGGGAGGATTTGCCAGACCCGTTTGGTCCTAAGAGTACAAAGAAAGATCCTTTTTTTACATTTATATCGAGGGATATATTGTTTATTATTTTTCTATCTTCTATGTATACATCGAGATTCTTGATTTGAAGCATATGTATATTATACTACATTTGTATTTAGGGAAGCCCTTATACTAAGAAGAAGTTTGTATGGGGAAATAGTTTGGGAGTATAATGGGGGAATAAATTTGAGTTATTTGAATATGGGAAATGAGATTCAGGAAGAAGAAGGCAATACATTAGGAAGCTACTATGAGGAGTGTAGGGCAAGTTTGGAGGAGTGTGTAGAGAAAGGCTTGTATGTTAAAGATGAGTGTTCTGATGGTAGTTGTTTATACTCCATGGTTACTGAGAATGCAGGGACTATTCCTCTTGCTTATTCGAATTCTAAGGTAATTATTTTGAGGGGTGATAGGATAGTATTTTATAATGAAAATGGTGAGTATAGTTGCTATGTTAACGATTTCTTACTTCTTCCCGAGATGGGAATGGTAGGTTATGTATCCTCAGAAGACCATGGTAGTATTGATTCTTCCTTCTCTAGCTCTTTCAAGCTATCAGAAGTTGTCCATAATAGTTCAGCTCTTGGGAGGGCTATCGACAGTGGTTATCTTTAATATCTATGAGAGTATATATAACGGGAAGTGCTGGAGTCGGAAAAACAACATATGCTGATGAATTACAAGGGAATTTGTCTATCCCTCTTTATCATACAGATGACCTGTATGATTCGAAGAAGAACCTAATGTTTTCTCTTGATCGTATAAAAAAGAAAATTCCTCTAGAATCTGATTGGATAATTGAAGGATCCTACTATATGCCGGAATATGTTAGGAATGCTGATGTTGTTGTATATCTAAAGAGTAATCTTTGGGTTAGTATGTGGAGGATCTTTAAGAGGTGGTTTAAGGACAAGGAGCTTAGGAAAAGGTTTGGATTACTAAGTACATTAAGATTGATGCTCTCAACTATCACTGGAAGGTTTGATGCTGAGAACGTATCCTTGGATACAGATAAATGTGGTCATTATACAGAGAAGGACAGGTACAATTTGTGTAGGTATAATGCTAAGAAATTCCTAGTTGAGGAAATCTCCTGATCTCTTACCTTACATTCACAGATGCTGGTACTGTTCCCTTAAACCTTACTCCCTCTGATGTTACTATGGCTTCTTTCACATTTGTATAATCAGAAAGGGTACGAGCTTTCTCTATTGAATCTTCTATGACATATCCTATCGCTGAGGATATATTTGATGGTACTGATATATTCCCTATTTTCATATTATCTATATCTATTGAGACATCATTCTCTGTTATGGAAGCAGTACCTGTTGCATATAGTGGTAGGGGATCTGGTATGTATCTTATATATCCCTTTGCTTTCTCTATGTCTTCCTGACTGTATCCCAATGTTCTTCCAAGTGCTTCTGCTTCTTTGAGTGTGATTAGGGATGATGCTTCTACTGTTCCATCCGTATTAAGTTTTATCTGAAGATTCTTGAAAGGTATTCCTGTCCAAGAGTTTTCCCAAGCAGAGAACCAGGAATTAATTTCTTTCTGGGTGAATGTATGTTCAATATCTATACCTCCTTCAAATACCAATGTTCCACTTCTGGGTGTGTCTCCCTCTAAATTATTCTGAAAGCCGATTTCTTCGTAGTATGCATATATGATATCGGGGGATTCATCTATCCCAAGATCTATTTGTTCCATACCTGGGATATTTAGTGAGAGAACGTTGTTCTTCAAGACTAGATATATTCCTGCTACTGCAAGGACTATTACTAGGAAAATAATTAAGAGTATTTTTTTCATATGAAGAAAAAAGTAATTTATTACTTTATGTTACTATTAAGATTTGTTTGTGTAAATGGTTATATTACCAAACATCAATGAAATACCTCTCCCCTTATTCCTCTATCTGTGCAAAAGCCACAACATAGTTATGTCCATACTTCTTAGAACACTTAGGACAATATGCATAATGGAAATAGTATTTAATTGGAAACAGCTTCTTCTCTTCTAGATATCTATCAAATTCCTGAATCCATTGTGGGACCATATTATATGGACCATCAAACACCTTAGATATATATTTACCAGATAATGTAACATTCTCTAAAGAAGGAACATCCTTACTAACTGTAAAATAGAGTTCTGATTTCCAAGGAGATGGATCATATGCAAGTATTAAGAAATCTTCTATTTCTACATCAGCCTTAGCCTCAGTTATTTTTGCATATGTCTCTGTTATTACCTTTCCCATATTTAAAGGCATATGGAATATCTGATTCACATATCCTTTTACAAACTTCTTTTCTTTCCAAACATGCTCCTTATTCTGATACTTCTCAACATTAAACTCAGGACAACAAATATCATCACTCATGGTATATATGTTTATTAATTTAAATATTATTTTGCCATAGCTTCTTTCTTTAGCTCTTTAGGTATCTTTTCTATGGCATACCTTAAAGATGTCCTAGGCATAGTAGCTTTATTCTTCATTACATATTTAAAAACTGCTCTCTCATCATTCTCACTTGCAGCTTTCAACATCCAACCATATCCTTTCTGAACTATATCATCTTGATCTAGAAGAAGTATATCTGCTATTTCAAATATGTCTTTCAAAAACATACCTTTCCTAGCAGGTATTATCAAAGAAACTGCAGATGCTCTCTTCATCCATCTGTTGTTAGATCGTGCCCATTTTTTAATTGTGGTGATATGCCTAGGATACATCATGAGAAATTCTCCTACGGTATGATTACAAAAAGTATCACAGGATGCCCAGTTAGTTACATATTTCTCTATCCATCTTTCAAATATCTCTAGATCTTCCTCTTCAAACAGATCATGCATATTATATGTCCATTCACATGCAATGAATGTTTTTTCTAGATACCCTGATTTCCATAGTTCTTCACATAGCTCAAAGACTTCCCCTTTATCTAAACCTTTAATCTCTTTGAAATATGATTTACCAAGCTTCACTACCTCCCCTGTCTTAGTACCATATGTCTTTATGGGTTCTTTAAAATATCTTTGACCACTCTCTTGAAGTTTCTGATCAGACATTCTTTCAAGTTCTCTCTCTAATCTAACTAGTATTTCTTTCATCATAGTTTTTCTTCTAATATGACTTTCTTTCTTGTGGAAGTCTTCCCACTTTGTATATATATTTGGGATTTGGGTATCTCAAAATATTTACTTAATATGGATATCACTTCTGTATTGGCTTTGTTTTTGTCAGGTAATGCCCTTACAGATATATTGTATGTCCCATCGTCCATTTCCTCTATGGATTGTTCTTTCTGTTTAGTCTTCACCTTTACAAAAATCACCATTTAACCAAGTAGGAATTTAAGTAATTCATATACCAAGAATACGGGCCATACCATAGCCTTTAGAAATCCTAATACACCAATCCAGAATGTAGTTGCTGTTGATATGAAATATATAGCGGCTCCTATGAAACCAAGTCCATATACTGCTTCTCCACCACCATTGCATTTACATTTGCTCATTTTGTTTAAAATGAAAAACTTAAATTATGTTTTAATTCTAGTAGTATGATGAGGGTATGTCAAAAATATTTGTAAAAATATTTACAAACAATTTCCCTTCTGGTAACGTATACATAATATGACCAGAACAACTGCCATGACACTGTCGAAAACTATATTCAGTACACTCTTCTTTCTCCTTGTTCTCAACCTCCCGCCTTCTAAGGTAAGTGCATTCTCAGGAACAGGTACAGGCGAGATTTCTAGTCCATATGTGATTAGAACATGCGAGCAGTTACAAGAAATTAAAGATGAACCAGGCAAGAATTATGTGTTAGGACAAGATATTGATTGTTCTGGAACAAGTACTTGGAACCAAAGTGGTGATGAATATTTAGGTTTTGAACCTATTGGTGGAGGCTATGATTTCTGGGGTATTTTAGATGGAGCATATTATACAATCTATGATTTGTATATAAATAGACCTGAGGATTATTCTGTTGGTATATTTCATACCGTGGAGGGAGGTGTGATTGGTTCTCTGACTATAGAGAGAGCCTATGTAAATGGATATCAAAGAGTTGCAGCTTTAGTGGGACAGTCTGCAGAAGGAGAATATTATGATATTCATGTTGTTGACTCTGAAATTATTTCTGCCAGCTCGATTTCAGATGGCAAGGTAGGTGGTTTGATAGGGTATAACCAAGATGAAATGATAATGGAGGGTTGTAGCTTCGATGGTACAATAACAGGGGATATGTTTTGTGGTGGTCTAGTAGGTTATTCTGGGGGTGATATTTCTATTTCTGAATCTTATTCAGATGCGGTTGTTAATTGCAGATCAAGTGCTGGTGGTTTAGTCGGTTTCTCTGATTCTATTCTTTCTATTGAGGATTCCTATAACTCTGGTTCTGTGAATGGCTTTTATAGGATTGGGGGCCTAGTTGGTTATTCCACTTACGATTTTGGTATTACAGATTCATATAATGAGGCTCAGTTGATAGGTTATTACAAAGTTGGAGGTTTGGTTGGGAGTTCATCTGAGAAGGTAACCATATTAAGATCATATAATGAAGGGGATATTATCTCTTCTATGGATAATTATCAATCAGAAGAGTATTTGCCTACATGGATTGATGAATATATTTGTATCGGAGGTTTGGTAGGTGCTTCTTGGAAGGCAGATATATTGAAGTCTTATAATTTGGGATCGCTAGAGGCGATAGGGGGCTCTAGATCTGTTGGAGGTATTCTTGGTTGCGGTGGTTTGGTAGATGTACAGGAAACTTATAATAAGGGTAATATTGATACACTCTTAACTTCTTCATTGTCTGTTCCTATGGATGGAGTTGGAGGGTTAATAGGTATGGTTATGAATATGAAATTAAAAAATTCGTATAATTCTGGTGATTTGAATGTTGCTTATTGGGATGATTGTGTTGAGCCCTATAATTGTGGCATTCTTCCATATAGTGGAGGTCTTGTTGGTACATCAGTAGTGTCTTCTATGAGAAATTCATATAATAGGGGGAATATAACAGTCTCCGACTCTGAGGGAGATGTAAATGAAGGTGGTATTGGTGGACTTCTCGGTTACCTACTTCTTCAGGAATCATTAGTTGATGATGTTATTAATAATTTAGGTAAAGATTTTGTTGCTAGAGTTACGACCTATATAGCAGAAGTTATTAATAATTTTGCAATAGGTTTAATCACAAATAACTTCTCGGATGATGATGTCTATGTTGGTGGGTTGATTGGTATGCTCTTTGTTGCAAATTGTACAGAGAATGATTGTGCAAGTGAGTATATTAATTTCCAGAATAACTGGTGGTTCAATGGTATATCTAAAGCTATTGGTTACATAACTGGAGATACTTCTGGTATGCCATCTATGTATAGCAATGATCAGGAAGGGGATAGGTTTGAAAGGGCTAGTGCGATGGAAATATTCAAGGAATATTCTCACAAGGTATATAACACTGATCCTGAATGGGATTTTGATACGATATGGAATAGTGTATACGATGGAAAGGGATATCCTGTATTAGGTATACAGAGCTTAGTAACCCCAAATGCTCCCATTGCAAATGTGGCATCTGGCACATACGCAAGTGCCTTTTCAGCTTCTCTGTCTTCTGCCGGTAGTAGTAGTATCAGATATACTGTTAATGGATCTGTTCCAACATGTAGTACTGGTACAGTATATACAGCACCAATACAGATCTCTGTTACATCTGTAGTTCGAGCAATTGGGTGTATTGATGGTATTGGTTCGGATCTCTCAGAATTTTCATATATTATGTCTTCTGGAGGAAGTTCGGCACCTACCTTAGATACAACTCCGTCATTAACGAAATTGGCAAGTATAAAGAATACCTCGAATACTCTTTTGGAGGAATTAGTAGAAGAAGAAGTTGTTGTTGAAGAGGAGAAGGAGATTGTTCAGGATGATAATTCTGTTACTAAGGATTATTTCCGGATTAGGATTGTGGATAAGAAGGGGAATCCGTTGGTAGGGACAGAAGTTATCGTTGAGGGGAAGAAATACATAACGGATAGTAATGGAGAGATAGTTATTAGAGATTTAGAAAAAGGAGAGTATAGTTTGAAGATTAAATATGATGGAAAGGAATATAGTGAAGATGTTGTTCTAGGAGATAGTGATGAGGTAATAAATATTACTGTAAGTGATAGAAAGGAATTCCCTTGGTGGGTAGTCCTAGCTGGAGGATTCGTACTTATATTAATCTTTGTATATAGGAAGCTTCAGAAGGTTGATAGTTATCAGTAGCTTTATCTGCTATTCCATATGTACGGGCTATACTAGTGGCTAACTTTCTTGTCAACGAAGTCTAATAGCTCCCTAATATGTCTCTCATCAATATCTTCAAGAGTCTTTATCTCAATCTTTCTTGTTGTCTTTCCACCTCCCTGAAATAGTTCTTCTTCCTCTTTACTCAAATTAGAGATAGAGAATCCAAGATTAACATGATCCTTAAGAGATACGATATAGAATAGTCCATCCTTGAACACTGGTACTCCCCAAAGCATTGATTCTTCATACTTAGGATATTGTTTTTTGATAATGTCTCTTAACCTTGAAGCTATTTCCTTCTGAGGGGATTTCAATTTTCCATAATATTCTTCAACAGTCATATTGAAAGTATAGCATAAAGAATACATATCTAGGTGTATAATGGTTTGTATGAATGATAAGTCTGTTATAGAAGAAAGTTGGACTTCAAAGGTAGAGAAGGAATTAACTGAAGTAATGGCGGGGTGTAATAGCTTGGAAGAGTTAGGTCAAATTTGTGAGGAATACAGGCAGAGGGCCATTAAGCAAAGTTTTAACCTAAAGGACCCAGATTATGGATTCGATATGATGCGAATAGAGTTAGAGTATATGACCCTTAAATATGAATATGAGAGGGCTTTAGCTATTAAGATTTTGGAAAACCCAAAGGCTACAGAAGAAGAGATCCTTTTTGCTAATAGGGTAGTATGGTTTTCGAAGATTAACACATATCTCCAGTGTAATAAAACTGAGAAATGTGGTGAGAAAGAGGGCCTTGGAATATTGAAAGAGGCTTTGGCAATCTTCCAATATCCAGATGGGAGATATCTTGACCTAGAGGAGTTCCTTTCTATTGCTAGTCAGAATGTATTATCATTGGATTAATGTTGTTTAATTATCTGTATCTTAATACCCTTGTACTCTGCAATCTCTATATCTCTAGGATCCTCTCTCCACTCGCATATTTCAAAAGGTATATCGTTGTATAAACCTTTGAATTCTAAATATTCCCTATTATCCTCTTTCCAATAGTGTAAGTCTGAAGTCTTGTACTCCTTAAAAAATGGAAATGCTTTCCTTACACTCTCTTCCGACATAAAGAAATCTATATCATATGGATATATGTTAGAACCTAGTATATATTCTAGTCCTGAGGCTGAGAGATAGTATCTTATATTATTTCTATCTAAAATCTCCGTAACATACTTAAGAGTATCTTCCCACCTCGGTAGATTCTTTTTGTTAATTTCTTGATAGTTCATGTATATATTATTCTACTGGTACTAAATTAGGCTCTGCTACATCAGGCATACAACACTTGTTACCACTTAGGGTATATTGTCCGTTGTTTGTAACTCCTTCAGCAGCCATCTTACATGCTTGATATGCTATTGTTCCAGAGGTTACACAATTACTTCCACTACTACTTCCTGTACCAGTACTCTTGCTAGTGTCTGCATATATGGAAGGCGTAGTTGGATTGTATGTAGGTGTTGAAGGCTTCGAACCATGACAATATCCATCTG
>CAYVNA010000021.1:0-5797 GCA_964452735.1 uncultured Candidatus Saccharibacteria bacterium
CATATTAAGAATATGGGAAATAACTAGTGATTGCAATACCAAATGGGTGTACAGGGGCTCGAACCCTGAACCTAACGGTTAAGAGCCGTTTGCTCTACCAGTTGAGCTATACACCCAGAGATGACATAGAGATAATACCAATCTAAAGAGTTTTTTTCAATATAGTCGTTAGAGATCTTTAGGAGGTCTTAAAACATCTTCTTCCTTCTTCTTTTTACTCTCTAACACTATTACCTCTATATCGGGACAGATTACTACTCCACCTTTTTTATTTACAGAGATATTTGAGAATATTTTCTTGTTTACAGTCTTTATATCAGGATTAAGTATAGATATAGAATATTTACCCTCGTTAGCAACAAACCTGTAACGACCGAAATCATCTGTAACTCTTTTAGAAACTATTTTATCAAACTGCTTCTCCTTTAGAGCTACAATTGCTCCCTTAACAACCCTATTCTGCTTATCCTTCACCAGACCATATTTCTCTTTAACTCCAAAGAGAGAAAATAGTAGAGCTATGAGTGCAGGTATATATAGAGCTATTATTAAATAATTCCACCAGAAGCTGGTAACATAGAGAGCATATATGCTAAATATAAGACCGAAGACAAACAGGATTATATGAAGTGATTTCCATAAGGCTTTGGAGCTGGATATGAACCTAGCAACAATTACGCCAATCAGTTTATTATCTTTCTGATCTAAAGGTATTGAGAAGTTAGGAACTTTATTCTGCCTAGTTAGAAAAGGATCTCCATGATAGATATTCTCTAAAGGGAAATCTGTTTTACCAAATATAATCTTTGATGGAAATATGTAATTTCTTGCTGTTACTTTGATATAGTACTCTGCATCCTCTACTTCTGTTGTTCTGAAATATCCGTTGTTATCTGTAACATCAGTCCAAACCAACTCATTGTTTTCATTATATATTCTTATAATGGCCTGAGTTATCGGATTCTTACTAAAGGAATCATAAACATATCCATTTACATTAGCTTTCTTCCTAAATCCTAGAAGACTTAGCATTGCCAATATTGACTGAAGTATGAAATAGGGGACATTGCCGAGTAGAGAGAGAAGGAAACCTAAGCCTACAGCAATGTTTGCTGTTGTTGCTGTTATTACTATGTTTTGTAATTCAATTGGCTCTAACTTTCCTATTGTATTATCGATAATTTCCGTAATCTGTTTACGAATACTATCTATAACGGTGGGCTTTGATGGTATGATTGGTTCTTCCGGAATTATTATTGGTGGCTCATCCTCTTTCTGTGGGAAAGTTATTTGGGCATCACAATTCCTGTTTACATTTCCAACTAGATCTTTAGCCTCGACACAAAATTTATAGATATCAAATAGGTATTCCCCATTATATATTTCCAAATCTTTTAGCTTCAGAGATATATTCCAGAAATCCCCAGTACTAGATTGAGAGAACAGACATTCATACTTAGTACCATCCTTACCCGAGCACCAGAAATCCTTCTGACTTATTCCGACATTGTCCTTTATTCTATATCTTATATTTATACTGAATTCTGGATCCCACTCAGACATATTATTTTGCCCAATTCCTGAGATACTAACAATTTCAACAGTTGGACCACTAGAGTCTTGAACACTAAATACTATATTGGACCAGTTACTTTCTCCACCGTATGAGTTCTTCGCCTTGACTCTATAGAAATACATTATTCCATCTCTCAGGTTGCGGAATTCATATGTTAGATTGTTAATCCAAGGACTTTCTTTCTCAATATTCTGGAACTCTTGACCCAGACCAGCCTGTACTAGGTACTGATAGGTATTAGATCCCGACATACTCCAGATCAAGAGATTATTTAGGCCTCCTGTATAGAGTGGTTCTGCCAACATAGAGGGTGTAGGTACAGGAACTACATAGACCTGCTCGCAATCTGGAATTGATATCTCGTATCCTTCTGCTAGATCCTTTGCACAGATAGTATAAATACCAGGATTCGTTGAGCTAACATACCCAAAAGATTGTCCGAGGTAATTGGTAGGAGAAGGTTGAACAATTGATACAGAACTACTATCTCCATCTATATATAGTTGTATGTTCCTCCCTACCCGTGGGTTACCGAAAGAATCCAAAGAGTAGATATCTACTCTCGTAGGCTGTTTTATTTCGACTACAGAAGGGGTAAGAAAGAGCTGAGTATATAGATCAACATTTATATTTGCATTGACAATAACATCATAGGAACCAACTTGAGCAGGTGCTTGTGCATTTACGGGCAGAATAAAGCTCAAGGAGAATAGTAACGTAGAAACGATATATTTTATGGCAGTTTTATTTATCATTATATTTCCTCAACTACTTTCCGAACGTAACGATCCAACGCTTCTGTAAGAACCTTAGATGAATATGGGTTCATTCCCAAGGGTTTACAATTCCCTTTACTGTAACAATTTTTACAGACAAGTGCAAAATCTTCCTCAGAAATGTATTCCAGAGAGCCAGCCTCTCCACAAAATTTACACACAGTTATATCACTGAGAAAACCCATCTCCTGAAGAAATTTCATCCTTAATTTATTTACTGATCCTATATCCAAGTTATTATCTATAACTCTTTTTAATGAATCGAAAAGTTTTGGATAGGGATCAAAATCTTGTAGAAACTTATTAAGAAGAAAGAGAACTCTTCTTACATTCTGCATATCGATATTTTCAATATCAATAGTTGTATCTAACTCTGATTCAGTAAGGATTGGTAGACCTTTTCCTTCAAAGAAGGATATTCTACTCACACTCAAGGTCTGCATATTACCTCTATTTTTACTATTAATCTTCCTCAATCCCTTCGCTATTAGAGAAAATTTCCCAAGTTCTCGACCATACACAGTCAGAATCTTGTCTGCTTCTGAATAATTAATTGACTTTATTACAACCACAATATCCTTACTCATATGCTCCATTCCTAGATATAATAGTGTATGGGGTCTTAAGAACTATCTTGAGATCTGTAATGAAGGAGAACTCCTTTGCATATTGAGAATCCATCCGCAACCTCTCCGAGAAAGGTATATCATTCCTTCCAGACACCTGCCATATCCCTGTCATACCAGGCCGAATACTGAAGATGTCTTTCAAGTATCTTTTATCTTTGGGATATTTCTTCAAATGTCTTTGTAGCTCATCCTCATACATGGGACGAGGTCCTACAAAAGACATATCTCCTTTCAAAACATTTATAACTTGAGGAAACTCATCTAGATCTGTCTTTCTTAATATCTTTCCCAACCAAGTAATACGAATATCGTCCTCGATTCTTAACTTATTTCCTCCTTTTTCCCATTCTTCCCTCAGCTCTTTATACTTCGGATTGTATAATATCTCCTTATGGGCATTTGGAATCATTGTCCGAAATTTGTACATACGGAATTCTCCTCCACCCCTACCTATTCTCAAAGGATCTTTAACAAATACATTTCCTTTATCTCTAACCCATATCAGGAGAGAAATTATTATCAAAAGAGGTATAGAAATTACTAAAATGATTATTGAAAAGAAGATATCAAAGACTCGCTTAAATTGAATGTAGTACATCTTCTATATAGTTTTGCAACTTATATACAAATATCTCTGATGCAAAATTATCTGCCTGTTTCCTACAATTATCAGGATTATATTTTTCAGATTTGAATGATTTCAATATCTTAGAAAGCTCTTTAACTGAATATGTCTTAAAGAATATCCCTGTTTTAGGATTTCCATCAGAGATTGTTTCTGTAACGCCACCTTCCTTAAAAGCTATCACTGGTGTTCCAGAAGCATTCGCCTCTACAGGGACAATTCCAAAATCTTCATCCCTTACAGGAAATATGAGGGCTTTCGTTCTTGCTAAAAGATTGAATTTCTGATCATCTGAAACATACCCTAGAAACTTAACTAACCCTTTAGCATTGAGATCTTTAACCAACTCCTTCATATTCTCAAAATCCTCCCCCATACCTGCGATCTTAAGGGGAACTTCGGCATCAACACATGCCTTTATGGCCAGATCCACACCTTTGTATGTTTCAACCCTTCCTAAATACAAAAACCAATTTTCCTTTCTATTAACCTTCCTTAATGACTTGATCTTCTTTACTTCGACAGGAGGATACATAATGTCAGCATTCACGCCATAGTACTTCTTTATTCTCTTCTTCACCACATGGGAGATAGCTATCATCTTGGTACACCTCCTAGCAGCATCCCTATCCCACTTCTGCCATATTCTTTCCAAGATAGTTCCTGTGAAGAAGCTATATATTTTAAATAACGATTTATTTACCCCCCCTAGTTGTTCTGCACTTTTCAATACTCTACCTTTCTTTTGCCAAAAGAATTTAGGAGGAGACATACAGATATTTACATGAGGGACCTTGCCTGTTTTAACAAACTTGGAAAAAGCTATAGAGAGAGAAACTACAACATCATATTTTCTAAGATTGAACATTCCATATGCAAGAGGTTGAAGAAGAAGGTAGAGATGTCTAAATTTATCTCGTCCTGGGAGATTTTGCATATATGAGGAATGTATCTTTATACCTGGGAGAAACTCTTCGACAAACTTCTCATCATAGTATGCTGTATATAGTTCAGAATTGGGGAAAGCCTCTAACATATACTTAAGATGTATCTCCGCACCTCCATGTTTAAATAATGGTTCTCCTATTATTGCAATTCTCTTACCCTCTAGATCTTTTTTTTGACTCTTTCTCATATATACTATTGAGGTACTTCTTAAAGTTATTTATAAATATTTCTTCGGAGAAACTTTTTGCATGATTTATTATTTCCTTCCTATTATATCTTCTTTTATCATATTCTTTAAGCAACAATACTAATTCATCTACTGTACTAAAGAACTCACCTGAGACACCTGGAATTATAGTTTCTAACAATCCCCCATCTTTGTATCCTAAGACTGGGGTTCCCGAAGCCATAGCTTCGATTGGTACTAAACCGAAATCTTCAAGTCCACAAAAGAGAAGAACATCAGCCATCTCATACATTATTTTGACTTCAATATCCTCTGAAAGAAAACCCAGAAATATGATATTCGGAGATTTATCAGCAATCCTTTCTAAATATGCCCTATCTGGGCCATCACCTATTATGACAAGATTTTTATTTGTTTGTTTACATGCCTCTATAGCCCAATCTATTCTTTTGTGATCGAATAATCGAGAGACTACAAGAACAAAGTTATCTGGCAATTGGTACTTTGTCTTTATACTGGATACCATCTTTCGAGAAGATTTCTTGAAGTACAAAGATTCGACCCCTGGATATATAACAGTGGCTTTCTTTTTATATATCTTCCATATTTTTTTTCGTATATATTCCGAATTGGCCGTCCAATAGTCTGCTCTTCGAGATATCGTCCAATCCCATACTCTCATATATGTGTTAAGAGGTATGGAGAGGAAGTTGTAGAGTGGTTTGAAAATGGAGCCCCTCACATTCAATTCTTTGTCCCAAAGACTTCTAGGAGGAGTCATCGTCATAGCAATATGTGGTTGATATATTCCAGTAATAATCCCTTTAGCTGGTCCTGCGGATATACTTATGACAAGATCGTATTCTTGAAGATCGAAGCTCTCATATGCAAAAGGGGTGAATATTTTTAGATGTCTATAGAAGTCGTGAGGAAGGAATTTAGAAATATTTTGTACAAAACTGGTATATACACTATTCTTTAAATTGGGGAATTTCTTTTTATCAAAGACTATCGTATATATATCCGCATAAGGTATTACCTTCAACATAGAGAACA
>CAYVNA010000021.1:5807-8954 GCA_964452735.1 uncultured Candidatus Saccharibacteria bacterium
TCTGCACCACCGAGAGCAACCAGCTGATCTGCAACAATAGCAACACGAGGGAACTTCTTCTTTATATCATTCATTAACTATTATAGCTCAGGAATCTCTCCATCATCAAATCCAAAATCTTCAGCAGAAAGATCTTCGTCTTCTTCCGAGTCCAATTGCTCCAAAGCCTTTGTTAAATCGTCATCTACTTCAGGAACGACATCCTTCCTAGCACTATCATCCTCATCAGGAAATATGACATCCAAAGAATCATCATCATCATTGGAAGGGTCAATTCCACCATCATCAATCTCTTCATCTGCACCCATTAGAATAATATTTGGTTCCTCCTTATCTATGCTAACATAGTCATCTACTTCCTCTGGTTCTATCTTTCCGCCGTTTTCCTTTCTCTTCAAAACTCTCTGCAAGAATCTATCAGCATCATCACCAAACTTCTCTACGACATCAATAACTCTCATTGGCTCACCACAATCAGGACAGGCTTCTATATGATCTATCTCTTTCCCACAATGCGGACATGAAAGGAAAATAACATGAACACTCCTTCTAGGAACAACCATTTCTTCTTTTTTTTCTTTCTTCTCTTGTGCCATATTGTATGAATAATAACTGTATATTTAGGATAGTATAGGGGCTATAGTGTGTCAATAAACCCATAGAGATACTTAATTAGTCATATTTGGGATAGCAACACTTTTTATATTTTTTCCCACTACCACAAGGACAAGGATCATTACGACCAACCTTATTACTCTTCTTTATAGTTTTCTGATTATTCACCCGACCAGGTCTTCTATCCTCCCCTCCTTTTTCAAGAACTGGCTTTGCAGATTCTTGCTTCACAAGCCTTACTTTGAAAAAACGTGTAATTACAAAATCATCTATCTTCTTAAACATTTCATCAAACATCTCAAAACCTTCATTCTTGTATTCCACCAATGGATCTCTCTGTGCTAAGTTCCTTAAAGATATTCCCTCCCTAAGGTCTGTCATAGTGTCCAAATGTTCCATCCAAAACCTATCAAATGACTGAAGTATTAAATACTTGGAGAGAGCTCTCATTGGCTCAGCACCAATACTGTATATATGGATTACAAAAGAGATTAAAGAAAGCTTTTTCATTATCTCTAACCTCTTGATATCAGGGACTGTGTATATCTCTCTGAACATGGATATTTCATCCTCGTACCCAAGTTCCTTGCAAGAGATTTTCAAAAGTTCTGGAGTGAGAAGGTTTTCAAACTGTATATATAGTTTTCTCTCCTCCATGTTATCTATCTTCATATCATCTTGTATTTGGGAAGCCAGAAGGAAATCAACATTCTCCAAAATCTTCTTCAATATCCACTTCTCCAAAGGAGAAAATGGATAACCAAAAGAATCGAGGTCTGCCATCTCCCAAGTTTCCTTCCTCGCAAGAGAGAATCCATCCATATAGTCCTGGACTCTGTTGATATCTATTTCCCTAGCTATTTTCAAAGCTTCCTTCAAATCATTCTTTGTGCTACTTTCTTCTACAACATTCTCTACCTCCAGTATTTTCCTCCTCAACGTATATACAATTTCTCTTTGTTGGTTAAGAACGTCATCATATTCAACAAGTCTTTTTCTAATATCGTAGTTATGTGCTTCTACCTTTTTCTGAGCATTTTCTATTGTCCTACCCAATATCCCAGAAGTTATTGGTATATCATCATCCAAACCAACTTGAGACATTATGAGTTGCATTCTTTCTCCACCAAATAGACGCATCAATTCATCCTCAAAAGAAACAAAGAATTTCGATTCTCCAGGATCTCCCTGTCTACCAGATCTTCCACGTAACTGGTTGTCTATTCTCCTTGATTCATGTCTCTCAGAACCTATCACATAGAGACCACCTAGTTCTTTTACCGCATCATCAAGTGCTATGTCTGTACCTCTTCCTGCCATATTGGTAGCTATTGTCACAGCATCCATCTTCCCAGCTTCGGAAACTATTTTAGCTTCTTGTTCGTGATATTTCGCGTTCAACACATTATGCCTTACACCTTCCTTAGAAAGCATCTCGGAGAGTGCTTCTGATTTCTCAACAGATGTAGTACCTACCAAAATTGGCTGTCCCTTTGAATGATGCTCCTTGACTTCCTCTACTATCGCTCGGAACTTTCCTTCTTGAGACCTATACACTACATCGTTATAGTCGTTCCTAATAACAGGCTTGTTAGGAGGAACAACAACTGTATCCAACTTATATATGGATGAGAACTCTTCTGCCTCTGTTAATGCGGTCCCCGTCATACCAGAGAGGTATTTATACAACCTGAAGAAATTTTGAAGCGTTATGGTAGCCATCGTTCTAGATTCCTTCTTAACCTCAACACCCTCTTTCGCTTCTATCGCTTGGTGAAGCCCTTCACTATATCTTCTTCCCTCCATAACCCTACCAGTGAATTCATCAACAATCAGTACTTCACCATTACGAACCAGATATTCATCATCACGATGGTATAGCTCTTTTGCTTTAAGTGCATTATCCAAATGATATGCTAGTTGAGAATCTTCATAGATATTCTTAACTCCAAGTATCTTCTCCACACTATCAACTCCAGCCTCTGTTAGGGAAACAGATTTTGTTTTTTCATCTACGATATAATGGGATTCGGGTTTGAGAGACTGTACTAAGGAAGCAAATTTCTTGTACATATCATTAGCAGCATCCGCACTTGTTGATATTATGAGGGGAGTTCTAGCTTCATCTATCAAGATGGAGTCTGCCTCATCAACTATGACAAAATATTTAGGCCCTTGTACTCTCTCCTCTATACTCCTAGCCATATTGTCTCTAAGATAGTCAAAACCAAATTCATTGTTAGTTCCATATACTACATCACAGGCATATGCTTCTTTTTTCGAACACTCTACCAGATTTACACCACTCATATGATCATATTTCAATCTCCCAGCTTTATTCTTTTTCTCATCTCTCTCTTTTATTAACTCCTTAGCCTCATCTCCTTTTATTTTGATAGCTTCATCATCGGAAACAAATTTGTACTGTTTTCCAGAGTTAATAGCCCCTACCCTTATACCCAATGAATTAAGTATATGGCCATTCCACTCTGCATCTCTTCTTGCAAGATAGTCATTTACCGTAACGAGGTG
>CAYVNA010000022.1:0-8429 GCA_964452735.1 uncultured Candidatus Saccharibacteria bacterium
CTTCCAGGGTGAAGTCCCCCTGATGCTACATGCCATACTGGCTTCATACCATACCAGTTCTGACCTAGGGTAATCGATGATTCTGGAGTTATATCTAACTGAAGAACATCTCTAATCAATTTTGGCTCTCCATAGTTCTCCATCTTTGTCTTAGGAGCTCCCCCATGAAAAGAATCAACTCCTAAAAGCCTCATAATCTTAGCATTAGCAACCATGGACATAGAGAAATCCAATATCTCACCTTTATCATACACACCTGGACCAGACTCTCTCGTGAAGAGACTATGCATAGCCCTATGAGCATGTATAGCTAACCCTGGATTCTTAAGACGCATACTATGGACAGCTGAATAACCGGTGGTTATAACATCTAACATCATCCACCTACCACCTTGTGCCTTAATCTTATCCGCTCTAGAGATCATGGTATCTAGATTGGAATGAGTTATATTACACAAATAGAACTTCTTCTTCCCACTCTTCTCTTCCACCTCCCTTATAACCTTATGAACAAGCTCACACCTTTCATCAAACTTATTAAAAAACAAATTCGTAAGATTCTCATCATCCTTAATACCATGATATTCACCATTAGCTGATGTAAACAAAATTCTGGCTAAATCAGCCTGCTCTCTTGCTGTTCTTCCAACCTTGGGCTTAGGAACTGTGAGTAATAATGGACCCTCTTCAATATGGAGCTGTTCTCTCACACCATCTAAACCAAATTGAGGGCCAGGAAATGCTTGAACCATACATTTAGGAAACCTTATATCCAAACATCTCAGAGCCTTAATCATCTTCATCCCTCCGACATTTCCAACTATACCTGCTAGAAGACCAGACATATTATCAACCTCAAATAACTCTACCTTGTATGCAATCTTAAAGGTCTTTGTTTTCGGCTCTAGATCAAAGGCTATTGCACGCATCTTGTCAGCCATCTTAACACCAGAACCATTCCCATCAAAAACCTTTGTCCAAGTGCCTGTAGAACTCTCAGCAGCACAAGCAGCAACGACAGTCTCAAACTGATCCATACCAATACCATCAGATAACTCAATATCTAAATATGTAATGATATAGTCTTCGTCAGAATTCTTAGGTTTCCACCCCTTTGGAGCTATATACTTATTTGAGTATGAATTATCTTCCTTCATTAGAACTTCTTTTCAAGATTATCTCTTCTTTTCTCTCTCGTTTCTGACTTCATTCTTCCAATAAAACTACTCAAAGAAGATTGTATTATAGTACTAAATTGTGTATAGAATACTCCAAGGATTATCATAGAAACTCCTAATAAAAGGATATTTCTAGAATCATCAAATATCCCAGAATCTGGAAGATTCGTCTTGTTAGGGTTACTACTCAAAGAAAGAGTATATGAAGAACCTGTCTTTGTTGTTATGTTAGGATCTGTACTTGTGAAAGAGAATGTTGAAGAACCAGTACCCGTAGCCCTGAAGTATAGCGTTGCAATAACACCATTGTATGTTTCCCCCTCACTATGCCCAGTAGACAAACACTCTATATTCAAGGTAGCACTTCCAGGAGTTACAAGGAAACTATTACACCTCGCTGCCCCGGAGGAGCTAATATACTCTACAGGTCCTGTAAAGGCCAAATTTACATCAACTCCATAGAACTCGTCCGATCCACTATTAACAGAAACTGTTACTGCTGTAGAATCACCGTAGATAACACCAGAGGAAGGACTTATACTAATAGATGTATAATCAGCAGAGACCTTTGCTAGAGGAAGAAATGCAAAAGAGAACAATACAACGACAAATGCAATTACCTTGGAGATTGGACAGTTCATAATTTTTTGATATCAAATTACCTTTTATATATTGCAATATATCCTCCCTCTTGTCAACAAACTACCCTACTTTACTTTGTATTGGCACTTTGATAACCTGAAATATATATAATAAATTTTTAACTTAGAGGTATGAGAAAATTTGTATTAGGGGGTGTTTTTGTAATTCTTAGTAGTTTCTTCTTTCTAGGAAAGGCATATGCTGCTGTCGATTTCAGGTTGGAAGATAATAAGGAGGAAGGAAAGATTTCTGTCATAGTGGACTCTAATGGTTCATATGTAGGTGGAATTGATATGACAATAGTATATTCAAATGATATAGAAATTGGAGAGGTCGAGAAGAGTACAGAGTTTTGTTCCTTTGGTAACAATATTAATGTATATAGTGGAAAGATAACCGTTGAATGTTTCAATGATCTGGATACTGAGATGAGTGGTGTGTTAGCAACTATACCATATACAACTGATTCTCAAGAGTATTTTTTCTATATAGATGATGAACATTTGGATGTTGGCAATCTTTCTGTTGGAAGTATAGAAGATATTAATAGACCAGAAAAGGACACCGAAGAGACAGATGGTACAGGAGAGGAAGTGGAAGATAGGACTGACGAAAAGGTTCTTGATTTAGTAATCGATTTCTTAAGAGAGAATGCTTTGTATATATTAGCTGGTGTTATTCTACTCATTGCTTCAATAATAGGTATAGTAGGATTACTTCCTAAGAGGAATTAGGGTTCACATATAGAAAATGAAAGAGGAGGTTTTTAGACCTCCTCTTTTTATTTAACAAGAATATGCTACTAATTTATCTTAGCATTTGAGGATGTTGGTGAAGTTACACCACTAAACCCTGTTACATACTCAATTCGTATTCTTCCGAAGCCTCCATTTCCACCTTTAAATACGTTTGCTGGAGAAGCTGCTACACCACCAGTTGCAGTGACTTTAGATTCTCCTAGAGAAAGGTTATTGCCTATCAACAATATTGAACCACCTGCACCACCACCTCCAGATCCACCACTCCCTCTATATGGGAACGTTTTTCCGTCATCACCATCTTGTTTTGAAGGTCCAACCTTCGGATTTAGAGAACTTCCTCCATTTGAAAGTATCTTATTATTTACATTTATTATACTTGCAGCAATATATACAATACCTCCACCATTGCCTCCGTCGGTACCATTCAAACTCACAGTACTTGCAGTTCTATGGGGAAGATAATAACCTCGGCCACCTGCACCACCACCTCCTCCAAAGAGAAGCTTTCCTAAAGAATCTCCACCGAAATTAGCTGAGCCACCACCTGCACCACCACCTCGGCTACTTGCACTATCTGAATGCCCAACACTCTTCCCTGCACCTCCGTCTCCACTAGAAGAGGTTGTTCCCGCAGTACCATTAGTTGATCCTTTTCCGAAATCTCCAGGAGTACCATAACCACCACCACCACCACCACCGCCTCGGCCGGCCCACCAATAGCTTGTAGTCCTACTTGTACCACCACCACCTCCTCCTCCAAAGGATCCTGGTGTAGAGGTTCCCTTACCACCTTCATAACCATTACTCCCTGAAGTACCACCACCACCTGCACCACTAAACACTCCCTCATTACCTACAGCACTACTGGCACCTTTTCCAGAATCTGTTCCAGTATAGAATACTCCATGTCCAGGGATACCATTCCCTACTCCACCTGCATACCCTTTAGCTGAGACATCTACAACACCGGAGATATCCACGGCACCTGTTGCTCTGAAAAATACAACTCCACCTTTACCCAGAGTATAATCGTATGCATCAGGAGACAACGTACTTCCACTACTTAGAGACACATCTACATAGTTTGGTACTCTCTGAAGCATTACCTTCTGATTATTAACACCTTTCCCTATATTCGCATCATTGTTAACTCCGTCACCATAGTACTTTTGCTTAGATGTAGAAAACGTTATCCTGTCCCCCGCCACAGCACTAACTATTAATGTCTCATAATTTCCAACATTACCTTGGAAACCTTGTGTTCCTTGAAGATTAATTAACAAAACCTCATCACCAGCCTTAATACAATCAGTACTAACTCCCTGATCTACAGCAACAACAGTACTAGAATCAAAACCAACAACTGAGTATGATATTGCATCTGCACAACCCCTCCCTGCAATATATGAATTTCTATTAAGATTAACATCCGTAGCAGAGAATACTACACTACCATCAGCACCAGTACCAAATGTTACAGGTGTCGTCCCTCCGTTTGTAGGGGTCGTAGGATTATTCTGAGCCTTATACTTTCTCCAAAGATTCAACCATATGGCAAAATCTGAAATTGTTATACTACTATCGTTATTCAAATCACTCATCTGAGAAAAAGAATTTGGATTATTCTTAAACTGCCTATAGCTACTAAGCCATATCTCAAAGTCCGCAATAGTGATTTTGTTATCAGCATTCAAATCTGCCTTAGCAAATTCCTCCGACAAAGTCCCAGGATCATCCGCTCTACTTCTCGTATCAAAAACTCCAGCTCCATCTAATAGATAGAAAATTGTAAGAGGAGTAACTAACAGAAAAGCTATAAGAGCTACAACTACTTTACCCTTTCTATCTATCCTAAACATTTTTGGTATATAATAAAGTTATTACTATACTAATATAATTAATTAATACTTTACATTCATATAATAGGTGTGTCAAGAAATCTCCCCTATTGAAAGAAATTACTATGTTTGAAGACTTTTTTGAGGAAAAAAACCTACCTAATTACAAATTAAAACAATTGTATGAACAGTACTACAAGAATCCAATAAATTCCTGGGATGAGCTTACTACCTGGTCAAAAGATATGAGGAAGGAGATCTCTTCAAGATTCCCCTTTTCCAAGTTAAATGAAGAAAGTATCCTCGATTCCTCAGATAGAAGGTCTAAGAAAGTACTTTTCCTAACAAAGGAGGGATTTCCTGTAGAGACTGTCCTTATGAAATCAAAGGAGAGAAATACTGTATGTGTTAGTTGTATGAGTGGATGTCCTGTTGGTTGTACATTTTGTGCAACAGGTAGGATGGGTTTTAATAAAGCACTTGATACACAAGAGATCATTGATCAGGTTATGTATTTTAAGAGAGAGCTTTTTCCTAAGAAAGAGAACATTTCGAATATTGTTTTTATGGGTATGGGAGAACCTATGTTGAACATGAAGAATGTAGTTAATGCAATAAGGATACTCACAGATCCTGAGAAGATTGCCTTAAGTCCTAGACGTATTACAGTATCAACTGTAGGGTATGTAGAGAATTTAAGAAAGTTTCTCAATATGGATTTAGGTGTAAAGATAGCAGTAAGTCTACATGCTCCTAACCAGAAGATTAGAGAAAGAATAATGCCAGTAGTCGCCAAAACAAACAGCTTAGAGGATTTGATGGATGTCTTGATCTCATACCAGAAGAAAACTAGAAAGAGAGTAACATATGAGTATCTACTACTGAAGGATATTAATGATTCTGTAGATCATGCAAAGGAGTTATCTAGTTTATTGAGGAATCAGATAGCATTGGTAAATTTGATAAATTTCAATCCATCTACAGATCTACCCTATTCCCCTACTTCAAAGAAGAAAATAGAAGCATTTCAATCCATACTTAATGCCAGAGGAATAGGTAATACCTTGAGACATTCGTATGGGGAAGATATCAAAGCTGCATGTGGTCAGTTAGCAAGTCTTAGGTAAGGATTTTTCGAATAACTCCTTCCTCTTGTACTTTGTATCGCCCTTCCCTATATCCTTCTATTGCCTTAAGGTAGTATCTCTCTCCTTTCTTTTTACTCCCTTTTTCCATATGCATATCACCAATAGCTTCATAGCATTCTGCAATATCTCTTTTTAGCTTTAGATCCTTTGCATATTTTAATGCTTCCTTGAAGTACTTCTCTGCTTCTGGGAACTCTTTCCTCTCTATATATATCCTACCAATACGTAGATGGTATTGGGGAACAGATATGCCATATTCTCGTTTAGCTTTATTGATACTCTTTACTAACATTATTAATGCCTGATTTAATTTTCCTTTCTTAATATGTACATTGGCGATGTCTCCCAGAAGAGTTAATTCCCTCCTTACAAACTTAGCCTTGCGAGCTGTTTTCAACGCAATATTGTAGCTCTCTAAAGCATCATCATACTGTTCTTTCTCAAAATATATATTGCCCAGTACAGCATATGCGTTGGACCTTGCTTCTGCGAATTTTAGACCTCTTCTCTTATTCCCAATATATTCCAAGGATCTCTGTGCATATTCCATAGCCTTTTCTATACTACCAGTCTTTAATTCTAGAAACGAGAGAGAGGAGAGGATATCTGATTCCTCTATCTTGTTATTGTCGTTTATTGCTATTGCTAAAGCCTCATTATATATCTCATATGCAGAATCTATATCACCTACATCCCTGTAACAGGTTGCTAATTTTCTAAGAACAAGAGGAAGGTCTACTCCCATAATGAATGGATCTTTCCTTAGAATACGAGCTCGGTTTTCAAGAATATTGATTGCTTCATATATATCCCCATTTTCATTTCGGAGTTTCTCTGCTCTTTTTACAACATCTAAGGTATCTTCCATCTTTATATACTATATAAATAATAACATATCGGGGTGATCCGATTTGAACGGACGACCTCTACATCCCGAATGTAGCGTTCTAGCCATCTGAACTACACCCCGTACCTACATTCTTTCTACAACATCTATACCTAGATTCTTTAAACCATTTTTCATTACACTCATTGTTGACTTGACGATGAGAAGGAGGACTTCCTTCTCCTCTTCCTTTGCATCTGTGACTCGAACATTTTGATAGAAGGAATTGAATTTCTGTGCTAGATCGAATAGATATTGACAGAGAATTGACGGGGAGTATTCATTAGCGGCAGTATATAGGTTAATTTCATATTCACTTATCGCTTTAACAAGATCTTTGGTATAGCTATTACTCAAACAAGAATCGAGGCATAGTCCCTTACCATTGGAACTAGGGTTATCATTGAGTATAGAGCTACATCTAGAATATACGTACAAGAGATATGGGCCTGTATCACCATCGAAAGTTATTGATTTCTCAATGTCGAATGTGATATCTCTCCCTATTGAGACCTTCAGGAAAGCATATTTAATTGCTGCTATCGCAATCTTTTTGCTGGTTTCTTCGATATCTTGCTTATTATATCTTCCATTCTCCTTCATAATATTCTGCACTCTCATGTCCGTTTCATTTATTAGCCACTCCCCACCTAAAATACCTCCTTTTCTGCTAGACATCTTCTTAGCCCCAGGGAGTTTAACTTTCCCATGAGGGATATGGACAATACCCTTTACTATATCTGGGTCAATTTTCGAGAGAGCATCTAAAACAACTCTAAAGTAACCACTTTGTTCATCCGCTGTTATTACGATAGAGCTATCATAGTCCATTGTTTCTTTCTTCTTTATAGCTAACCCTATCTCTTTCGATTCATAAGTAGGAAGTCCATATTTATTCACAAAGACTCTTGTGTGAAGATTCTTTTCCTTCTTCCCTCTATATATGATAGATGGTCCATCCTTTTCAAATACCTTGCCAATGTTTTCTAGAACTTTTTCTAGACCAACTTCACCAACTTCACTTTCAAAAAAATAATAGTCGAACTTCGTTCCAAGTATCTTGTATATCCCTTCGAAATACTCCATACACCATTCCCTACCTAAATGATATTTTTCCTCAAGGTTCATTTCCTCATATTTCTTTGTGTCCCTCTTTTCGATATTGGGGAGGAAAAGGGAGAAAACATAGTAGTTAATGTAATCTATTTCCTTCATTACATCAGGGTCTTTTATTTCATCATAATACTCAGCCCCTAGTACATATGACTTCCCTAAATATTTGACCCTATCTACAAGATCCATACTTTTGATATCCTCAAAAGAAAGATTTTCATCTTTTAGCATCTTTTCCAAACCCCAAAGAGTTTTTGCAACATGGAGACCAACATCCCCTTGATAATTAGCTCTTTTGACATTTGAACCAAGAGTTTCCTGAAGTCGTGCAAGAGATTCCCCTACAGTATTAGTGTATAGATGACCTATATGAAATTCTTTAAATGGATTTGCATCTGTGTACTCTATCATTATGTTTTGTCCTCTTGATACATCTCTGTCAGAAATATCACCTTCATTAAGAACAATTCTCGTAAGCTGGGAGAGATAGTACCTATTGGAGAGAAAGATATTGATAAACCCAGGGTTTGCAACTTCCATCTTTTCAATATCCAAATCTTTCTCCGCATAACTCAGTATCCTCTGAGCAATATTTATTGGAGAATCTTTAAGTACAGATGCTAATTTCATAGCAATATTTGTAGAGATATCCCCATTTTCTCTCGTTTTTGGAATTTCTAATTCAATTCTCTCTCTTTCAATATCTATCCCTGCATCTTTAAGTGAAGAATATAGGATATTTTTTATTTTTTCTTCTATTTGCATTACAAATACCAAAACAAATAAATATTCGCACCTGGAGGGATTCGAACCCCCAACCCTCGGTTCCGAAGACCGATGCTCTATCCAGTTAAGCTACAGGT
>CAYVNA010000023.1:0-1229 GCA_964452735.1 uncultured Candidatus Saccharibacteria bacterium
ATAATCTTCTAAGTGCAATAAAGACCCAGAGGGTAAAGAAATGTGTAACTATATGTTACCATAACAATACACTCCCTCTGGGTCTAAGATTTTCTTTCATAATCCAACTCTCTTTTCAATACTCCTAATACCATTCTCTAACAAAACAATACCATCCCTATACCCTCTATACAAAGACAACCTCCTATCCCTTGTATATACTGTTAAACACAGAACAACTACAAAGAATATAACTACAACAAACCTATCATACACACCCACATAATCTTGAATCCTAGATATGAAGGAATGTATTCTCTCCATATGAGGATTAAGGAAGAAATACAGTATACCTACAAGAAAAAACCAATAGAAAGAGTAGAGTAGGGAAATATGTCCATAAATGTTTAAAAACTCATTGGAGTAATCCCAAAGTCTTTCTCCTAAAACTAACTGGCAAAACCATCCTCCAAGATACTCAAGAAGAATAATAGAGAGTGTTGTATATAGTACTACAGACCAAAAAGGATAGTCCTTAAATTTGAGAAAAAGCAATATTATTAATACTCCTCCAATACCATATATTGTACATATTGGAATGTATTTAAAATATCCTGAGAAAACAAAACTACCAGAACCAAGAGAGCAGTATGTACTATCAATAATCCAACCTAGAAATCCAAAGAGTAGAAAAAGGAGAATGTAGGCAGTCATATGTTTTCTTAAATATGTTATTACATCATTCTATGTATACATATTTGGTATGTCAATATAACCCCATAGTATTGCCGTGTTCCTAAGCTCAGTGTATAATTGTCTGTTGGTATATAGATCTTTAAAAAGGAGAGAAGAAAAATGAAAAAGATCCAAGTAGGCGACCAGGAAATTGTTTTAAGATTTTTAAACGAGGAGGATGTTGTTGAGGTAATAGCACAGCCTTACAGACCCATTCCAAAGGGAAGGGAAGAAAATGGAGGGGTAGAAATCTCGATTGTTGCAACTGGAATTCCAGATCTCTATCTAAGAAGGTTCTCAACCCGAAATGGTTGGGAGAAAGTCAACCATTACCAAATGGTTGTTAACAATCCCGAGAAATATGGGGTTGTCCTTAGACCTGAGGATCGATTGTCTTTTCAAATATACAAAAAGATCCAGGATCAATTTGGTGAAACCCCTTACGAGGGCGACAAAATCATTCTCTTACCGGAGTTTCCCAAATTCATCCGCATAAATTTCAAAGGTCAAGTTAT
>CAYVNA010000023.1:1329-8420 GCA_964452735.1 uncultured Candidatus Saccharibacteria bacterium
ATATACCCACTCCCAAAGAATTTACTATCCTCTTAAGAAACATGCCAAAGGAAACTCCTTATAGAAGATGCTGGATCCGTTACCGTTATTATTCTTTCTTCCTCATTTACAATAATATTACAATCAGCAATTTGGCAAGCCATTCGATTAGGAGAACCCTTCCCTTGAGAGAAGAAATAGCTATCTAACATACCATTTAACATATATGAATAATCCTCAGCATCATCATCCCCCAATTGATTATCTGCATAATTACCACCGGGTATAAAATCAGAGACAGCAACAACACAACCATTTGGCATTTCAAATATCTCATTTATGGGATTAAACCTAACTCCCCAGACAAGACCATCGGGATCAATAAGTTCAGTATTTTTAAAATAATCACCCAATCTATCAATCTCCTCTTTGTACTTCAGAACTGCTTTATATGGAAGACTAAAATAATATTTCAATACAACTAAACGACCATCAACCTCTTGCTTCAACACCAAAGAATCTTTACCGGCATCTAATACACTATCGGAATAGAGTTTAAGTAATCTACAATCCGTAGGAAGAAGTTTTCCCTGCTTACCAATCTGCTCTCTGATCTGTAGATTTCCTTGTATAAGCTCCCCTCTAACATCGGCTCTCTCATTGCACTTCCTACAAAATATATTTAGTTCCTCTTTATTCATAATATGCCGATTATACATGATATAATGCTAAAATGGATACCCTTAAACAAAAAGCAAAAGATTTTAAAATTCTAGCTCCTGCTGGAAATTGGGAATCCCTTAGAGCCGCAGTAGAAGCAGGTGCTGATTCCATATATCTAGGAATATCCGATTTCAACATGAGAGCCACAGCATCAAGAAATTTTCAAATGGAAGATCTTCCCGGTCTTTCTCAATACTGCAAAGAAAATGATGTAGAAGCATGCGTAACAGTTAATACCATAATGTATAACTCTGATCTAGAAAAGATGCAGTCTGTAATAAAGGCTGTAAAATCTTCAGGATGTAATGCCGTAATTGTTGCAGATATAGCAGCTCTAATGTATGCCAATGAGATTGGTATCCCAGCATATATCTCAACTCAAATGTCAATATCGAATATTGAGAGTATTAGGTTCTTTTCCAAGTATTCAGACAGAATAATACTTGCAAGGGAACTATCCTTAGAGCAAGTAAAAGAAATTGTTGAGCAGATAAAGGAATTCGATATTAAAGGACCAAGCGGAAGATTAGTTGAGATAGAGATATTTGGACATGGTGCCCTATGTGTTGCTGTTAGTGGTAGATGTTCAATGAGCCTATTCTGTTACAATACTTCTGCAAACAAGGGAAAGTGTACTCAGATATGTAGAAGATCATATATCGTTAAAGATAAAGAAACAGGACAAGAGCTAGAGATAGACAATAACTATGTAATGAGCCCTAAGGATCTATGTACAATTGGGATGTTGGACAAGATAATTGATAGTGGTGTTAAGATTCTTAAAATAGAGGGTAGGGGAAGACCACCGGAGTATGTAGATACAGTAATTAGGTCATACAAGGAAGCTGTCCAATCCATAATAGATGGAACATATACATCTGAGAAGATATCAAGATGGAATGAAGATCTTAAGACTGTTTTTAATAGAGGTTTGGGAGTTGGAATGTATATGGGAAGGAGATGGGATGAATGGGCGAATGGGAGTGATAATCAGGCAAGGAAAGAGAAGATATTGATTGGAAGAGTACTTAACTATTATCCTAGAATTGGAGTAGTGTATATAAAGGTTGAGGGCGATTATAGTATAAAGGAGGGTGATGAATATATAATAACAGGGTCCAGAACAGGTATATTAAGAGGTTTTTTTAAAGATATGGTGTTGGATAAGAAGGATATGCCAAAGGTATCGCAGGGAGAAGAGTTCACTATGAAAATAGAGGGTACTGCACATCATAATGATAGTGTATTTGTATTCAGGGATAGATAAGTAACCTACAGTATCTTAGTAGATAAAGATGCTGCAAGGATTAAGAAATGATGCTTATAGAATATTGGCTTGTCTCCTCCATCATGAATCTCTTTTAGTAATTTTCCCATAGCATCCCTTGGTAACATCCCCTTGCTATACTCACGAACTTTGGAGGTCATAGCTTCGAAAGAATCAAATAGACCTAGCATATAATCAAATTCTGTAGGTGGCATATTCGAATCAATAGCTGGATAACCTGTATCATTAATTCTACGATGATGATTATGTGCTCCACTCAGTATAATAGTTTCATTAATACCTGATTTTCTCATAAGTTTCACCCCGTCTAAAGGATGCTTCTTCATTAGTTCCCTCTCTGGATCTGTGAAAGATTCCTTCTTTTCAAACAATTCTCTCTGCTCCGACTTCCCAATATCATGGTATAGAGCAGCACGTACAATATCAATACAAGGATAATTGCCTAAAGAATTCAGAAACTCTATAGCTTTTTCTCTATCATTATCATCAATGAAAGAATCATATTGTCCTCTTGTATCTATCATTTCTTGTATTAACTTTTCCCTCTTGTCATATATGTTAGCTGCTAATGCAGCAATATTTATACTGTGATTAACAGTAGTATAGTCTAAACCAGCCTTAAAGAGATCTAGATAACTTCCTTTACCTTTTTTATCAAGTATTGCAGCTAAGAAATGATCTGTATTCCTACGATTATCTAAAGTAACATCAGAATAGAAAATTTCCAAACTAGTAGAAAGAACACCCCTAACCAAATCTTTTTTATCTGGATCTTCTATGGACCTATCAAAGAGTTCTTTCAAGAAAGAATGGGGACTGGAATCCTGAGCATCACCATCACCAATTCTCAATTTTGGTAATATCTCAGGATTTTCTTTAGCTTTCTCCATAACCTGATCAAAAGTACCATATACTACTGGTCTACCTCCCTCCTCATGGACGATATATACCTTCGGTTCTCCATTATCCGAGCTCTCATTCTGTGACATCAAATCTGTGTCCATACTACTCAACTATTTCCAAATCTAAGATAGCAGAGGAATTATCTCTTAGAGAATCTCCTAAGAAGATTCCTTTGAATCTCTTCGCATACTTTGTATTATCATTAAACACAATTTCGATATCAAATTGAAACTCAGTATCTAAATCATTCAAATCTATCTCTAAATATTCTATGTACTTGGAACTATTGAAAATGGAATCTCTCTCTAATATCTTTTCATAATCTACAGAACCTAAATCCTTAAGAATGATGCTAAAGTTAGGAATTATGTAATCCTTACTTCTAACCTCATCTAGATGAGTTTCATTCTCTACAACCTTAAACTCTATACTGTTACCGCTAGAATTAATATCTTCATTCTTTATGGATGTATTATAGTCACCAAAGAGGAAATTATATCCCTCAGAGCTAACATCTAAGTCTGTAGGGGGAACAAGAATCAATTTCCCTGACTTTGAGCTTCCCTTGAAGTTCTTTATTCTAAATTCCTTAACCTCCTTCTCTAAGATTGTAAGATTTAGATATGGTCTGAAATTCAAATGAACCCTATTATCACTCTTGCTTTCCTCTGTACCAAAAGCCATAACAGACATACTTGATTGAGATATAATTACCAAACTCTCTATCTCCTCTGAGTTCTTAGGTGTTTTTGAGAAGTCAAAAAGCAATGGATTACTATTTTTTAGAAAGAAGAAGCTACAAGAAATAAGGATCAAGAATGCTAAAGATAGGACTATGACATAGTACTTCTTAACAAATTTTTGTAGATTACTCATGATGATGCTCCTCCTCTGCAGCCATAGCTTCTTCCCTTGTTACATGCACTGTACCATCTGGGTGATTCGCAGGAGAGTATATTGTATAGAGTTTGAGATCAGTATCACCTGTATTGATTACATTGTGTCTTGAACCAGCAGGAACTATGGCTACCATATCTTCTTCCAGAATACTTTCTTCACCATCTATAACTACAGTTGCTTGACCTTCTTCTATTCTAAAGAATTGATCAACAGTATCATGTACTTCCTCTCCTATATCCTCTCCAGGTTTAAGAGACATTACAACTAACTGCATGTGTTTTCCTGTATAGAGGACTTTTCTGAAGTTACTGTTTTGTTTGGTCTTCTCCTCAATATCATCGATATATCCCATGTTATGTATATACTCAATTTATATATACATACATTGTAGCATAGTGGTTGGAGGATATTAATGGCCGTTATTTTTTCTCAATTTCTTAAAAACTTCCAAAGCTGAATCTCCAGGTATATATATGTCTGTTACATCAGTAACTGGATACTTCTCTGCACATTCTTCACACATGGATAATAGATATGAGCTCAAGAGATATATCCTAATCCCTTCACTTGCAGGACAAAGGGAACAATTTCCTTTTGTATCATTCTCTATAGCTTGATCTTGTTCAATAGAAGATATTACCATTGATATATTGATTATACACATTTATATGAGAATTGGGGAGGGGATACCTAAAAAAGCTTAGTGCCAATTGGCAACTATTTAGGTATCCCCTGTATCCAAATCAGAGAGAGTATTTATTTCAATCCTCTATGCCACCACGGCATGAGGTGAAAAATTCGACATCGATTCCGGCGTCGCGGACGCGAGTAAGTTCAGACCACATGGGCCATGTGAATGAACCCTCGTGCAGGCCAGATATATATATTACCTTCCCCATTCCAGGAACGGATAGAAAATATCTGCCGTCTGGGCGCAGCTCTGCTGGGTAAAATTGTGCGCCATAGATCGCTGTGAACGGAGACTGCGAATACGCATATACACGCTGCAATTGATTTAATGGACAATCCCATCCATCAATGATGAAAGACCATTTCCAATTGCAACGGTCGCGCAGGGTATATATGACATGCAACTTTCCCTCAGGAGGATTTGTCATTTCCTCCCAGGCGAAGTCTTCGCCGCACGCCTCGTCGCACCCGCTTATGTATTGCTTATCAGGCCAGACCCAACCGAGTTTCTTCTTGGCTGGTTTGCCAACTTCTTCGCCGGGTTCATTGGGTACGCAGGTATAGGTGCATTCATCATGGCATACTTCCTTCCAAGAAGTGCACACATAGTGCCAACCGAAGCACCAGTACCAAAAGCCGTGCTTACACACGTTCTCACACACGGGCTCGCATTTTTCAACCACTTCACCATTACATTCATCTGAGGGTGGTTGAGTGGACGCACTGGCGGTTGACACAACAACAGAAAAAACCAATAATGCTACCAATAAAGAAAGCATTATTTTCTTTTTCATTTCGCTCTCCTTTTTTCTCTCTCTGATTTGAAAAGAACATTGTATTATATGAAAAATGGAAGGTGTTTACAACTCATAGTATATCGCTATTGATACTCACTACCCTATAGTGTTTTTATCTGTTTTATTATATAATTATCTATTCTGTTCATTAAAAAAAGAAAAGAGGAGAAAATGAAAATAAAGAAATTCGCTTTTTTACTCTATGCTGTAGGGGGAATATTGGCGATCCTGTCCCTCCAGTTGAATGACTTCCCTAGTTGGAAAGTCATTTTGATAGCAATGGCAACTCTCTCCATCCTTATTGGATGGGAGACGGCAAGGGACTGTCCTATTGGATTAGTCTCTATTCTTCTGCTGGCTTCGTTTGCTTTTGGGGTCCCTCAACCAATCGCGCCACTCGGAAGAGCACTTATAGTCCTAGGAATATATAGGACTATAATTGATTTCAAGAAGTAATCTGAACAGAAAATGAGGGAATCTGTAACTATTGTACAAACATGTATATAAAGATTCCCTCTATATATCCCCTAAACAAAAACCTCCTCTATTAACAACCCCAACCTAACAAACAACGGATGCTTTCCATCCGTATTCTTCAATATACTCTCGTACACACTCCTGTAATACCATTCCTGTTTCTCCTTCCCTCTTTTGAAACCATCCCAAGCACTATCACCACTCAAAGCAATAACTCTTAAACAAGAATCTAAATTACTAATCTTGTCTGCACAAGAAATAAGCTTAACCTCCAAAGAGGCATCCCTCATATACTCAATAGTCTCCACCTTCCTATCCTCCCATGGCAAACTCTTGTCCGACTCTGAAACAGCATCAACCAAATATGCTACCCTCTCTCCAAACCTCTCTTCAATATCCTCCTTAGTATATTTTGTATCCTCTATGACATCATGAAGAATACCAGCTACAACAACATCCTCTTCACATCCGGATTTCTGCAACATAATTCCAACACTCAATGGATGAAAAATCATCAATATATCTTCCTTCTTTCTCCTTTGCCCATCATGTGCTTTTGTAGCAAAGTATATAGCCTCTTCAATCTTCTCCATATATAAATTTGGATAGTATAACACTAATTAAAAATATGTTAAATATTTCTGCTATGTAGTAATATATATACATTAAAATCAATTATTAGAAACAATGTTTCTTTCAAATACCAATATACGGGAATACATAGAAAAAGGAAAAATAAATGTGACAGGAGAGATAAATATAGAGACACATGGAATATCCATAAACCTTGGAGATGAGATCCTCATTCCCATGCCTAATCAAACTCTCGATTCTCAAAATCCAGTAGACCTACAATACCAACGACACAACCTTAACAACTCCCCATATATTCTTAAACCTAATGATTTTGTATTGGGAATGACAAAACAAAGCATTAATACATCAAAGGATATCATAACTATGTTTGATGGCAGATCTACATTTGCTAGAGCAGGAATGACAATTCATACAACAGCAATGGTTCTAGATGGAGTACCGTTTAATAATGAAAACTCAGTGTTGGAAATAAAGAATCTTGGAAACTTCAATATCGCATTACATGCTAATGAATATGTTGGTACATATATATTTGCCCTCTTAGATAAGGAAATAGAAGGGGAAAAGGTTTCAAATTATTCAAATCAGAATGGAGTAGTACCTCCCAAGTTTTAGATAGATGAACACAAGGGCTATTGTAAATGATAAAATGCAAACCAACTACATATACTATCTTGTAGAGGATATTGGAAAGAATTTTGACCCAGAATTCAAACCAGAACTAACACCAAAAGAGA
>CAYVNA010000024.1:0-6620 GCA_964452735.1 uncultured Candidatus Saccharibacteria bacterium
CGACAACCTTTGGTTCCGCAAACCAATGCTCTATCCAATTGAGCTACAGGTACAGTATATATATGGAGATTCTATCACAAATGATCGAACTTGATCACGATGTCGCCTTCCTCATATGAAAGAAAATATTGTACATTGAGATCCTGGAACTTTTCGAGGGTTTCATGATGAGGGTGTCCAAATTTGTTCTTTCTGCCACATGAACATATTGCGAATCTCGGATTTATATTTTTGAGAAACATCTCCGAGGAAGAGGTTCTGGAGCAGTGATGCCCTGCTTTCAGAATATCAACAGGGTTCACTGTATTATTTTTGATCATTTCCTCTTCTACTTCTTCTTCGGCATCACCCATAAGGAGGATTTTCGCATGTTGAACTGACAGGAGGATAACGATAGATTCATTGTTAATATTGCTTTTCTGTGGGAGGTTGTCTTCAAATGGGTAGAGGACTTCCATTCTGATATCTCCGTATTCGATTGTATCCCCCACTACAACGTTCGCTATCTTGCTTTCATATTTCGCTAACATATACTGGTAGCCCATATGCGAGGAGGTTATTTTGTTTATGAGTATTTTCTCAATCTCATATTCTTTGAGGACGTTTAACAATCCTTTAATGTGATCGTCATGTGGATGGGTAAGGATCAATAGCTCAATCTTCTTATCATACAGTGGCATTCTCTCGGCCAGTTTATATAGGATCGTATCATCTGGTCCTCCATCTACCAAAATCTGTATGTTTCCTTCTTGTATGAGAATAGCGTCTCCTTGCCCGACATCAAAGAATATTACTTCTAGATAATTCCTACCCATAGGGAAAAGCAAAAAGGATGCGACTATGATAGAAATACAGTCAGGGATATTAGATTGCATTATATTCCTAGCCTTCTCTAAGATAATAGTTATATTTTTCATTTTGTATTGGATAAAGGTATGTTATTAGCAGAATTGTAATGGAAGCTATAAAAAAAGAGATTGCAGAAGCAAGTCCTTTGCCTATTTCCCAGTTACCAAAACCTAATTCTCCTATGAGATTCACTATATATTCAAAATATTTCAGTTGTACATATACTATAGCGTAGAAGAATCTGTTCTCTGTTATGATACCGAGGAAGCCCCAGAGCATACTCCCCTCGATGACTGGTAGTATGAGAACATTTGCAGGTACTGCCCAAATGGAGAAAGTTTGAAAGGTTATTAAAGAGATCGGTAGTGTAGATATCGTACAACTCATCGTTGGAAATACGTATTCTTCAAGTATCTTTCCTTTTCTTGATACCTTTTTCTTCAAATATTCTAATACTGGAGATAGATACACCAATCCTAAGGTCGCAGAGATAGAGAGTAGAAATCCAACATCATAAACTATTGATGGATTCAGAAAAACAAAAATAGCAACAGTCAACGGAATTGATATATGAATAGTATTATTTCTTCCGTGCAGTAGAGCCCAAAGAGAGAAGGTACTCATTATACAGGCTCTAACTATTGATGCCGAAAGCCCAGATAGTAGTGCAAACATCCATATTACTATAATGCCCAAAATTATACGCACCTTTTTATTCAGAAACAGGAAGATCTTGTTAATGCATACTACTAATATTGTTATATTGTATCCTGATGCTGCAACTATGTGACTAACCCCCGCAATTCTAACATATTCCTCAAACTCTTTGCTAAAGAGCCTTTTCTCACCAAACAGGATACCAGCCAACAAAGAGGACTGAGGAGTACTGAGTACTGAGTCAATCCTTTTTATCAAAGCGTTCTTTAGATCAACTAGTTTATTTCTAATATATAGACCTTCTCTTTCCTCCTTAATCTCCATACATTCATATACTGGATATTCCATAACTAGATATATTCCTTTATTTCTTAAATATCCTTTATAATCAAAATCTTCAAAGTTTTCTGGTATCTCTACTCGTCCAGAAAATTTACACACTTCACCAAGAGTGAAATCTCTATAATTATCAACTTTTAGGAGCAATTTCATCTCTTTTAAAGAACTTTCATCAGGATGATATGTTAGGTCCTCTAGTACGGAGACTTGGAGATTGGTTCCGGTATGTTTAGCCTCCTGCTCCTCAGAGACATACCCCAAAAACTTAGATTCCGGGCCTGTGAAACCTCCAACTATTTTAGAGCTCTTCTCCTGTGTAAAAAATAACAGGCTCACTCTAGCAACTCCTAATATTGTTATGAAGACGATCATTAAGGATCGTATACAAATCTTCTTATCGAGAGATTCTAGATCCTCTACAGCGATTTTCGAACGATTCTTTTCCTTAATGTTTCTCAGCTTCCCCCTTCTTAGAAAAATGACGTGTAAAACAGAAGCTAGGAGGGCAGTGAATCCTATAGCGTACCCAGTTTCTATGTTTCTCAAAAGAAATAGATAAAAAGAAGATATCCCTATGTATGAAATTGAATAAAAGATGATATTGTAATCAAAAATAAAAAGACTAAGTGCCTTTAATCTCTTAGCCATCTTAGAATAGCCTACCCTAATAACTGAATGAAGATTCATATGCAGATATCTGCCTTGAACTTGTTCAATGTAGCTTCTCCAATTCCACTTACATTTAACAAATCCTCGATTTTGCTATATGGTCTTCCCTCTATGATCTTCGTTGCCGTGGATTCCCCTACTCCGTTAAGCGTTATCAACTGTTCTTTTGTTGCACTATTTATATTAATACAACTACTTGAAGAGGAAGTTCCTGTGGAGGATTCCTCCCCATATGGTTCAGTCGTAGGGAGTTCTGTAACTACATTGTTGTATTCCTCCACAACTTTACTCCCTTCCGCAGATATTGGAACTATTTGACAAACTAATTCATTTTCATAGGGGAAATATATTTTTTGCCCATTCACTAGTGACTGAGCCATATTTATCTTCCTCGAAATAAACCTCGTTGCACTATCTTTTTTAAATCCTCCCGCCTTATTTACAGCATCTATTATCAATGATCCAGAATCCATACAATATACTCCAGGGTTAATTATTGCACCACTAACATCTACATATGTCGTGCAGCCTGATTCCTGTTCAATGTTCTTGTCTCTATTCTGATCTTCCTTAAGGACAATCTCTAGTCCCTCTTTCTCGATGGGCTTCTCTGCAGGAGATTTCAAAATGAAGTAACCAAGTAATAAGCCGGAGGAAAAAGAAGCTAGAGAAACTGCAATATAGTAATAGATTTGTTTATTCTTTATCTCCATATACAAATGATATGGAGGAGGAATTAAAAAATGATTAACTTTCTAATATTTGAATGCTCTCTATCGTTACAGAGTTCAGAGGTTTATCATTAGCATCTACTTCGACCTTCTCTATTGAATCTACAACAGAAAATCCTTTTGTGACTTTCCCAAAGATCGTATAGTTTCCAGAAAGATTATTAAGATTACCTTCCTGTATATTTCCTGTCGTAATGAAGAATTGAGATCCATTAGTATTAGGTCCAGCATTTGCCATCCCTACTGTATATGGTTCATACTTACGAGTAGTTATCTCATCTGGAATTTGATATCCAGGACCTCCTGTCCCTGTACCACTAGGATCCCCTGTCTGAATGACAAAGTTTCTCACAACTCTATGGAACGTTACCCCATCAAAGAACCTCTCCCCACTTAAGAATAGGAAACTGTTAACAGTTTGTGGTGTCTCCCCCTCAAAAAGATCTATTTCTATATCTCCAGCAGATGTTTTTATAGTAGCCTTATAGTCTATACCTTCTTTGAGAACATTAGTGGGCTGGGAATAGGTTTTCTTATTATTAATAGGCATAATTGTATTGGAATTCAATAGCATTCCTTCCTTAGTTAAAATTAAACCGAAGACAGAAACAGCAAGCAAACCGAAAGCTAATAGCAATATTTTCTTATTATCTTTTATAGCGTCTGATGCTACACTCATTGGATATACTATATACTTTAAAACAAATATTTTCAATTATTATTTACTGTACCCACCAGAATTTTTGCTTTTGTCCATTGTTAAACCATTTACCATGTCTCATGATCTGATCCATTGTAGGGCCTCCTGTGTTGCCCATGTAGTCGATTTGTACACGACTCATTGAGGGAGTTACTTTGTTATCATAGGTATTCAGAAATGCTCTATATTGGAAGTATCTATCAAGAGACTCATATTCTCCATTTATTCTTGTAATATACCTATCATTGAAGTTGTCATATTTGGTGAAGTTACCTGCAAGAAGAATCTTTCCATCACTTTGAGATGCTGCTTGATAAATTGTATTATCAACACCTTGACCAACAAGAAATGACTCATCTAAGCTTCCGTCGAGGTTTATCCTTGCAATTCCATTTATAGGGACTCCGTTGTAGGAGTTAAATGAACCACCTATAATTATCTTTCCATCCGACTGTATGGTAACTGCTTCTACCCTACCATTGGGGCCCGATCCTATGTTAAACGTGGTATCTCGTGTACCATCTTCGTTAATCCTCATTAGCCTATAGGCTGGGGATCCAAAGTATGATGTGAATGATCCCCCAACAATAATTTTCCCGTCAGATTGTAGCCCCAAAGCCCCTACACTTCCACCGTTGACGCTCTGCCCATGAAGAAAAGTAGGATCAAGATCTCCGTCAGATTCTAATCTTGCAAACTGATATACATCTGTTCCCTGATACTCATAGAAGTTTCCTCCAACAATTATCTTTCCATCAGGCTGAACAAGGATATCGTAAACAACACCATCCATATCACTTGCGTAGAAACTTGTATCTACAGAGCCATCTGAATTTGTTCTTGTTAGAAAATTTCTACTAATTGAAGTTGTATAGTAAGACTCGAAGTCACCACCTAAGAGAATCTTATTATCGGGAGATTGTACCCTAACAATATCTACTAAGGAGTCAGCTCCAGTACCCATAGAAAAGGAGGAATCAAAAGTACCATTACTATTCAACCTGCAAAGGTATTTGGCGGTATTTCCATTAAAAGTTGTAAATGATCCTCCCAAAATTATTTTCCCATCTGATTGGATACCTATTGAACGTACCGAATTGGCAGCACCTGTACCAACTGAAAAAGAAGTGTCCAAACTACCGTCTGTATTTAACCTAGCAATCCTATTTATTGCTGTTCCATTATACGAGGTAAAATCTCCTCCTATTAGGATCTTGCCATCTGATTGAACTGCCATTCCAAATATTCTTCCATTAGGACCAGTACCGAGATCCCATTCACTATCCAAATCAGCATCAGCAAGCATTCCTGTTCCTGTCTCTTCGATGTATTTCCCCCTTCTGATGTCATCTATCCAATAGTTCGCAACGATGTTGTTAACAAGCCTAAAGCTTATCGTAGATATACTATTTCTGTACTCCGGCAATATATCCCGAATATCAAATATTTCTTCTTGCCACTTGAATACTTTCGCATTCGTAGTATACCCTCCACTTGGGAATGTTCCCCCTGATTCCCAGGAGACAACAGTTACGGCACCTGTATCTCGGTTCAGAGTGTTTACATAGCCTTGTACAATGTACTCCACACCATTGATGTTCTCTCTAACTATGACTTTATCCCCTTTATTGAGGTTCTCAATATTATTTGTTTTTCCATATGCTATTTCAGAGATTGTGAAGGAGTAGTCACTGGAATTGGATATGAGATTGGATGATTGGAGGTCTGCCTTGAAATTGACAGTTATGGGATAGATCCTACGGCCTACTTCATACGCTTCCTTTATTTCCTGTGGTGAGCGAGATGTACTAGAGATTCTTACTAGATCCATAGCACCTCTGTAATACTCTGATGCAGAGGTAAATCTCCCTAGTATTAGGTTCGTTGCAGTATTGACTCCACCATATGCAGTTGATTTGGAAGCATCTAGTCTTCCATTTATATATATTTGAATCCCAACATAGTCTGCCACCACGGCCACATGATTCCACTGATCTAGCAGGAGGGTTGATTTAGAAGCAAGACTGTTTGTAGTTCCCCTATCATGGAATTCTACCCTCCCATCTGCTAATACTCTAAATCTGTACCCACTGTTACCCCCTTTATCTACAAAGTTACCAGCTTGGAAAGAAGATGGTTTTAACCATGCATCGATGGTTATACTTGATGGGTCAAGTGAATCATTTTCAGGAACAGTAATTAGGTCACTTGTTCCATTGAAGCTTCTTGCTCCACCTATCTTGCCCTCTACATATGTTGTACCTGTTGGTGTTCCGTTATTACCGTTACCACTAGAATCCTTTATATATGACGATGCACCTGTGGGCTCATCTAATAACCAAAGACCTTTAGTAAATTCGTCTGCTTGGTAGTTAGCATATTTGGAGTTACCAATCATCAAATCAAGGTTATTCCCCAATTGGTCAGAGGCTATCCAGAAAGGAATCTTCGTATCTGTTGAGAGGTCATTATTGGATATTTCCTTAGTTAAGTACAAGTCCTTCGACATCCTATACGATTCTGCTATCTCATCTGGGGTGAGTGGTCTATTTAATATCCTCACATCATCCATCATTCCTCCATAGTAGCCATCTGCTGTCCAGTTACTCCTACCTATATAGTTGCTACTTCTGGCTATTTGTACGGGCAAGGTTGTAGTTCCACTTCCTACCTGA
>CAYVNA010000025.1:0-5282 GCA_964452735.1 uncultured Candidatus Saccharibacteria bacterium
TTATGAATTAGAAGTATGAAAGTACAAGCTTCTGCAAAAAAAAGGTGTCCAGATTGTTACGTTGTTAAAAGGAAGAGGAGGGTTTATGTATATTGCAAAAAGAACCCAAAGCATAAGCAGAGGCAGGGTTAATTTGATATACCTTAATTAATTATATTTTAAACATAAATGGCAAGGGTAGCAGGAATAGAAATACCAAATGACAAGAGACTCTGGGTCTCTTTGCTTAGTGTATATGGTGTTGGTGAAAGAACCGCAAAGGATTTATGTGAGGTTACAAGAGTGGATGAAAACAAATTAGTTAAGGATCTGTCTGAGGCCGAGCTAGAGGTTGTTAGAAAATATATTGAGGAGAATGCACGTGTTGAAGGAGAGTTAAGACAGAATATATTCAGAGATATTAAAAGATTGAAAGATATCCGAAGCTATAGAGGTGTTAGGCATAAGCTTGGGCTTCCTGTTAGGGGACAAAGAACTAGGCATAATGCTAGAACTAGAAAGGGTAAGAGTAGACCTGTTGGAGGTCTTAAACATAAGTTAGAAAAAACATAGAAAAAATGGCAACTAATAATGTTAAGTCAAAAGCTAAGAAAACTGTACAGACTGGTATTGCTACCATTCAGTCAACTTTCAATAATACAATAATTAGTCTTGCCGATGAAAATGGTGAGGTTCTAGGGCAAGGCAATCCATCTAGGGTTGGTTTTAAGGGAGCAAAGAGGAGTACTGCTTTTGCTGCTACGAAGGCAGCGTTAGAAGTTGCTGAGAGAGTTATTAAGAAATATGGATTGAAAGAAGTTAAGGTTTTCATAAAAGGACCTGGTGCTGGAAGGAACGCTGCTGTTAAGGGTTTGGATTCTGCGGGATTAAGGATTACAACTTTAATCGATAGGACCCCTATCCCTCATAATGGTTGTAGACCAAGAAAAGCTCCAAGAAAATAGTTAATATGTTTTTTATTTGTAATGGGTAGATATACTGGACCAAAAGAAAAATTAAGTAGAAGAGAAGGAGTGAATCTCCATCTTAAAGGTGCTAGATCTTTTTCAGAGAAGAATGGTTTAGCAAGGAAACCTTTTGCTCCAGGACAGCATGGGAATCAGAGAAGAGCTCGTCTTTCAAACTATGGAATTCAGTTGAGAGAGAAACAGAAGGTTAAAAGAATATATGGGTTAAGAGAGAAGAATATGAAATCAGTATATCAGGAGGCAGATAGGAGATCCAAACTTTTCAATTCAGACAAAGGTTTAGATTTCTTAAGAATATTGGAATTAAGACTTGATAATGTTGTGTATCTTGCAGGTCTTGCTCCTTCTCATGGAGCAGCTAGACAGTATGTTACACATGGACATGTTAAGGTTAATGGAAAGAAGTTAACAATACCATCCTATGAGTTAAAGGAAGGAGATTCTGTAGAACTAAGTAAAGCTAAGCTAGCTCCTTCTACAAAGCTTTTCCCTACTCCAGGTTGGATAGAGGGTAAGGATTCTAGTTGCAGTGTTGTAAGATTGCCTATTAGGGATGATATAGATGAAGGAATTAAGGAGAACCTAATTATAGAGTTCTACTCTAGATAATTTTATTTTAAATCTAAATGGAAGCTTTTAAGGATATTAAGGTTACTATCAAAGAGGAAAAAGATAATTATGGATTATTTGAGATATCTCCATTGCCAAGAGGTTATGGAAATACTTTAGGTAATGCATTAAGAAGAATTCTCTACTCAAGTTTGAGAGGATCCGGTATTACTGCTGTACAGATCAAAGGTGTAGATCATGAATATTCCACTATTGATGGTGTAAAAGAGAATGTAGTTGAGATAATAATGAATCTCAAAGAAGTTAAATTCAAGACATCTTTGGACGAGGTATTGGTTTGTAGATTGAATGTTAAGGGGAAGAAAGTTGTAACTGCTGGAGATATTGAAGTAACAGGTGATTTGGAGGTTGTTAATAAGGATGTTGTTATTGCTGAGTTAACAGACGCATCTGCTTCTTTAGAAATGGATATAACTGTTGAATCAGGTGTTGGTTATAAAAGAGTTGATGCAAATGAGAGGAAAGTTGTTGGATTGATACCTTTGGATTGTGATTTTACACCAATAGAGAGGGTTAGTATGAGTGTAGAACAGGCTCGTAAGGGTCAGGAGACAGACTTGGATGCTGTTCTAATAGGTGTTACAACCGATGGAAGTATTTCATCCAAAGATGCTCTTGTAGAGTCTTCAAAGATACTTCAGGAATTCGCAGGAAAAGTTATGGTAGCTATGGGTATGTCAGAGAAACAGGTAGAAGAGTTGGAAGAGGAAGCTAACAAAGTAGAAGAGGTTGTAGAGGAGAAGTCTTTAGAGAATGATGAAATAGGGAATTGGAAAGTTGAAGAACTTCCAATATCAAAGAGATCCAAGACAGGTTTGTTAGCTGGTGGTTTTAAGACAGTTGCAGATTTAAGAAATACTACAGCAACAGAGCTTTTAAATCTACCTGGTTTTGGTAATAAGTCTTTGAATGAAATTTTGGAACTATTAACAGAATACGGAATTAATATTAAAGGTGCATAATAAGGATGTATAAGAGGATTAAAAGAGCAAAATTAGGAAGGAAGAAATCACATAGAGATTCATTGATTAGGAATCTTCTTAGATCTCTTTTTGAGAATAATCATGTTTTGACAACAACGGCAAAGGCAAAGGTTTTGAAACAGGAAGCTTCTTCCTTAATAGCAAAGGGTGGAAGTATGACATTGAATTTTAGGAGGGAACTTTTGAATATATTGGGAAAGGAATCATTGTTGAAGAAATATGAGGAATATGTAGGTAAAGATAAGAAGGGAGTTGGAATTGTTAAGGTTGGATTTCAAGCAGGTGATAATGCAGAGCTTTCTAGAGTATATCTCTTAGGTTTAGAAAAGAAGAGTGAGTCTTCTAAGAAGGAAGAGGAAAAGAAAGATAAGAAAGAAAAGAAAGTGGTTATGGAGAAGAAAAAGCCTTCTGCAGACAAAGATAAGAGAGTTGATAAGACTGCAGTTATTCATAGAACAGAGAGAGCTAGGAGTAGAGCTGGTATTTAATTGATATTATTAGAAATATATGAAATATAAGACTAGTTGGACAAAAGAAAGTGAGATAGAAAGAAAGTGGTATATCATTGATGTTAAGGATCAAATATTGGGTAGGGTTGCAACAAGGATAGCATCTTTGTTGATAGGGAAAGAGAAACCTGAGATTGTTCCAAATGTTGATTGTGGGGATTATGTGATTGTTCTTAATAGTGATGATGTGAAGTTGACTAGAGGTAAGGAAACAAAGAAGATGTATTATAGGCATTCTACATATCCAGGTGGTTTGAAAGAAACTAGGTTTGATGAGCAGATGAAGAAGGATTCTAGGAAAGTTATCTTAGATGCTGTTAAGAATATGTTACCTCAGAACAAACTTAAGGATAAGAGGATTGCTAGGTTGATAATATACAAGGACTCTGAGCATAAGAATTCTGCTCAGAAACCTGTAGAGATTAAATTATAATTTAATATATTGTGGAGAAATATACAGAAGGAATAGGAAGAAGAAAAACGTCTACTGCTAGAGTTAGATTATATAAGGGAGATAAGGCATCTTCTGTTAATGGTAAGGTTGTATCTGAATATTTTTCTGATAGGTCTGATGCAGAGAAGGTTGTTAATAAGCCATTGTCTGTTGTTGGTTTAGATGGTAAATATTACTTTACTGCAAGGGTTTATGGTGGTGGTATTACTGGTCAGTTAGAATCAGTTAGGTTAGGATTAGCAAGAGCTTTGTATGAGATGGATTCGGAATTCAAGAGCTCATTGAGGAAAGAGAATCTTGTTACTAGAGATCCTAGAGCAGTTGAAAGAAAGAAATATAATCATGTAAAGGCGAGGAAGAAGCCTCAGTTCTCAAAGAGATAGTCATCATTGTTTGGTTATAGATTCCTTGTTATCATTAACAATAATTTGTAACTACAGAATATCCTATGAATAAGAAAAATATACCATTGTTCTTTCTTGTAGCAATTCTCTTGATTGTTGGTGTTGTATATATTTTTGTTAGACAATCCCCAGATGGTAGTAATACCTTAATGGATAGTATAAGGAATGTTTTTAATAATGAAGATGATAGAGAAGAAGTATCCTTAGAATATACTATTAAGGAAGGTGATACATTAAACAGTATATCTGAGGAGTATGGATTGCAAGTAGAGACTATTCTTTTTGCAAATGATTTGGAAACGGACTCTGAATTAAACATTGGGCAAAAACTGAGAATTCCTCCGAGGGATGGATTATTTGTAATTGTAAGTGAGGGGGATACCCTTAATTCAATAGCTGAAGAGTATGATGTTAGTTCACAGGATATAGCTGATTATAATTGGTTGGATTATCCATATAATTTAGAACTAGGTTCTGAACTATTCATACCTAAGTCTTTTTAGGTTTCATATTGTAAAGGTAAGAGGTATTTCATATCATATACTATTAATTTAATAGTATATTTGTATGGATCAATCTAAACTGTTAAAGTTTATATTAATACCTTTATCCATTGTTTCCTCCCTGTGTGTTTTTCTAATTGCTGGTGTTTGGATATATAGAAAAAATATAGACAAGATATCTGATTCCGATATTAGCTATATTCAATCTCCTTCTTTAAGTAATGATGCCTTCCTTAGTTCTTCATATGGCGGGGATATGCGTGAGGAGTCTGTAACTAGTGATACTGTTGAAGATAATCATATTATTAGGTCTGGTAATATATCTGTTGCTGTTGATGATATAGATGGTACTTTAGATTCAATATCGGGGATTAAGGATTCTTCTAATGGTACATATGTGTCTCTTTCTGACTATGGTAAAGGAAAGGATAGGGTTGTGAGTATTGTACTTAAGGTTGAGGAGTCTAAGTTTGATTCAGTATATGCAGAATTAAAAGATTTGGATGGTGAGTATGTTAATTCTTCAATCTCTGAGAGTGATGTTTCTGATACTGTTATGGATTTGGAAGCTAGGTTGTCCAACTACAGGAGTGTTGAACAACAGTATTTGAAGATTTTAGAAACAGCGAGTAGCGTAGAGGATACCTTAGCAGTGTATAGGGAGTTGAATGAGGTTAGGTATAATATTGAGAGGTTGGAGGGTGATTTGAAGAATATTGGTAATCAAACTGATTATTCATACATATACCTATATATTTCACAGAGTAGTACAGGTGGTACATTCTCTGATGAGGAATGGAAGCCTCTGGGAGAGTTTAAGGATGCTGTGAG